>JBDHQH010000033.1:0-32395 GCA_039806935.1 Verrucomicrobiota bacterium
GGATTACACCAGCGCGCCCACCGTTGCGTTGCTCGGCGGCGGCGGCGTCGCCCACGGCTGGACCGCCGTCATCGGGCCGAATACAGCCGCCGGGGGCTTTGCCAAGCTCGGCTCGGGGACGCTGAGGTTAACCGGTTACAACACCTATCAGGGACCCACTGCGATCGCCGCGGGAACGTTGGCCATCACCGCCGGGAATCATCCCGCGACGAGCGCCTTGGCGATCGCCGACCACGCCGCGCTAAAGGTGGATGTGAGCGGCGGCGCCACGCTGGCGACCCCTGCGGTCACCCTGGGCGCCAACAGCTCCATCACGCTCGATTACGGCTCGCTGGGGAGCAATCCATTTCAACCGGCCATTAGCGATGCGTCCATCAACACCGGCGCGGCCCTCGAGACGGCCGGCTCGGATGTCATCCTCCATTTCTCGGGCTCGGGTTTCACCGCCGGCCAGTTCCCGGTGATCAAATACAGCGGCGCCATAGCCGGAGCTGGCTTCTCCGCCTTCAAGCTTGGCACCCGGCCCGGCATCATGGCCGCGGCGAAGTTGGTGAACAATACCGCGAACCAATCCATTGACGTCCTGATTCCGGCGGTGAACAGCCTGACCTGGTCGGGCGCCACCGCGAACTGGGACATCAACACGAGTTACAACTGGCGGGACGCCTCCTGGCAACCCGCCCGCTACGCCGAATACGGCGGCGCCAATCCCTACGGGGATGATGTCACCTTTGACGACGGTTTAGCCGATCCGTCCCAGACCAACATCAACCTGACTACCACGCTCAGCCCGACGACCGTCACGCTGGCCGCGCAAAGCACGCCTTACAGCTTCTCCGGGCCGGGCAGGATCAGTGGCGCCGCAGCCGTGAACGTTACCGGCTTTGCCCCGGTGAAATTCAGCTCTGCCAACGACTATTCCGGCGGCACAGTGCTGTCCGCCGGAACAGTGCTGGTGGGGCACGACTCGGCTTTGGGCATCGGCCCGATTGATCTGGCCGGCGGCATCCTCTCCGCCGACGGCCCCGCCGCCCGCCGTCTGGAGAATGCCGTGGTGATCTCCGCCGATTCAACTCTCGGCACTGCGGGAAACAGCGGTGAATTGACGATTTCCGGTCCGGTCGATTTCAGCGGCGGCTCGCCGGCCCTTACGGTCAACAATCGCACGGTGCTTACCGGCCCGGCGTCCAACGGCGGAGTCGGCAAGTGGGGGCCCGGCCAACTGATCTTCGATAACCCCGCCACGTCTCTCGACGGCGACAGCACCGTTTTTGACGGCGCCGTAGTGCTTGGCCGCGGCGTATTCACTGGCAGTGTCACTGTCGCGCCATCCTTCAATCAGACGGGAGTGCTGGAAATCCTCGAGGGGAATTTCACGAATTCCGCGGCGCTCCCGGTCGCCTACGGAGCCTCGGCGCTAGGATTAATCCGGCAAAGCGGAGGCAACTTTATCCAGTCCGGAGCGGTGGGTTTCGGGAATCTTGCCTCAGGTTCAGCGGCCTTCGTCCTGTCCGGCGGACTCGCCTATTTCGGCGGCGATACCAAGCTGGACAACAACGGCGCGGTCGGCCTGCTCAGCCAATCCGGAGGAACAATGGTTTCCGTTAATTTTTTCACCATTGCCCGCGACGGCGGCCTGGGTGTGTATGACCTTTCGGGAGGTTTACACTATCGACCCGCCAGCGCTGCCCAGCCCTTCTATCTCGGCACCCGCGCCGACGGCGGGAACGCTCAGGTCACCATTCGCGGTTCCGGCATTCTCCAGATCGAAGACTCTTTCGGTTTATGGTTCGATCGGGCTGGGGATCGCACCAAGCTCATGACGGGAACGATCAACCTTTTGAGGGGCGGGACTCTCATCAACCGCAGTGGTTTCAATTGGGGCGCCTCGAACCCGGCGAGCGCCGGTTACGTCAACTTCAACGGAGGCACTCTGCGCGCCAGCGGCTCCTCAACGAATTACTGGTCAGGGTGGACAGCGGCCCGGATTTTTAGCGGGGGCGCCACCATCGATTCGCAGGAAAACGACATCAGCATCGATCAAGCGCTGCTGGCGCCGGTCGGAAACGGCGTGGTCTCGATCAGCGGCGGCGGCGGCTCGGGTTACCTGTTTCCACCGGTCGTCACCCTTTCCGGAGACGGAGCCGGGGCCGCGGCCATCGCCCAGATCGACGGCGCCGGGAACCTCACCAACATTCTGGTGACGAGTCCGGGAGTCGGTTATAGCGCGGCGCCATGGGTGACGCTCAGCGGCGGCGGCGGCGACGGAAGCGGTTGGACGGCTGCGATTGGCCCCAATTCCACTTCCGGCGGGCTAGTCAAACTGGGCACGGGCACCTTGCGCTTAAATGGCGCCAACACCTATCAGGGTGTTACCCTGGTTTCTCAGGGCACACTGGCGGGCACCGGCGCGTATGCGGGGCCCATAAGCATCGAGGGAGGAGCAACGCTTTCGCCAGGAAGTCCGATTGGCAGTCTGACAATCAACAACAACCTGTCGTTTGCCACCAATGCATCCGCAGTGTTCGAGGTGAACAAAGATGACCTGACCCAGGATGCGGTCCATGGGATCGTCAACATCGCTTACGCCGGCACGTTGATTGTCACCAACGCGGGAGGCAGCGCCTTCAACGGGGGCGAGACTTTCCAGTTGTTCAGCGCCTCGGGAGCCAAGACCGGCACTTTTGACACCATCACTATTCTGCCCGCGACCGGGGCGACCGGCAGTTTCGATCCCCAAACCGGCACCGTAACCATCCATGCGACCACCATTCCGTCGAGTCGCACGAATATCACCGCGATTTTCAGCGGGGGCAATCTCACCTTGAGCTGGCCAGAGAGCTATCTCGGCTGGCTGGCGCAGTCCAATGCGGTAAATGTCGCCGCTCCGGAGAGCTGGTTTGATATCCCAGGTTCCGCCAGCGCAACCAGCCTGGTGATCACACCAGAGCCCGGCCGATCGGGAGTCTTTTATCGGCTGCGGCACCCGAGGGGTGAGTGAATTTAGGGTCTGGACCAGACGTTTGCGGGGGCTGGCCGGAGGTTCCGGCCAGCCCGAAAACGGGCGGAGCGCCGCCCAACCCGGGTCGCCGGGCTGCGGTGAAGGTCCCAGGGCGACGCCCATTGCGCGCTTTATTGCTTATTGTCGCCGCAAGCGCCTTTCTCCTCTCCGGCATCAGACATGGCGCGGCCGCCACGAACCTGTTCATCGGCGGACAAGGAGGCTATCACACGTACCGCATTCCCGCCTTGTACGAGACCAGCGGCGGCACTTTGCTCGCTTTTTGCGAAGGCCGCAAAAACTCGGCGAGCGACACAGGCGATATTGATACGCTCTTACGACGCAGCCTCGACGGAGGAGTGACCTGGACCCCGCAGGTAATCGTCTGGAGTGATGGCGCCAACACTTGCGGCAACCCCACCGTGGTTCAGGACAAAAGCACCGGACGCATTTGGCTCTTTTTAACGTGGAACCACGGCCAGGATACACAGAGCGCGATCCAGAGCGGCTCCAGCAGGGATGTGCGCAGGATCTACTCGTCCTTTAGCGATGATGACGGAGCAACGTGGTCGGCGCCCGTAAACCGCTCCGCTGAGGTGCAACCCGCCACCACGCGCTGGGATGCCACAGGTCCTGGACGCGGGGTGCAAACCCTCGGCGGCCGACTAATCATACCAGCGAACGGGCGAAATATCCACAGCGACGATCACGGCGTCAGTTGGAGCCAAAGCGCCTGGCTACCACCCGGCTCAAGCGAGTCCCAAGTGGTTGTGCTCTCCCATGGCGCATTGCTGCGGAACGATCGCGCGACGGGCGAAAACATTCAATACAACTCCAGGGTTTTTTGTCGCACCAGCGACCAGGGTGCATCGTGGGGCCCCCTTGAAATCCGCGCCGATCTGCCTTGCCCTGTTTGCCAGGGCAGCACGATCACTGTGGATCATCCCGGGGGTGTGAACGGCCGCGTTCTGGTGTTTTCCAATCCTTCGTCGAAAACCCGCGACCACCTGACTCTTCAATTCAGCCTCGACGAGGGCGTCACCTGGCCGCTCCGCCACGAAGTCTATTCCGGCTCAGCGGCGTATTCCTCTCTTTCCGCCATCGGCGTCGCCCGCCTCGGCTTGCTTTACGAGCGCGACAACTACCAACGCATTGTTTTCGAAACCTTCAGTCTTGAACGGCTGCTGCCGGTGGTCGGGACAGCCATTTGGAACGGCGCGGCCGGGCCAGGCCGCGAGTCGTGGCAAATTCCAGCGAACTGGATTTCCAATGCGCTTCCCAATTTCAGCAGCGGCCTGGATGTGTTTTTCCACGAGCCGGCGGCGAGGAATCTCACGAATGCCATCGGCGCCGATTGCGTGATTCGCTCCCTTCACTTCACCACGGACGCGATCTCGCGCATCAGCATTCATACGTCCGACCGGGTGAATTCTCCCGCGGCCGGCCGCATCCTCACCTTCGATGGCGCCGGGCGCGGCGCGACCAACCTCATCCCGGCGGGCAAGGCGAGTGACTTGGTCATTGGAGACGGCCCGGAGGGGGTCGGCTCGATAACCTTGGCGGACGATCTGACCGTTGAGCACCACGGCAGCGGAGAACTCCGGTTCGGCCAACCTGTCTCGGGGCCGGGAGGCATCATTAAAAACGGGAGAGGGCGGCTCTTCCTGCGGCGGAATAATTCGTACACGGGAAACACGGTGATGAATTCGGGCACCCTCATCCTCGGGGGCGACTCCGGCAGCCTCGGAGCCGCCTCCGGCAACGGCAGGCTGTATTTTAATGGTGGCGTGATCGCGAACAGCTCCCGCCTCGCCAGACCCGTTTATAACCACATCACTGTCGGCGGGGATATTTCCTTCGGCGGGGTGACCGGGTATGAGAATGGCTGGTTGACAATCGCCGGCGTCATTGACCTCGGCGGCGTCACAAGGCTGTTGACCGTGCAAAGCCCCGTGACGATCACTGGCGCGATCCAGAATGGCGGACTCGGCAAAGGCGGCTCCGGCCCCTTGACGCTGGCGGGTGACAACACCTACACCGGCCCCACGGTCATCTACGCCGGACTGGTTCAACTAGGCAATGGGGGCGACTCCGGCAGCCTGGCCCCGGCTGCCAGCGTCGCCATTGGCCCGAATGGGATTTTCCAATTCAACCGCGCCAACCACATGACCACGTTCGCCAATCCAATCTCCGGCCTCGGGGTCTTGCTCAAGACCAACCTCGGCGAGATTGCTTTGACCGGCAAGAATTCCTTCTCCGGCGCCTTGAGCATTCAAAGCGGCAAGCTGGCCCTCGCCAGCGATGGGTGCGTAAACGGGGCGCCCGCGGTGGTCATCGGCGCGGATGGCACTTTAAGCCTTGGTTCCGCGTTCCTCGGGAAATCGGCCGCAATCGGCACTCTGGAGGGGGCTGGACGAATCGATGCCGCGTGCGAACCGGGAGCGGGGATCCGCATTCTGTCGATAAACCAGAAGGAAAACCGCGAGTTTGCGGGAGCCATCCAGGACGCGACTCTCGGACGGGTGCTCGGATTGATCAAAAGCGGCGAGGGTGACTTGCTCCTGGCTGGCACCAACACCCACACCGGCCCCACCACGATCACCGCCGGCCGGCTGGAGGTGAAGGGAGCTGTCTCTTTGAGTGGCATCACCGTCAAATCCGGCGCGACGCTCGGCGGAACGGGGTTTCTCGGGGGGGCGGCCACCATCGAAAACGGCGGCACCCTGGCGCTGCCATCCTCCCCCGGCGCCTTCACGATTGCCAATCAACTCTCCCTGGCGTCCGGCAGCATTACCACGGTGGAAATTAATGCCGCGAACGGACAGAGCGCGCGCCTGCTCGGTTTAACCGGCGTGAGCTACGCCGGGACGCTCGTGGTGACCAACCTCGCCAGCCACGGAACGCTCACCGCCGGGCAGACCTTCCAAATCTTTGGCGTTGTTCCGTCCGCCGTGGGAAACTTTGAGGCCATCACCAGCCCTGAGACTCCGGGTGCGGTGTGGCAATTCAATCCGGTTTTGGGCCGGCTGTCGGTGGTGGCAACAACGGCGCCTGATCCCATCTCTGTCAGGTGTGGGGAGTCCAATGGAGTGCTGTCACTGGGCTGGCCACGCACACACCTCGGATGGATTTTGCAGACCAACGCACTGGGCTTGAACCAGCCTGAGGGCTGGCATAACCTTCCCGGCTCGCACGCCGTCACGGACTTGATCATTCAGCCGGACGCGGAGGGCTCCAGCGTCTTTTATCGTTTGATTGCGCCATGAGAAATTTGCTTTTCGCGGTTCTAATTAGCTCCCTTTCCTTCATTGCCGCCACGCCCGCCGACGCCGAGCCATTCCTCCAGAAAACCAACCTGTTCGAGTCCTGGACAGACGGATACGGGTTATTTCGCATTCCCGGAATAGTGGTCACCGCCAAGGGAACTATTCTGGCCTACTGCGAGGCCCGCCGCGGCGGCAGCGATTGGGCGGCGATGGACATCCTCCTGCGCCGCAGCACCGACCAGGGGCGCTCTTGGGAGACGGCTCGCAGGATTGCCGAGGTCTCAGGCCCCAAGCCCAAGAATCCGGTTCGCCACAGCGCCAACACCGATGAATTTACCTACAATAATCCGATTGCAATTGCCGACCGTGACGGAACCGTTCACCTCCTGTTTTGCCTCGAATATTTTCGCTGCTTTCATCAGTTCAGCCGGGACGATGGCCGCACCTGGTCAACGCCCGTGGAGATCACCAGCGTGTTCGAAGCGTTTCGTCCAAAATTCGACTGGCGCACCCTGGCCACCGGACCCGGGCACGGAATTCAACTGCGCAATGGCCGCCTTTTGGCGCCAATCTGGATTTCACTGGGTCGGGGGAACAACAATCACTCGCCGAGCCTCAACGGCACAATTTACAGCGATGATCACGGTAAAACCTGGCGCACCAGTGACTTGGCGCTAACCGAGCGGAACGGGGCCCGCGGCGCGAGCGAGACCGGGCTGCTCCAATTGGCGGACGGTCGGGTCATGCTCTCGGCTCGAGCCAGCGCGATGGGCCTTCGCAACAACCGTCTGTTCTCCATCAGTGAGGACGGAATCACTCGATGGTCAACTGCCCGAGTGGCAAACGAAATCTCGGGCATCGGATGCATGGCCGGTTTTGTCGCCTGTCCGCCGGAACCGCCGGCGGGCCGCACCCGCCTGCTCTTCTCGCTGCCGAACCCTGAGGACGGCTCCCATGACCGAAAAAACCTTACGGTCTGGATGAGCGAGGATGACGGCGCGACGTGGCCGATTCGCCGGACGCTGGAACCCGGCCCCTCCGCCTACAGCGACCTTGCCGTCCTGCCGGACGGCACTGTCCTCTGCTTTTACGAGTCCGCCAACCCTGAACGTAAACCCGCCTCCCCATACGGGTTTTTGACAGTCGCCCGTTTTGCTGCCAGTTGGGTGACCGGAGAGTAATCCCGCCCGCTCCGGCGGACGTGTGCGCAGCCGGGCTGGGGCGCGAACATCCGTGAATTTCTCCGCCCCCTGAATCAGCGTTTTATCCATACATTCCATTGGAACGTCCATTTCCTTTCGCGCCCTGGTCAGGCAGAGTGGGTAGGACTAGAAAAGCCGATGCGAAGTCAAACGCTCAACCAGCCAACCTGGAAATCTTTCATGACTGCAAAGCCTGCAACTTTCCGCTCATTCCCAAGGCGCATCGCCGTCTTGGGGATGCTCTCCACAATCTTTTGCGCCATTGCGGCCCACTCGTTTCCCATCAGCTCAGTAACCTTCCGCGACCATGCTCCCTTCAAAGGCTCCACCGCCGAAACGTCGTTAACCTCCGCGGACGCCCTCCTCACCATCCGTGGCTGGGCTGACCTCGGGGCGGCCACAGCGGCAGACCTGAATCAATGGTGGTGGATTCTCGGGGTGAATTCCGGGGTGGGAAATGGCGCGCTGGTGGACGGTGTCGAATCCATGACCCTCCAGTTTGACCCATTGGTCGGCGCCTCCCATATTTGCTTCCTTTATACGGGAAATTCAGCCGCGCCGTCCACACCGGCCCGGGTTGCCATCTCGGGTTTCACAAGTGATCCTGGCGCTTACGCGACCATCTGGCAGAACACGCCGCTGATCTCCAATCTCAGCTACACTGAAGGAAACTTAACCTTCGATTACCTCTATGACGCCGGAGGGGCCTTCGGCCAGTTGCTGTTCGCGAATCCGGCTGCTGCCGCCGGCCAAACGTTGAAAATCTCCTATGCAGGCGCCAGCGGTGGGGCAGCGCTATTCCGGGTGGACAGCTCGGAAATCTACGGTTCGCCGCGGATCGAACCGCTGGTCTTGAGACAGAACGTGACCAACCGCTACACCACCCCCGACGGCAAGGTGACCGTTCGAGGATACTCGGATGCCGGGAGTACGCCGGCCAATTTTGGCAGCTACGTGGATCAATGCTTTGGAATTTTTGGCGGAGGCAATAACGAGGCCATTGATGGCGCCGAAACCGTTATTCTCCAGTTCGCGCCTGACGCCGGTCTTTCGGAATTTCAGGGAGTTTACAACGCCGGAAGAATCCTTATTTCAGGATTCTCGAGCGACCCGGGCTTCACGGATCCAACTGGGGCCGCGTTTGGCGCGGAATACGCGGATGGAGTGCAGAGCTTTTACTCACTGGATGGCGGCCTTCACCGTTACTTCTTTGTCAACCGCGCCGCATCAGCCGGTCGGACCTTGAACATCAATGCGGATACAGGGGGTTCGGTGGCCGTCGCTGGAATCGGGTATGCCAATCTCAAAACGCTGGTCGGCGTGGATGTCGTTCCGAGCTACGGATCAAGCCACACCACAGCGGATGGCCAATTGACCTTACAGGCATTCTCGGATACAGCCGAGCTCACCCCGGCCATTCTCTTCAGAAACGTGGACTGGTTCGGAATCGCCGGCGGAGCGAATGACGAGGCTATCGATGGCACCGAGTCGCTTACCCTCCAGTTTGCCGCCGGTGAGGGACTCGCGAGCTTCGGCACGCGTTATACGAGTGGCGGCATCGTGATTTCCGGTTTTTCCAGTGATCCCGGTTTTTTCGATCCCTCGGGCGCCACGTCCAATGCGAGCTATTCCGGCGGGGTCCTAAGCTACACGCTGCATCAGCCACACGCGCCGGAATTGATCGTGCGCTTCACCAATCCCTCCGCGTCGGCCGGAAGAACGCTCTCCCTGCACACGGACGGAGCGCCGGGATCTCAAATTGCTTTGACGCGAATTGAATATGCGCCAGCGGCTGCGACGGTGAAAATTTCCATCGCGCGGGCGGGAGATAAAGCCGTGGTGACTTGGCCGATAGGCACGCTGCAACAGTCGATCGGCGGTTTGGACGCGTGGCAGGACGTGGTGGGCGCCGCCAGCCCCTTCAGCGCCAGCCTTTCGGCGGAACCAAGGTTTTTCCGAGTCAAAATCTCTCCCTGAACCGAATAGGATCCGTTACCATGCAAAAGCGGAGGATGGAGTGAGTATGCCGGGAAAAACACAAGGAACCGCGCGACCTGCGATGCCGCGCGCGGCCGGAGCGTTCACCTTGATCGAACTGCTGGTCGTGGTTGCGATCATCGCGATTCTCGCGGCGATGCTGTTGCCCGCTCTGGGGCGAGCAAAATCAAAGGCGCAACGCATCAGTTGCTACAACAACGTCCGCCAGCAGGGTATCGCCCTGGCGATGTATCCCGAAGACAACAAAGATTTTTACCCCGCCTGGTTAAGATGGGTTTCTTACGGAGGCCAGGCGTCCACGCTAAAACCGGGAGATCCAGGCTTCGCAGCCGTGGTTCCCAACGGCGGCCAGATCTCCCAGACCAACCGCCCCCTCAACAACTACGTTGGCAATGGCCTCGGGGTGTTCCGCTGCCCCGCTGATCATGGAGACGCGCAGTATCCCGACGTCAAATCGTGTTGGGATACGTATGGCATCAGCTACTACATGGCCTTTTGGTTTGACGCCTACGGCGTCCAACATGTGGGCGGAGCGGCCGATTGGCCCTGGCCGCAAGAAGGGAACACCGGCCCTATGAAAGCCACGGAAGTCGCAAAGGCTCCGGTCACAAAAGTGTTCCTCGCCGACTTTCCCTGGTACAATCGAGACACGCGAAGCATTTATGATCCCGCCAGCGCGTGGCATAATGATCGCGGCAAGCCGGTTTTCCCGACCTTGTTCGGGGATGGCCATGTGGCGAATTTCACCTTCCCTCTAAACCCGGGTTCGCTCAAAGTGGATCGCGAAGCCAATGGCTTCTGGTGACTGACGCGAGGGTGGTCGTGACCAGACACAACGGCGCCATTGGCTCTTTGCGAGTTCGACATTGGCGGGCAGGAGTTGTCTTTCGCGCTTCGCTCATTCTCGCCGGGTTGGTCCTGGCCGGGGGCGCAAACATCGTCCCCGCGCTGCAACCGCCCGTGCAAGAGGGAAGCCTCCTCAAGATGACCAATGGCAATGTGCGGCTGGATTACGATCTCTCCACCGGTCGCGCCAACTTCTACTGGAAAAACACTTTGAAAATAAGGGAGTTCTATGCCGGGGTGGGCTTGGATGCCTATCTCACCGGCAACGTCTACCCAACGCGCTCCTGGTCGGCTGCGGAGAATCAGGTAGTGATCACGCATACCGGACCTGGTTTGCCGTGGATGAGACAGATCTTCATCCTGGACCAAGCGGACAGTTTTCTCACGCGGGTCGAAGTTCACGGCTCTGGTTTGAAGTCGCGTTGGATGGGGCCGGTGGTGATGGATCGGGTGAGCGGAGTCGAGATCGGCAGTTATGGTGATGTCCGCGGTTTGGCCGTGCCTTTCGACAACGACGCCTATGTGACATACAACTCCCACTCCATCAACAATACCGGCATGAGTTATGAAGTGTCCGCGTTTTACGACAATGTTTCCCGCAACGGCCTGGTGGTGGGCTCGGTGACGCATGATCAATGGAAAACCGGGATTTACTTTCAAGGCGCGAACAACCGGCTGAACGTGTTGAATGTGTTCGGAGGGGTCACCTCAAGCGACACCCGGGATGTGATGGTTCACGGCGAGATCGTGGGGGATCCGATCACGTCGCCGACGGTTTTCGTCGGTTTTGGCTCTGACTGGCGGGACACCATGGAGGCTTACGCGGATGCCAATGCCACGCAAGTTCCCAAAATGCCCTGGACCGGCTACGTGCCGTTTGGCTGGAACAGCTGGTATGCGTATGGCCCTCAGGTGAGTTATTCGAATGCCATGGCCGCCGCCAGGCACCTCCGAGATCATTTGCAACCCGCGGGATTTCAGAATGCCGGCACCGCTTATATCAACCTCGATTCGTATTGGGACAATTTGACGGATGCTCAACTGGCGCAGTTCGTCACGAGTTGCCATAAAGATGGACAAAGAGCGGGGATTTATCTCGCGCCCTTCGTATATTGGGGCACCGCCCAGCAGGGCTCCAACTACACAATGACCGCGTCGAACTTCAAATGGAGCGACGCCTATTTGCGCACCACCAATGGAAATCCGCAGTCCTTCGCTGGCGGCCTCGCGTTGGACCCTACCCACCCAGGCACCCGCGCCATGATTGGCTATTATCTCAGTTACTTTAAGAGTCGCGGGTTCGACTATTTGAAGTTGGACTTCCTGAGTCATGGCGCCATGGAAGGGGTGCATTGGGACGCCAGCATCACCACCGGGATTCAGGCTTACAACCAGGGCATGCGCTTTATCGTCGAAAAATGCGATGGGCAAATGTTCTTGAACGAATCGATTGCGCCGCTTTTCCCCTATCAATATGCCCACTCGCGCAGAATTTCCTGCGACGTGGGAACCGGCATTAGCGCCACGGCGTACGAATTAAACGGCGTGACGTATGGGTGGTGGATCGCCGGCCGGTTGTATGAGTACAGCGATCCCGACATGATGAAGTTCTCCGGGGCCACGGCCAACGAGAACCAAAGCCGCCTGATCAGCGCCGCCATCTCCGGAACGGTCTATCTAAACAGCGACGATCTAATTTCCAGCTCAGGGCAAAAAGCCGCGCGCGCCCACCTCACAAACACCGCGATCAACGAGGTGGCCCGGGCGGGGCGCGGCTTCCGGCCCGTCGAGGGAAATACCGGCTCCGCGGCGACGGACCTTTTCCTCCGTCGCGACGGTGCCGCCTGGCTGGTGGCCGTGTTCAATTACAGCCACATTTCCAGCGCCTCAAAAAAACTGGATCTCTCCCGGCTCGGAATTTCGGGCGATTACATCGCGGTGGATTTATGGAGCGGCGCTTCGGTCCCGGTGACCAGCGGCGCGACCTGGCATGTCGCCCTGGGGGCGCGACAGGCAAAGCTGTTCCGGCTTGCCGCGCCCGTGAGCATGATCTCTACGCCGCTCGCTTTTCAAGTGGCCGACGGAAACCTTACCCTGAGATGGCCCGTTGACCACCTCGGGTGGCGCTTGCAGAGAAGCACGAAGGCCGAGGTGCGCGGTCTCGACTCGATCTGGCTTGATCTCGAAGGCTCGGCGAACTCCAATACCTGGACAGTCCCAATCGACCGCGGGAGTGGCGGCGATTTTTTTCGCCTGATCTCTCCATGAAAGCTGCTGGGGAAACTTCATTATGATAGCTCAGCAAATCAACGCTGCCTTGTGTCGTGAGGAGCGGCGGGAGCAAGGATTCAAGGTCTTTGTGCTCCGAAGCGAAGGAATTGAGCTTGGCATAGTCCCGGAGCTTGGTGCCCGGATCATCTCACTGAAGGATCTAAAAACCGGGCGGGAGTGGCTATGGCATCCGGCAGGCGGATTGAAGCTTTTTCAAAACCGACTGGGAGATGATTTCGCTCGTGGCCCTCTGGCGGGTGTGGATGAATGTCTGCCGACCATTGGCGCCTGCGCCTGGAGGGGGCGCAACCTGGCCGATCATGGCGAGGTTTGGAGCCAGCCGTGGACTTTGCATCCGGCGGCCTGGGCGGATGGATTACTGACGGCTTCCATCCGGCTAAGCGTTTCGCCCTTTGCATTTCAGCGCTCGATCCTTTTGCGCGGGCGGGAGATACTTCTCCATTACGAACTTTGCAACCACAGTCCCAGGGTGGAGCCGTTCGTGTGGGCGCTGCATCCCCTTCTGCGACTGCGCCCGGGGGATTGCCTGGCGCTCCCAGCCTCCACCCGAGAGCTGCTCAATGGCCACCGGTGGCTGGACGCGGTTGATACCGCCATCCCCGCCGGGGGATGTTCCAAGCTGTTCGCCGGCCCCCTAGCCCGGGGGGAGGCCGGCATTCACAACGACAAAACCGGCGAGCGCCTTGATTTTGAGTGGGATGCAACCCAAAATAGCCGGCTGGGCCTCTGGCTGACGCGGGGCGGCTGGAACGGGCACGACCACTTTGCGATTGAACCCACGAACAGCTCCGACGATTCTCTGGGTACAGCCGCCAGCCGTGGCGAGTGCGGCACCGTTCCCCCGAACGGATCGGTCAACTGGCAGGTTAAGCTAATCCTTCATTCCTGAACCATCATTCAATTACTCCCCGCTTTCTAAAATATGACAATCAACACCGATTACAGATGGAAAGCATTACTGATGGGTGCGGTCCTCGGCTGGGCGGCAGCATTGTCCGCCAATGGCGCGGCCCCGCCCAAAGAGTTCTCCGTTCGCGCCACCGATTTCAGCCTGAACTTCCGTCTGGGCGCGGATGGCCGCCTTTACCAAAGGATGCTCGGAGCATCCGAGAAGGCGGAGAAACTCATGCGCATCGAGGAAGCCTACCCGCAGGCCGGAGATGGGTATGTCTGGGAGCCGGCCTTGCAGGTGGTTCACGCGGACGGGAACACCTCCACGTCCCTGATTTGCGATGGCTTGGAACGTTCCCCGACGGTGGCGGGCGAGTTGGTGCGCGTGAAGCTGCGCGATCCTGCCTACGCGTTTGAGACTGCGCTCTGCTTCCGCACCCACCGGGAGTTGGATATCATTGAGCAATGGACGGAAATCCAGCACCGTGAGCCGGGCAGCATCCAACTGGAGCGAATGGCCTCCAGCTCATTGGTGCTTGCTCCCGACAACGTCGAATTAACGCACTTCCACGGCGATTGGGCAGACGAGATGAATCCCGTCGCGGAACTGCTGACGCCCGGAACCAAGGTCTTGGATTCCAAGCTTGGCGTCCGCGCCCACCAATTCCGAAATCCGTCGTTTATCCTCTCGTTCGACGGTCCGCTGCGCGAGGACTCGGGCCGAGTGCTCGCCGGGTCGCTGGCGTGGTCGGGCAGCTTCCAGTGCGCCTTTGATCACGTCGGGAAACGCTTGCGGGTGCTGTGCGGCATCAACCCGTTTGCCTCCACCTATCACCTTGAACCGGGCAAAGCGTTCGTCACGCCCCCCGTGATCTGGGTTTGGAGCCGCGCTGGCGCGGGAGAAATGAGCCGCAAGCTGCATCGTTGGGCGCGCGAGTTCGGGTTCCGCGACGGCCACACACCCCGTACTGTGCTCTTGAACAACTGGGAGGCAACCGGCTTCGATTTTGATTTTGACCGGATCGCGGGGCTTTTCGCGCCGGCCAGGGAAATGGGGGTCGAGTTGTTTCTATTGGATGATGGCTGGTTTGCCAATAAGTATGCGCGAACGAATGATCACGCGGGCCTGGGGGATTGGGAACCCAACCGCCGGCGGTTTGCCCGGGGGCTCGCGCCTCTGGCGCGCGAGGCCGTGAACGCCGGCCTGGAATTCGGAATTTGGTTGGAGCCGGAAATGGTCAATCCCGCAAGCGAATTATTTGAACAACACCCGGACTGGGTGATTCGGCAGCCGCACCGGGAACTGGAGTTGCAGCGCAACCAACTCACCCTGGACCTTACGCGCCCCGAGGTGCGCCGCTTTGAATGGGAGGTGATCCGGAATATCCTGGGCGTCGATGGGGTCAGCTATGGCAAATGGGATTGCAACCGCTACCTCACACAGCCCGGTTCCGCCTGGCTGGCTCCGGACCGGCAGTCACACCTCTGGATTGACTATGTGAACGCCCTGTACGAATTGATGGAGCGCACGGCCAAAGCGTTCCCCCAAATCGAACTGATGCTCTGCTCCGGCGGCGGCGGGCGCGTGGATTACGGCGCGCTGAAGCACTTCCATGAGTTCTGGCCGAGCGATAACACCGATCCCGCGCGCCGCGTGGCCATGCAATGGGATTACTCCTACTTTTTCCCAGCCATGACCATGGCCGCGCACGTCACGCATTCGGGCAACCGCCCGATGCACTTCGCCTGCGCCGTGGCGATGAGCGCCCGCTTCGGCATGGACCTAGACCTCGCCCGCCTTTCCGCGGAGGATAAGGCCGTCTGCGCCGGAGCGATCCGCGCGTACAAACACATTCGCGAGGTCACTCATCTGGGCCAGTTATACCGGCTGGAACGACCTCACGGAGCATCCCGCGGGGCGTTAAACTTCGTTTCCGAGGACCACTCCCGCGCCGTGGTGTTTGTCTTCCAACTGAAGGATGGAGCCGCTCTGCCAATACGCCCGAGAGGGCTGGATCCCGGGCGACGCTATGTGCTCCAAGAGTTGAACCCGCTGCCCGGACGGCCGGCCCTCCCCGGGGAGGGCGCGCAATTCAGCGGCGCGGAGCTCATGACTTCGGGCCTGGCGCCTTCCAGCTCCAGGGCCTGGGAGGCCTGCGTTATCGAACTAGGCCCCCCATGAGAACCTGGTTTGCCGTCACGGCAGTGCTGGTTGCCGCAATCTCGGCGCTGGCGGACGGGAGTTGGGTTTTGCGATCTCCCGACGGACGGAACACCGTTGCTGTTTCGCTGGGTCCGGACGGCGGATTGAGTTACGAGATTTTCCATCGGGGCAAACCCGCGTTGCTCAAATCACCCCTCGGCCTGCTTCGGGATGACGAACCGTTTGATTGTGGCCTGCGTCTTCACAACGCCGGAAAAGTGGAGAGCCGCCGCGAGACCTATGAACTCCTCGCGGGCCCCAACCCGCGGGTGGATCAAGTTTACAACCGCCGAACTTTGTCTTTTAACAATTCCTCGGGCGCGCGTTTGCTGCTTGACCTCGCGGCCGGGGACGGAGGCGTCGCGTTCCGTTACCGCTTCCCGGAGACTTCCGCCGGCCTGCGGACCATCCAGACCGAACTGACCGGCTTCGCCATCGCCACAAATGCCCGGGGATGGCTGCAGCCATACCATGCCGCTGGACCCTATACTCCCGCTTACGAGGATTTCTATTTTCAAACCTCTCCGGGCGACCGGCCGCCCCACTCACGCGAAGCGCCGCATGGCTGGAGCTTTCCCGCCTTGTTCCACGTTCCGGACGCGAAGGTGTGGATCTGGCTGAGCGAGTCCGGAACGGATGGCGCTTATTGCGCCTGCCATCTGGCTTCAGACTCGGCTGGCGGAATCCATCGCATCGCCTTTCCCGCCGCTGACGAAACTACCCGAGGCCAGACCAATGCAACGGGGCCGGAACCTCGCTGGACACTCCCCTGGGTCATGCCCTGGCGAGTCATCGCCCTAGGCGATTCGGCGGAGGAAATCGCCCTTTCGACACTAGTCACCGATTTGGCGCCTCCTTCGAGAATCCCGGATCGCTCCTGGATTCGCCCAGGACGCGCCTCATGGTCGTGGTGGTCCTATCCCGACGGGCCGAACGACCTCGAACTGTTCAACAAATTCACGGATTTCGCCGCCCGCATGAACTGGGAATACACCCTTTTTGACGCCGGATGGTGGACGCCCGGGTTGCGCGCGCTAGCCGGGCACGCGGAGTCAAAGAGCGTCACCCCACTGGCCTGGACCTTCGCGGGAGATTTCTACAATGCTCGTACCCGGATGCGAAAGCTCGACGAAATCCAGACCGCCGGAGCGCGGGGGGCAAAGGTGGATTTTTGGTGCTCGGACCGCCAGGAAGCGATGGCAGCCATGCAGGCATTGTTCGAGGATGCCGCGGCGAGAAAGCTCGTCATCAACCTCCACGGCGGCACAATCCCGAGGGGATGGCACCGAACCTGGCCGCATTTTCTCACCGCCGAGGCGGTACTGGGAAGGGAGTGCTATTTCTTCGAGCCTCGATATCCAGAAAAAGCCGCTGAACTGGACACCATCCTTCCTTTCGTCCGAAGCGTGGCGGGGCCGGTGGACATGACGCCGGCTGGTTGCACGCTCAAAAAATACGCCCGCCTCACGACGGCCGCCCACGAGTTTGCCGCCGCGCTTATTTTCACCTCGGGAATCATTCATTATGCAGACTCGCCGGAGCATTACGAATCTCTGCCGTCCGGCTTGCTTCAAATCCTTCGCGACGCCCCCGCTCGTTGGGACGAAACGAGATGCCTGCGGGGCGAGCCGGGTCGCTTAGCCGTATTTGCCCGGCGCTCGGGCCAAACTTGGTTCCTGGCGGGCCTCAATGGCACCGCTGCCCGGCTCTCCATCCAACTGGATCTTGGACTTTACCGGGAGTTCAGCCAGCGCTTGCTGATTTCGGAAGGCGCCGACGCAGTCATGGAGGTGAGAGCCGCGGCAATCCCAGCCGTCGATGATTGGGCCCACGACTTGCCGGCCCGCGGAGGCTTCATCCTCCGCTGCGACCCTCCGCGGGCGCCGTGATTTCCCTATCGGACAATTATCCATGCAGATTGGCGAATCGTCTATTCGCAGATTTTCTCCGCCATGGCAGAATGGTTGCCATGGACGCTCAGCCTCTTCCGGGAAGGAGCCGCCAAGCCCGTTTGGAGGCGAACCGCCCGGAGAGGCGGGCGATCATAAAAACATACACAACGGCGAAATAACCAATGGCACTCCCTATGAAACGAGCAATTCTCGCGGGCACACTCGGGGCAATCGTCTGCCTCGCGTCAGCTCCACTCCGGGCGGAATACGTGGTATTCCGCAGCGACGCCCCCTTCGTCGGGGCCACCACTTCCCACTCTTTGACGACCACTGACGGCCACTTGACGGTGGCGGGTTGGGCCGATTCGGCGGCAACCGTCTCAGCCAACCTGAATCAGTGGTGGTGGGTTCTCGGGGTCAATTCCGGCGTCGGTAACGGCGCGTTGATCGATGGCGCTGAATCTATGACCTTGCAATTTGCCAGCGGCTGGGGCGCTTCGCAAATTCGGTTCATTTACACCGGCAGTGGAAACATCCCGGCGCCGATCACTATCTCCGGATTTCTGTCCGACCCCGGGGCCTCCGCGCAGACTTACGCCTCTCCCCGTATCTCCAACCTGAGCTACGGCGCTGGCGTTTTGAGTTTTGATTACGCGCCTGCGGATGGCGGGGGTGATTTCGGGATTCTCAACTTCGCCCACGCGGAGTCCTCTTTGGCGAGCACACTGAAGATTTCCTACGATCTCGGCTCGGGCGGCGCAGCACTGGCCCAGGTTGATTATACCTTGGTCCCCGAACCGGCCAGCCTGGGATTGTTGGGATTCGGCGCCTTGCTCCTGCTGGGCACCAAGCGCCAGCGGAGGTAAGCCAGCGGTGGCCGCATCAATGGCCGTTTTCACATGCCCGGGGGCCCTCCACGGCCCGGGCTTTCCTTCGGGAAGGCTTCCGGCTGCGTTCTTGAGGTGTTTGGGACGACGAGGCAACGGGCTTGCCCAAAGACCCAAAACTCTGCACAATGAGCGGTATGCTGCGGCCTTTCGATGTTGCCGATAAAGCCTCTCGCTCGCTCCCTGGTCCTGCTCTAACCGCTCAGCGGAGCGGGTTCTCTTTCGGCTCCTTTGCCAAACCGCACTCACCATGTGCGGACCGCGAGTTTTCCGGCCGCGCCCCCGGAATGCCCGGATGAGAGCGCCGCGATTACGTCCGCGTGAGAAACACCAGGGATTCCCCGGTCAACGACTCCTTGTGGTGCCGCGCCCCATGGTGGGGATGGCTCTACAGCAGCCTTTGTTGAAATCGCTGCTGCCTACGGACGCAGGATTTTATCCGCGCGCGTACGGCCACAAATGCACGCGCGAAGCGGGTTGTCCGGAGACCGTTTTTATTTATTGCGTCCGGGGGGACGGCTGGTGCGAAATCGGCGGCCCAAGACATGCCGTCACCCGGGATCAACTGGTGGTGATTCCAGCCAATCATCCCCATGCTTATGGCGCCGCTGGCAAGCGCCCGTGGACCATTCATTGGTTCCACGCAGTGGGTAATGATGTGCCCTTCTATCTGGAGCGGTTGGGAGCAACCGCCGATCATCCGGTGCTCTCGCTGGGTGGCGACCTCCGGCTGTTCTCTCTCTTTGAGGATGTTTTGGAGGACCTGGAACATGGATTGACCGTGCGCCACCTGGTCTATGCCGCGCATTCCCTGCGGCACCTGATGGGAGTGATTCTGAGGCAAAAGGACGAATTTGCGCGCGGCGGGATCAGCGCGGGGCAGCGCGCGGCCAAGAGCATCCAGTTCATGAAAGAACATCTTCGCGAGCCGCTCCGCATCGAGGCTCTGGCTTCGGCCGTAAATTTGTCGCGATCCCATTATACGGCCTTCTTCCGCCGCATCACGGGCTTCACGCCCATGCGGTATCTTAATCATTTGCGCTTGAAGCGCGCGGTGCAACTCCTGAACACCACTGATTTGTCGATCAAGGAGATCAGCGATCAGCTCGGATTCTCCGATCAATTCTATTTCTCGCGCGCTTTCCGGCGCCTTTACAACCACGCCCCCTCGGAGCAGAGGCGCCGTTACGGAGAGCACCCCCACACGCATCCGGATTTGTCCTCCCTCTCCGCCAAGAAGACGTTTCCGAGGCCGCATTCGGCCTGAAAACGGAGAGCAAAAGCTTGACGAAATCACGTTCGCAAGCCAAAGGATAAGCGGCATAGCCCGAAGAAATGAGCCGCCAAATGAAACCCACCGCGCGTTGTCGAAACGCTTAACCATCCTCTTTCTCCACCCCAAGCCGCCCCACCAAGTTTATGAGACCCGAACAATGGCAGATCTTCAAGAAAGCCGCGCGGATGGAGCCGTTAGAGAACATCCCCATGGCGCTGATCATCGACAGCCCCTGGATTCCAGGTTATTTGGGCATCAACCACCTGGATTACTACCTCGATCCTGAGCTGTGGTTCCAATCCAATCTTAAAATCCACCAGGAATTTCCGGATATTATTTTCATTCCGTCGTGGTGGATGGAGTACGGGATGGCGGCGGAGCCTTCCGCCCTCGGGGCCAAGATCAAGTTCTGGGACAACAATACCCCGAGCGAATACCATACGCTTTTTCGCATCGAGGATCTGGAGAACTGGCCGGATTACGAAGTGCGTTCGGATGCCTTCATGGCGATGACTCTGCATCGGATGAGGATGCAGAAGCAACGGATTCTGGATCTCGGCGAGGTGCTGCCGATCGTGACCAGCCGCGGCCCGCTCTGCACCGCCGGTTTCGTGCGCAGCACCACCGAGTTCATGTTTGACATCGTCGAGCGGCCGGAATGGGCGCACAAACTTCTGCATATTTGCACGAACTTGATTATCGACTGGCTCAAGGCGCAGGCGGAAATCCTCGGCCCCGGCGTCGAGGGCATTTTTATTTTGGATGACATTGTCGGTTTTGTGAATGAGGAGCATTACCAGGAATTCGCCCATCCCTATCTCAAACGCATCTGTGACGCCTTCCCGCGGGATTGGGTGAAGATTTATCACAATGACGCGGACGTAAACGCCTGCCTCGAGCATTTGCCCGATTGCGGCTTTCATGTGCTCAACTGGGGCAAGCAGACGGATATCGCTGAGGTGAAGCGGCGATTGGGCGACCGGATGTGTCTGATGGGAAATGTGAACCCACTTGAAATCGGAGTGCGTGGCACCCCTCAGGAGGTTCGGGACGCCACGCTCGAAGTGCTCGAGAAAAGCGGCGGCAAAGGCATCATTCTCTCTGTGGGCGGGGGCGCCAGCCCCGGCATGCCTCGAGCCAACATCCTGGCGATGCGGGAAGCCCTGGCCGAATTTAACACCAAACGCAACTCCGGACTCTCTCTGGCTCATGCTTGATTACGCGTTGATGAATCAATGCCTTTACGAAGGCAAAGCCCGGGAGGTCGAGCAAATGACCCGGGACGCCCTGGCGGAGGGGCGGAGCGTCCAGGAAATCCTCAGCGAAGGCCTGATCGCCGGCATGAGCGTGGTGGGCGAGGATTTCAAGCACAACATCCTGTATGTGCCCGAAGTGCTGATCGCGGCCCGCGCCATGAAGTCGGGCATGGCCGTGCTCCGCCCCCTGCTGACGGCCAAGGATGCCCAGGCCACAAGGCGCGGGGTGCTGCTCATGGGCACGGTGCGGGGCGATCTTCACGATATCGGCAAAAATCTAGTCTGCATGATGGCCGAGGGCGCGGGTTTTGAGGTCCACGACATCGGCGTGGATCAGAGCCTGGATAAGTTCCTCGCGGCAGCCGATCGCTTCAAGCCCGACATTATCGGCATGAGCGCGCTGCTGACCACCACCATGACCTACATGAAAACAGTCATCGACGGCTTCGCAGCGAGGGGTGTGGAGCACATCAAATTCGCAGTCGGCGGCGCGCCCATCAGCCAGATGTACGCGGATGAAATCGCCGCGGACGGTTATGCGCCGGACGCGAGCAGCGCGGTGGAGTTGTTTACTGAACTTTTGAGCGGCCAAACGACTGCCTCCCGTTGAAGGCCTTTGCGAAAGCGGGCGGCCGGCGCTCGCGTTCTGAACCCATCAGACCCTGCCCCCGCACCCTTCCCGTCCGGGAGAAATGGATGAGAGCGGTTGAGACCGCCACGTTGAAAAGCGTTCTGTTCACGAGTATTTTAGCTCCATGCTTGAGGATCGTTATTATATGCGGAGCGGCCGCTTTCAGGGGCGGCTCTCCGCAACGGTGCTGCTGTTGATAGCCAATTGCGCCACGTTCCTCCTCCAGTGCATTTTTTACGGCTACCCGCCTCGCATTCATTCGGCCGATCTTTTTGCCTTGAGCGTGGAAGGTTTGCGCCACGGCTACGTCTGGCAGCTCCTCACCTACCAGTTCATGCATGCGGGGTTGCTGCACCTGCTCTTCAATTGTTGGGCAATTTACGTCTTTGGCCGGGAACTTGAGGAAACCCTGGGGGTTCGGCGCTTTCTCACCCTTTATTTCGCCAGTGGAATCGTGGGTGGCCTGGTCCAGGGTCTCGCGGGCGTTCTGATCGGCGGCTGGTTTGCCGCGCCAGTTGTTGGTGCTTCGGCGGGCGCTTTTGGCCTGGTCGCCGCCTTCGCCTCCCTTTACCCGGAGCGGCCGCTCACCCTGCTTTTATTCTTTATTGTGCCGCTCACCATTCGCGCCAAGTACCTTCTTTTATTTGCGGGGCTGTTGACGATTTTCGGGCTGGCGTTCGCCCAGGGCAATGTGGCCCACGCTGCGCACCTGGGCGGCATCCTGACGGGCATGTTCTTCGTGCGTTACGCCCTCCATTGGCACTGGCACTGGCCACAATGGAACGTCCGCGCGAACCTTCGACGCCGTCCTCTTGTCAAGGTCATGTCCCGCCCTCGTTCCGACTTGAGGGCCCACACCATCACCCAAGAGGAATTGTCGCCCCAGGATTTTCTCAGCCGCGAGGTGGATCCAATCCTGGAAAAGATTTCCGCTCAGGGGATCCAAAGCCTCACTGAGCGGGAACGAAAAGTTCTGGAACGCGCCCGCGAAAAAATGGGGCGCCGGTAAAATTTGCCGTCACGGCGCGCGCCACGCCGCTCACTGAAAGCCTGGGGGCCGCAAGACCCTCGACATCCCGCTGCATGATTCCTTAGATTTGACGGCATGATTCAACGCTACTCACGGGCGCCCATGCGGGAAATCTGGAGCGAGCAGCGAAAGCTCGAGATCTGGTTAAAGATCGAGTTGCTGGTCAGTGAGGCGCTCGCGGAAACGGGTCTGGTGCCGAAAAAAGATCTGGCGCAAATGAAAGCCCGAGCCGCCTTTTCGATCGAGCGGTGCCGGGAGCTGGAACGCACCCTCAACCACGACGTCATTGCGTTTACAACGAATGTGGCTGAGAACATCGGCGCCCCGGCGAGCCGGTGGCTGCATTTTGGTCTGACCAGTAGCGATATCATTGACACCGCGTTCGCCGTGCAAATGGTGGAATCGGCCGACATCTTGATCGACGATATCAGCATCCTGCGGCAGACCATCGCGGCACAAGCCCGCCGCCATCAGTTCACCCCGATGATCGGCCGCAGCCACGGAATTCACGCCGAGCCGACCACCTTTGGTTTGAAGCTCGCGTTGATGCATGACGAGTTTGGCCGGGGGCTCAAACGGCTCAAATCCGCCAAAGCGGTCGCGGCGGTGGGCAAGCTCTCCGGTGCGGTCGGCACAAGCGCGCACCTGTCGCCGAAGATCGAGGCCGCGGTGTGCCGGAAGCTGGGCTTGAAACCCGCCCGCATCGCCACTCAGGTGGTTCAGCGGGACATCCATGCCGAATTCATGGGCGCGCTCGCGCTGGTCGGCGCCAGCATCGAGCGTTGGGCTGTCGAATTCCGGCATCTGCAGCGCACCGAGGTGCTCGAGGCGGAGGAGCAATTCACCAAGGGACAAAAGGGTTCCAGCGCCATGCCGCACAAGCGAAACCCGATCACCTCCGAACGGCTGTCCGGCCTGGCCCGGGTGCTGCGCGGCAACGCCCTGGCCGCGTTGGAAAACGTGGCGCTCTGGCACGAACGCGACATCAGCCACAGTTCCGTCGAGCGCATCATTTTCCCAGACTCCTGCACCCTGCTGGATTACATGCTGGCAACGATGACCCGGCTCGTTGAAGGCCTGGTCGTGTACCCGGAAAACATGAGGAAAAACCTCGGTCTCTCGCTCGGAATGTGGAACTCCCAAACCGTGCTCCTTGCCTTGATTCGCAAGGGCCTGACGCGCGAGGCGGCCTACGAGCTCGTCCAGCGGAACGCCATGAAAACCTGGGAGGTCAAACACGCCGGGCGTGAGGACGCGGATTTCCTGCGCCAACTCGAGGCTGATCCCGAAGTCGCCAGCCATTTCAAACCCGGCGAACTGCGGAAGCTTTGCTCACTGGATTTTCATCTGAAGGAAGTAAAAAACCGGTTCAAGAAGCTTGGGCTCTGACGGCCATCGGGTCACTGGGAAGGTAAAGCTTTTTCCAGCAGCTCACGTTCTTCCGGCAAGAGCGCTCCTTTCCGAGAAATCGCGAGGTACTCGCGCGCCTGGTTGGCCTGCCCGTTCGCCAGCAACAGGATGCCATAGTAGAGCGCCACGGCCGGCCTTTCCAGCTCCTCCCGCTGGCATTGCCCCAACACCGCCAGCCCTTCGCCGCTGCGGCCTTGCAGATGGAGCGAATACGCGTAGGTCGAAGCCAGCACGGCGTCATTGGTGTTTTGGCGGCGGACTTCGCGCGCCATGTCAAACGCGCGGGACAAGTTGGTTCCCAACAGCATGGCCGTGGCCGCGTAATTGTTGCGCGCCGCCAGGTTTCCCGGGCTGGCCAGGAGCACGGTTGAAGCCAGGCGATGCAGCCCGCGCGTGTCGCGCTGTTGGGCCAAGAGACGATCCAGATCCGCGTAAGCCCACGCTTCGCGCGGAAATCTTCTAACGATGCGCCAGAGCAAGTCTTCCTGAGCCTGGACAAGCTCCGGGCGCCAACTCCTGGACAGGTTGAGCAGCGAAGTGAGAGGCCCCAGGCGGTCTCCCGCTTGATGCAGCGCCAGCCGCCACTGCCCGCCTGCCGCGTCGTCGTGCCCCAATCTGGCGGTGGCGACGGAGAGGAAAGCCAACCGTAAAAACTCCATCTCGTCCCATCGTTCCTCCTGCAACCAGCTCTCAAACTCTTTCCAATCTCGTTTGGCCAGATACGCGTCCGCAAATGCCAAAGGCACGGGCTGTCGCTCGCGCATTTCCGCTGGCAAGCCCCGCAGCCAGGTCAGCGCTTCATCCGAGAGCCCATGGGCAGCCAGCCAGCCAGTCACCGCGTGAATCTCCTCGGCGTTGGTTGAAACCGCGCCTTCGAGAGCGGCTAAACGGGCCCCAAATTCCGGACGGCTCGCCGATTTCAAAATCGACAAGTGTTGCAGCCGATCTGCCAGAGAGTCCTCGGTCCGCAGAAGTTCGTCGGAAAGCGTTTCCGCCCGGGCCAGATCGCTCCGCGCCAGGCTGTCGGCGACCAGCCAGCGCAAGGCCACCGGGGCCAGATTCGTCCGTCCGCTCAATTGTTCCAGCCAGACTCTGGCTTCACTCGCCAGCGCCCCATTGGTCGAGCGCAATCGTAACACAGCCAGGTTGAAGGTGTGCAAATCATTGTCGGGCTCGAGCTGACGGGCGGCCTCAAAATGAGCTTCGGCTTCGGCTGATTGATTCAACTTCATCGCCAACTCCGCGCCCAGCACATGGAAAGGAGCGCGATTGGCCGCTGAGGGGGCCAACTCATCGAGCGTTTGCGCCGCGAGTGGAAAGGGCGGCCCCTGGATTCGCAGCGCCGTTCGGGCGAGAGTCAGCTTGTTTTCGATGCTGGGCTGAAGTTCGACGATCCGCCGCCGCCAATCAATCGCTTGTGGCGCCCGCGCCAGTTCCGCTGCTTGTGCCATGACCAGGCAAGCCTCCAGATTACGCGCATTGAGCGCCAAAGCCTGGCGCGCGCTGAGCGAGGCGCTGGCTAAATCTTTCGCCTCCAGAAAAGCCACCGCTCGCGCCGTGGCGCGCTCTTCCTGCTGGCGCCGGTATGCAGGCCGGCCGAAAAACCAAAAT
This sequence comes from Verrucomicrobiota bacterium, assembly GCA_039806935.1. GTDB lineage: Bacteria > Verrucomicrobiota > Verrucomicrobiia > Limisphaerales > UBA8199 > JBDHQH01. The sequence continues at coordinate 25,693 of JBDHQH010000033.1, forward strand.
CCGGCCGCCAACAAGATCAGCGATGCACCGGCAACCACGAGCGATTTTCGCACGGGCGTATTTTAGGGATAGGCTGATACGGGAGAAATCGGAAACTGGCCGATTTTTATCGTTGAGTTCTCGGCGAAAATTTTTTAGGAAGTTTGTTGACTTTCAACCGATTTCTGGTTTTTTCAAAGAACGATGAAGATTATCCGGAAATCGGCTGCTTGCTTGCTGGCGAGTGGTTTGGCGTGTCTGCTGGCCGGCCCGGCAAAGGCTGACACAATCTACGACAACTCCAAAACCGATCTCAACACCCGATTTGATCCCGGGACATTCGAGATCGGGGACGAGATTCTGCTCTCGGGCAACGCGCGTTACTTGACAAATTTTTCATTCGAGTTTTGGGCGGTGAACTCAGATAACCCGCTGGTGTTTTCCGGATCTCCGCAAGCCCGCGTGCGTTTTTACCTGAATGACGGACCGGACTTCAACTCCTATAGCACCCCCTCCACGGTTTTCTTCGACAGCGATTGGTTCAGCCTGGGCACGCCCACCGAGCGCAGTGTTTTTGAGTTCAACGCCGGAACAGACTTCGCGTCCACGGGGCTCTTTATGCCGGTGATCTCGAATATGACTTGGAGCGTGCAGTTCCAGGGTCTGGGGAGCACAGACAGCGCCGGGGTCGATCTTTATGATCCGGCGGACGTCGGAGCGAACTACGGTGATTATTGGCAAAATGATGGCGGGTGGGCGCTAAAGACCAATAATGTCCCCATGAACTTTGCCGCCCGGTTCGAGGCCAGCCCCACTATGGTGCCGGAACCCGCCCTCGGCGCCTTGGCTCTGCTGGGAGGATCGCTCCTGCTCAGCCGTCGAATCCGCGCCTGATCTTTCCTCGAGCTTTTCCCGCCGGGCTCAGCCAACTTGAGCCCGGTTTTTTCGTTTTGACGGCCAGGCGTTCACGGCGAGGTTACCGCGCGAAACCACTTTTGCGGGGCTTCCAGGGTGGCGTTCGTATGCCAAAACTCGCCAGTGGTCAGGCTATTCGTCGCTTCCATTGCCCAATGGATGAGATTCGTCGAGCTCTGGATGACCACCGCGTGGGCCGAGTATCCCTCCACTTTGAAGGTAATCCGGCCATCTTCCAATCGTGCCGGCCTGCTGATTCGGGGCGGCAGCTCGATCTGCAATTCCCAAGCGAGGGTCTGTTCCAACCGGCGCTCCGGATCGGTTCGAACAAAGGCAGTCTCATCGCGCACGATGGCACTGAGGGCGTGGGTGCCGTTCCCAAGTTGGGCGGGTGAAAGCGTAAAGCTCGCGTTGGTGGATCCGGGGACGGCAACCCCGTTCGTCTGCCACTGGATCGCGAGTTCATGGCCTGGACGCAAGGGTATCACCTCGAGATCTAACGGCTGCGTTGAGGTGATCGTCAAATTAGTGGCCGTCGGGGAACAGGCGTCCACGGGCCTTAGTTGGCGGTAAAACGCGAGAGTCAGCGCCTCCCGGCACACCGCGCAAAACGGCACATACATACTGCGCATGCGGCAATCCAACATGGGCCGGTACCAGCCGGTGGAATGATAATGCGCGCCTTCAAACAACCCGACGGAATCCAAGTAGTCGTAACTCCAGGGAGTGGGCAAAGGTGTGGCCGAATCAATCCAGGCCCGCCATTTAATCATCGCGCGGTTCGTCTCTCGTGTGGTGTTGGGTTCCTCGAGCTCAGGAAAGCCGGGATAGGGATCCGCATATTCGTCGCCCAGGCCCGCCACAACATGTCCGGACTCATGAGCGAGAAACTCGCCCATGCCCGGCCCGGCCGAGACAATCGCCGTCCGTTCGGCGCCGTCCGAGCCACCCCCCGCCGGGTCATTCACCAGCAACACCGCCAGATGGCAGCGATTGGAAAGATGCGTCTGGACCAGCGTGTCCACCCTGCCCTGGCCGTTCGCATAACTGGAATCGAAACGATTTGGCGGAATCGTGATCAACTGTCCGCTTTCGTACGCGCTGTTGAAATAGGTATTCTTGAAAATCTTGCTCGCCGGGTGATCCGATCCCGATTCCGCCGAGGCCACGAAAATGGCGAACCCATTGAAGTAATTGCTGTATTCGCGGAAAGGCTCCTGTTCCAGCAGAGCCGCGAAGGCATTGGCGGCCACGGCCCGAAACTGCGCCGCTTGAGCGCCGGTGTATCCTTCCGATAAAAACACCACATTAAAGCGATTGGCCACCGGCCCGTTAATCCGAATGGCCGAGAGCGAGCTCTGCGCCGCACCGGTGAGCAGCGGCAATCCCCCCGCCAGGCAGGCGCACCAGCGCAACGCGCCAACCAGCCATCCGTCCGCTCTTTTCATTCTCATTCGAGGAGCAGCGTGTAAAATCGGCTTCCGGCGTAAGGCCGGGGAAGCCTTACCGTGAACCTGCCGTCTGCATGCACCACCCCATTCGTGACCGTCTCCCATTGCACCGGCGCCGTCAGGCTCGAGGTTTGCTTCAGGTTGAAACCGGCGGCGGTATTGGGCCACGAGAAACTCAGCCCATTTCCATCGGACGCCAGGCGCAACGGCGGCGGGGCCAGAGCCATCGCGCAGGCGGAGAACTCCGAGGTGTTGTTGGCTCGATCGCGCGCGGTCGCCGTCACCGCCCATCCCGGCGGAAGCGCCTCCGCAAACCGGGCCAGGAAAGCCGCGCCGCACCCGGCGCCAGCGGCCACCGTGATTTCCCCAAGATACCGTTTGCCTTCCCCGTAGCCCGCCGGATCACATTCCGGGCTGGCAAAAAACTGGATGAGATAGCTCGCCGACGCCTGACTGTTCAGGGTGCCGCGGATCCCGGCGGTCGGGCCGCCGATGACCTGCGTTAATACCGGAAAATTCTGAAGATTGTTCGCTCCCGCATCCGCGTCGCAGGCATCGTTTGGAGTCACTCCCGCGGCGCCTAAATCGATGCCCAAGGCGCCGTTGTCAAAGATCGAGTTGCCGTCGATGCGGTTTCGTTTGGCGCCGTTGCGGATACGGATCCCCGCGTAAATGCTCCCGGCGTACGCAACGGTATTGGCCGCGCGGCCGGATCCGCCGATGACATTATCCAGCGCGTTGTTCTCGAGCTCGAGGTTGTGAAACATATTCCCCAACGGAGACTCTCCATCAGCCTGGGTCCCCACCCAGTTGCCTTGGAGAATGTTCCAGGCCGAGTTGGTGATGAAAATGCCGCGGGTCGCGTTGCCCGAAACGAGATTACCGGATCCCAGGCTCGCGCCCCCGATGAGATTGGACTTGCCGGATTCGATATAAACGCCCTCCATTGCATTGGGAAGGGCGAACGTTCCGGAGGCATCCGTGCCGATCCTGTTTCCCGCGCAGATGTTCCCATCCGCCCCCGCGTCCACGATGAAAAGGCCCGCGTCGCCGTTGCCGGAAATCACGTTGCCCTGGCCGGGTTGCCCCACCGCATTGCGGGGCGCCCCGGAGAGGTCCACACCCGCCGCCCCATTGCCCAATCTCGCCCCGCCGCCACGCGTCGTGCCAATGTGATTCCCCAGAATCAAATTCCGGGTGGCTGCGGCGCCCACCAAAAAGACACCGTTCTCGCCGTTTCCAGAAATCAAGTTGCCTGCGCCGCCGCCGACAGTGTTATCCGCGGATTCGATGCGCAGCCCGGACAATCGATTCTTGAGCGCTTGATTGCCGTGGGCATCAGTGCCAACGAAGTTCCCCTGAATCACATTGGCCACCGCGCCAGCCGACAAGGATATTCCGTAGTAATGATTTCCCGAGATCAAATTACCCGCACCGGCCGCGTTGCCTCCCACCGTGTTCGCCGGCGCATCGGCGAGAGCAACCCCGGTATAGAGATTCCCGAGGGCCTTGCCTCCGGCCGCATCCGTGCCGATATAGTTGCCGGCGATGGTGTTGCCTGCGCTCCCGCTGCTCAGGAAAATGCCATCCTGCCGATTCCCGGAAATTATATTCCGTGCCGAGGCGGTGTTGCCGCCGAAGAAATTATTTCCCGCCCCCGTCACGGCCACTCCGGCGTAACCGTTCGGCACCGCAAAAGTGCCGCTGGCATCGGTTCCTATGAAATTGCCTTGCGCCACGTTTAAGGTCGCGCCACTCGCATTGAGGGCCAGCCCGGCTTTGCCGTTGCCGGACAACAGGTTTCCTTCACCAGACAGAACGCCACCGATGACGTTGGCTGGCGCCCCTTGGATCGTAACCCCATCAGCGGCGTTACTGAGCGCCGCGCCGCCCCCGACGGCAACTCCGATGTAATTCCCGCGCACCCGGTTGCCGCTCGACCCGTTCATCGTCAGGATCACGCCGCTGCCTCGATTCCCCGAGATCAGGTTGCGTGCGTCCGCGGAAGTGCCGCCCACGTCATTATCCGGCGAGTTGTAGAGGATCACCCCGTTGTTGGTGTTGCCCACCGCCAACGTACCTGTGACATCGGTGCCGATGTAATTGCCCTGGATCGCGTTGCCGGCGGTATTTAGCAAATAGACACCCGCGTCTCCGTTGCCCGAAATCACATTCCGGTTGGTCGCGTGGTCGCCCCCGATCAGGTTTTCGCCCGCGCCAAGCACCAGCACCCCTTCCCCTCGGTTTCCTCTCGCCGCCTTCCCAGACGCATCCGTGCCGAGGTAATTTCCGGCGATCGTGTTGCCGCCGAGCCCCTCCAGCCGAATTCCGTCCCCGGCGAAACGGTTAATGATGAGGCCGCGGATCGTCGAATCGCCCGCGACAATTCGCAACCCGGGAGTCAGACCCGCTGCGGCGCCGTTTAACTCGATCCGCGGCTCCCCGTTGTAGCCCGGCTGGGTGGTGCCATCAATCACCACCGGGCTCGTGATCACCTCCAAAGGACCGAGCAGGTTTATGGTGTGAACCCCGGACCCCGGGATCTGAAACCTGATCCGATTCCCCCCGGGATGCGTGTTTGCATCCAGAATTGCCTGCCGCAACGAGCCTGGTCCAGCATCAGCCGTAGTGGACACCATGAACTCCGCCGCCAATCCCCATCCCGCCCCCCCGCAAAAGGCGAAACAAAAAATACAGGCGCGTAAGTGGGTAATTACGCGCCGCGCCGTCACCATCGTGCCGTCAAGCGCCATAAATCGAGGATCAAACAATATTGACGAAGAAGCGGATTCTCAAGCGTAAACCCGGCGTCGCGGGAGGTGCGCCGTGGCGGTTGCGCGATCCGGGTGTCGTTCTTATTCTCTGCTCGTGGCCATGTTCCCTGTCAGCCCCGAAAAAGAGCTCCTCCTGCGAACGCGAATGGCGCAGGCCGGTTTAAAGGAGGAGGACATTGAGGAAACCTTCGTCCGCTCCGGCGGCCACGGCGGGCAGAACGTCAATAAAACCTCGACTTGTGTCGTGCTGTTGCACCGGCCCACCGGAGCTCAGATCAAATGCCAGATCACCCGGCAACAGGGAATGAATCGCTATCTCGCTCGCGAGTTGCTTCTGAGCAAGCTGCAAAAAGTCGCCGACACCCGGCGCTCCAGTTTGCGCGCCGAGCGCGAAAAAGCTCGCCGTCGAAACCGGCCTCGCAGCCGCCGGGCCAGTCAACGCATCTTGGCCGACAAAGCCCGCCACGCAATCAAAAAGCAGCGCCGACGCTCCCCCAGCGCCCTGGATTGAGCGGCTCTACCGTTAAGCCACCGGCGTTGCCCGAGAGCTGGAGTTGCAGCGGCAGAGGCGTATCTTCCAGGCACGACAACGCATGAAGCGCTTTGGCCGAAAGACCTGTTCGAAAAGAGCATCGGCTGGGTGATAGTTGCCCGATTCGGGTGTTCGGGAAATTTAGTGAGTGGAACGTGGAATCCGTGTATTTCGAGAGTAAAATTCGGGTGCTCGGATGCTGTGCGCCTGGCGTACCCCGGGGCCGGATGGGAGTGAGCCACCGAGAGAATTTGACCACGTGGCGGGCTCCCAGCCTGCCCTGTAACCGCAGGCGCCCATCAGGGTGCAAACCGCGGCACAGGCCAGCACAAAGCGTTGCGGATGGCGCAACCCGTGGTCGTAACGCGAGTCGCGCAAGGCGCTGAGTTGCTCGAACAGACTTTCCAGCGCCGGCGCCCGGAACGGACACGGACCGGCTTCCTCGGCCTTGTAAAGGGCCAACTCCTGCGGCAAGCGCGCCTGGCGTAGTTTTTGGCAGGCGCCCGGACGCAGTTCGCGCAAATACAATTGCTTGGGTTGGCCGTGCTCCTCGTAGAAGTCGCGACTGGCCCGCTTAAAACCTTTGGTGGCTCCCACCGCCTGGAAACCGCAGGCGCGGTAACAAGTGCCTGGGTGGCGCGACTCATCGACAAAGCTTTCGACCACCAGCACTGGATGGCCCCAGCGCTCGCGCCAATCCTGACTCAGGCGCCGCAACGCCAAGCCCGGAACTCGCGAGGCCAGATTGGGATAGCGCTGCCGTTGCGGCAGCACCAGAAAACGGCTGTTCTGGGCGACCCATCCAAGTCGCCTGGCCCGCTGCCGCGCCGTCCACGGAGCGCCCCCAAACGCCCCAGAGTCGGCACGCCTCGCGCATCTGAAGCGAACGCTCTCGTGGCTTTGACCTTGATGCTTGCCACCTCCATCGCGCGACCCCTTCTGCAAATGGGGCGCTTGCCCCGTTCGGCTGCGCGGACCGGGGAAGCCAAGCGAGCGGCTGGTGGGCCCAGAGGGATTTGAACCCCCGACCAAGCGATTATGAGTCGCCTGCT
>JBDHQH010000178.1:0-5771 GCA_039806935.1 Verrucomicrobiota bacterium
TGGGATTATTCCGCCTTTGGAATTCCAGCGGCTCCCGGCTCGAGCGACACCCTGGGGTTGCGGCTGCGGGCCAATATTCCGGGCGGCGCGGCATCTCCAGTGACGACCCGCCCGGCCGGAGTCACCTCCGGATTATCGGTTTCGCCGACCGGCATGGACTTCGGGATCTCCTACCATTTGTCGTTTTACGCCTGGGCCAATTTTAATGGGGCGCCGAACGCGTCCGGCCTGGCGGACAACGCGAACTCCGAGGGCGGCACGCACAATCTTTTGTTCGCGGTGGGCACTTCCGGCGCCGTGCCGCTGGTGGTGGGCAACACCGCGCCAGTCAGCGGCTCGACCATCGATGGAATCGCCTTCGCCACCACTGGGGACGGCGGCATCGCCAACGACTACCGGGCCTACCTCAAATCGGGCACGGTCGCCGCGGCGAACTCCGGAGTTTATGCCGCCAATTCGATGGCCAACTCAGCCGATTACTATACGGCCATTCCCTCACTGGCGCCCCATAGCGCCCCGGCGGTGCAACTCTCGCTCTCCACGGCTGAGTATGCCGCCGACGCGTCCAACACCCAGGCCGGCCAGACGCAGGCCGGAGCCTTCGGTTTCGCCTGGCACAAGGTGGATATCATCAAGGACGGCGACACCGTTAAATGGAACATAGACGACGTCAGCATTGCCGCCGCGGACATCAGCTCGCTCGGCGCTTTGGGCGGGAACAACATCGCCCTTGGCGCTTCAGATGTGAACTCCTCCACCACGCGGCACCCTGCTTTGCTCTTCACGGTTATTGACAACCTGACGGTGTCAGAAGTGCCGGAGCCCTCCGTGCTCTCTTTGGGCGGGCTGAGCGTGGCGCTTCTGCTGGCCCGGGCCCGGCGTCGCGCCGCTTGATTCAACGTCCGACGCCGCGCCCTATTCATTCATGCGCGGCCGAGGAGGCGCGTTGGTGCCCGGCGTCGCCCGCCTCCGGCCAGACACTGGGCGAAGCCCGGCCGGAAGCCAGGTTTGGCGCAGCAGCCGTCGGCATGATCGAATGAACGCCGAGGACCCAGCCGAACTGGTCGCGGCAAGCCCCCCGCGGCGCTTTTCCCTGCTTCGTTATTTGGCCGTTTGATCGAAGCGGCGCCAGAAATCGCCTTGAGGCTCGGGGCGTTCCCGCGGAACGCGCGTCTGGAACCTCGCGCGTTAAAACTCAATACGGATTCAACGTGGTGTTATTGGCGTGATTGACCATCCACACCAGATCGACATCGCCTCGTTTGGCGGGAACCAGCGCGCTCATATCCCCGCCGTCCGTGTACTTGACCTGGCTCATGCGAGCGGCGGTTAGGGAGCCCTTCCATTTGTGGATTTCGGAGTGGCCGTCGGCGAAGGAGAAGCCGCACGCGCCATTATGATAGGTCGCGGGAAAATCCGCCCAGACGGTGCCGTTCGGGTTGAAAAAGCCGGCGTCATTGATGCTGTCCGGGTGCTCGTCCACAAACACCCAGGTGAGAGCCGGACCGGGGAATTTCAGATCGCCGATTTTGAAGGCATGGCTGTACAGGCTGGCATTCCACGGGCTGTCCTGTTCGGCGTTGCCCTGGCCGAGGCCGATATTTCCGGACAAGCTGCGCAGGCGCTTTTTCCAGCCGGCGATACGCTGCGGCGAACTCAGATAAACATCCGCCGGACATTTGAATATGTCCACGTTCCGAATATAGGGCCCCAGCTTGGCGTACTTCTCGTCGAGCAGCAGGTCCTGCCGGATGTTGTCCGTACTCAGGGTCCAGTCTTCCCAACCCGAAACCCAGCCGGTCCCGTAAATGGCGTTGCCGGCGCCGCCCCGAGCCTCGCCCCCGTGAGTGGCAATGGCGATCCGGTCGTTGTTGTCATGCGCGTACATCTGCCAGGCCAGCATCAACTGCTTGGTGTTGTTCATGCAGGCGATTCCCTGCGCCTTCTGCTTGGCCTTGCCCAAGGCGGGCAGCAGCATCGCGGCCAGGATCGCAATGATAGCGATGACGACCAGCAACTCGATCAAAGTGAAGCCCCGCCGGTTTTCGGCGGGCTTGGCCGCGGGCCTTGCGCGTGTTTTCATCTTTTGTTGGTCACCAACCGGGCGGTGCCGTTTCTCTGGCAAACCATCGCACCTTTGTCAATTGGGTCAAGCACGGGGTTACCGCCAAACGTGTTTGGGGTAGCGCCGCCGCAGTTCCAGCTTTAGCTTCGGATAATGCTCGCGCCAGAATCCGGACAAATCCTGAGTAACCTGCACGGGGCGCATGTTGGGCGCCAGTATATGCGCCACCACCGGCACCCGGCCCAGCGCAATCCGGGGGCTGGCTGTCACGTCGTAGAGTTCCTGAATGCGCAAGGAGATATGGGGCGGAGCGCCGGACGCGTAGGTCACGCGCGGATTTTTCCCGTTGGCGAGGCTCAACCGCTCCGGAGCGTGTTTCTCGACCAGTTCTTGTTGGGCGGGGCTGACCCAGCTTTTTACCGTCCGCAGCACAGGCCGGTCTTTGATCTCCTTATAAGTGAAAGCTTCCGAGCAAATCTGCTCGAGCAAATGCCGGCGATCCTCCTCATGGATCGCCGGCAATTGAAATTCCGGACACCACTGGCTGAGCAGATTCAATCGCAAAATCCATTGTTCCACGGCGTGATCCCATTGGGTGAGCGTCAGCCGGCCCTTGGCCACCTCCTCCGCCAGCAGCCGCGAGGCTTCGGCCAGCGGTGGCGGCTCCACCCGGCGCGCGCTCAGCGCCAGGCCGCGGAAGCGCGTCTGCTCCTCCGCGCAAACCCGCCGCGCGACGGAGTCAAAAAACACCCGGGTAACACATTCCAGGTCGGCGGGGAACAGCTCGGCCAGCCAGTCCTCCTGAACGGCGGTGGCCAGGCTGAGCAGGGTTTGCGTGGTTTTGTCCTTGCCTTCGATTTCACGAATCTCGGCGGCGACGAGCAACCCGGCCTTCCCCACCGCGCTCTCGCGCGCGAGCAGACCCCGGCGGCCGCGCACCAACTCGCACCGCAAGGTGCCGCCATCCAACCGCCGCGCCAGGCGGTCGCTGAAGCCGATGAGAATGCACTTTTGCAGTGCCTCATCGGGAACCTGACGCGGCTCGATGTCGAGGCCCTCGCGGCGGGCGATCTCGAGAAATTGTTGGAAGAGCGGCCCGATCTGCCGGGCGGTGACCAGATGAATGCCCAGGCGACGGCACGCTTCCAGGCGGAACTCGTTTTTCATGGCGTAGTTCCAGGCGCGCATCAAAACCCAGAAATCGCTGGCGGCCCCCTCGCCCAGCAAATCAGCCCGCGCCTCGGCGGTGGCGCGATCCACATTGCGAAGCAGCAGGTCGCGGCCTTGCGTGAGCGCGGCGACCAGGCATGCCTGGCGCGCGCAGCCGTATTCCCGCGCGGCGAGCAGCATGCGGGCGTAACGCGGATGCAGCGGGAACGCCAGCATGCGCCGGCCCAGGGGAGTGATTTCCAGCCCCCCCGCCCGCGCTGCAAGCGCGCCCAAATCCTTTAGCAATTCCTCGGCGTGATTTAGCGCCAGCTCGGGGGGCGGTTCAAGCCAGGGGAAGGTTCGCAGATCCCGCGCTCCCGAAGCCGTCAACGCCAGCACCACCTCGGAAAGCTCCAGCCGCTGGATTTCAGGCATTTCCCGCGCCGGCCGGTGCCCGTGCTCCTCGCGCGACCAGAGCCGCAGGCAAACGCCCGGCGCGGTGCGTCCGGAGCGCCCCGCCCGCTGATCCGCCGAAGCCTGGCTGATTTTCTCGATCAACAGGGTGTTGATGCCGCGCAGCGGATCATAGCGGGGGATCCGGGCCAGGCCGCTGTCGATCACGCAACGAATGCCGTCAATGGTGAGCGAGGTCTCCGCCACGTTGGTGGCCACCACCACTTTGCGGCGGTCATAACGCTCCACTGCAGCGTCCTGCTCCCGCGGCGGCAATTCGCCATGCAAGGGCAGCAGCACGAAGCCTTTGGCCTCGTCGGTATGACGGAGCGCGTTGAGGGTCTGCGAAATCTCGTAGCCGCCGGGCATGAACACCAGCACATCCCCTTCTCCGCCGGAATTGACGTACCCCGCAAAGGCCTCGGCGGCCTGCTCCCATATAGGGCGCCGATCGAGATAGCCAGGGTTTTCCGCATACCGCGTTTCAACCGGGAAAGAGCGGCCCTGGGATTCGAGCACCTGACACGGCGCCAGACAGGTTTCCAGGCTGGCAATGTCCAGCGTGGCGGACATGACCAGCAACTTCAAATCCGGACGACCGGCGGCCTGCCGGCCCAGCGCCTGCGCCAGAGTGATGTCTCCGTAGAGATGCCGCTCGTGGAACTCGTCAAAGAGGATCGCGGAAACCCCGGCCAACTCGGCATCTTGAATCATCTGCCGCAACAGCACTCCTTCGGTGACGAAACGGATTCGCGTTTTCGGGCTGGTCACGTTGTCAAACCGGATTTGGTAGCCAACCTCCCCTCCCAACTCGACGCCGCGCTCGCGCGCCACCCGCGCCGCCAGCATCCGTGCCGCCAACCGGCGCGGCTGCAGCACGACCACCTGGCCGTCGCCCAGCAGCCCCGAATCCAGCAACATCTGTGGCACCTGGGTGGACTTTCCCGAGCCGGTAGGCGCGGAAATAATCAGCCGCGGGCGCTCGCGCGCCGCGCTGATAATTGCATCCCGCAATTCATAAATGGGCAGTCGTTCCATGAAGCATACAAATTACCCGAGAACCATCCGCTCCGCCACATCAGCCCGGCCGGGCAGCCCAGGCGCGCGCAATTTGATCAATGGTCTCATCCAACTGCGGGTTCAGGTTTTGTTGCTCGGGATGGGCGCGCAGCCAGCCAATGGATTCACGCACGCCGACCCCGAAAGGTTTGCGGCAGCGAAAGCCGGGAACGGCCGCTTTGAGCTTCGCATTATCAAAGATTCCCGGGTGAATTTTGTCCCCCTTGAGTGTGCCGGTCAGTTGCGGGGCGTGGGCGCAGATAAAATCCGCAGGCACTTGCAACACCTGCGGCGCATCGGCCTCCAGGGCGACCGCGATTTCGGCCACAATCTGGTTCCAGGTCAGCACCTCGTCGCTGGTGATGTGGAAATCTTCGCCGAGCGCGCGGGAATTTCCGATCAGGCCGGCGAGGCCGGACGCAAAATCGCTCGCGGCGGTCAGCGTCCAGGGGTTCTCGCCGCCGTCCGGCACAAAAACCGGTTGGCCCGCCAGCAGCCGGGCGGCAAAGGTGAAGCTCGAGCTGGAGATCGGATTGGGTACCCAGGCGCGCGAATACGTGTGGGAGGGGCGGACTATGGTGACCGGAAGATCGGCGCGCGCCGGACCGTCCCTGAGCCAGCGCTCGCATTCGAGCTTTTTCCGGGCGTATTCCCACCAGCGATTCCCCTTCGGATCACTCTCCCGGATCGGGAGCCGGCAAGGTGGCTTTTCGTACACCGTGGCGGAGCTGATGAAAACGTATTGTTCAACTCCGAGGAAGATTTCGGCGGCCATTTGGGCGTCGCGCAATTCATAAGCGACGAAGTCCAGAACCACCTGCGGCCGCGTCTGGCTGGCGGCGCGCCGGAGCGCGGCCGCATCCTGCCGTTCGGCCTGGATCCCGCGGCAGCCCTCGGGAACCGGGCGGCGACCGCGATTGGCCACCCAGACTTCGTGTCCCTGGCCAGCCAGCAGCGCGGCGCAATCCGCCGAAATATTGCCGCTCCCGCCAAGAAACAGGATTCGCTTGGTCATGTCCGGCGAGGCTAGCGAAATGTGTCTCCA
>JBDHQH010000179.1:0-5607 GCA_039806935.1 Verrucomicrobiota bacterium
CCCCGCCTTCTTGAGACGGAGCATTTTATAGTCAGCGGCGGCGGATGGCGTGATAATGTTGAGGATTTGCAACCGTGTGCAACCGGTGACGACTGGACAAAACCCTGCTGGGCCGAACTTCGGATCAGAAGGTTGCAGGTTCGAGTCCTGCCGGACGCGCCACGGCAAAAACCACTTGCGCCGCGGGGGTTGAAAAGCTTTCCGGTATTTTTGCTCCGCGGCCATGTTTTTGAGGCGGTGTGCGGGTTCGAGGGCGGGCAGTTCGGACGGAGGCGCGCGGCGCCGCTTGATATTTTTCATTGACGTCCGTTCTCGCAGCGTATTTCATGGCGGCAGCGACTCACGACAGGCTGTTCGCAACGCCATGAAGAAATTCAATGTGGGCATCGTTGGTTACGGTTGGGCGGCGACCGCGCACATTCCGGCCATCAATTCCTCCCCGCTGGCGCGGGTCACCGCCGTCTGCTCTTCGCGCGCGCTGGACGCCACGGCGTTGGGCGACAAGCACGGAGGGCCGATCACGGTTTACCGCGATCTGGATCGGATGTTGGCGGATCCGGAGATTCAGGTCGTTTCCATTTGCGGCTATCCGGCGCAACACGCGCGCCAGGCGGCGCAGGCAGCCGGGGCGGGGAAGCATTTGATTGTGGAAAAGCCGGTTGGGCTTTCGTTGGCGGAGCTGCGGGCGGTTCAGGAAGCGGTGAGGCAAGCTGGCGTCAGAACGTGCATCGGTTTTGAATTGCGCTATTCCAGCCAATTGCAGGCGACCCGGGCCATCCTCGACTCGGGTTTGCTGGGGGCCATCCATTATGGCGAGGTGGATTACTTTCACGGCATTGGCCCGTGGTATGGGCAGTTCCGCTGGAATATCCGGAAGGAGGGCGGCGGCAGTTCGTTGCTGTCCGCTGGTTGCCACGCGCTCGATGCGCTCCTTTTCTGCATGGGCGGCGAGGTGGAGAGCGTCGCCAGTTATGCGACCCGCTCAGCCAACCCATGGCTGAAGCAATACGAGTATCCCTCCACCAGCGTCACCATTCTGAAATTTGTGGATGGGCGGGTGGGGAAGGTGGCTTCGAGCATTGATTGCCTGCAACCCTACTATTTCCACACCCACCTGATTGGCAGCGAGGGCAGCTTGCTGGATCACAAATTCCACTCCGCAAAACTGGGGTTGGACAAAAACAAGTGGAGCGAGCTCGCGCTCAAACCGTGCGATTCCGGAGACGTGTCGGATCATCCGTATCAAACACAATTCGAGGCCTTCTTCAAGGCGCTGGCGGCGGATCGGGAAATGCCGTTGACGAGCCTGGCGGACGCCGTTAAGACGCACGAGGTGATTTTTGCCGCCGACCAATCGGCGGAACTCGGCCGTCCGGTGAAAGTATCAGAATTGAGATGAAAACCGCCCTCGCCATCGGCGCCCATCCCGACGACATCGAATTTCACATGGCTGGCACGCTCGTCCTGCTTCGGGACGCCGGCTACGAGATCCATTACTTCAATGTGGCGAACGGGTGTTGCGGGAGCCAGCGGCACACTCGGCGCGAGCTGGCCCGCATCCGGCTGGCCGAGGCCCGGCGCGCGGCGCGGGTCCTCGGCGCGCGCTTTCACCCGCCGATTTGCAACGACCTGGAAATCCTGTACGAGCTGAAACTCCTGCGGCAAGTGGCGGCGGTGATCCGGGAGGTCAAACCCGCCATCCTGCTGACCCACCCGCCCGTGGATTACATGGAAGATCATACCAACACCTGCCGGCTGGCAGTGTCCGCCGCGTTTGCCCACGCGATGCCGAACTTCCGCTCGCGGCCGCCGCGGCCGACGGCGGATTATGACCTGACGATTTATCATTGCCTGCCGCACAGCCTGCTCGATCCTTTGCGCCGCCGGGCGGCTCCCGAAGCGTTTGTAAACACCAGTTCCGTGGAGGAGGTCAAACGCGCCGCCCTGCGCGAGCACCGCAGCCAGCAAGCGTGGCTGACGGCCACCCAGGGCAAGAATTCCTTCCTTGTCAAAGCGGAGGAGGAAGCGCGAATGGCCGGCCGGGCCTCCCGGAAATTTCAATTTGCCGAGGGTTGGTGGAGACACCTGCATTACGGCTTCAGCGCCGTCGAGACCGATCCATTGCGCGAGGCTCTCGGAGAAAACTTTGCCGCGAATCCAGCCGGGAAAGGAACGTTTTTGGAAGGAATCTGACCATGCCCCGCAAACTCAGCGCGATCTCCCCGGACTGGTGGGATTACACCACTCTGGATGACGAAATCATCCGCGACGCCGCCCGGCTCACTCCCGAGAAAATGGTGAAGCTGTCCCGGCCCGGATTCCGAGTCGTGATGTATGACACGCTGGAGGATTTTTATTTGGCGGAGGCGCTCGAGTACCTCGCCGCCTGGGGACAGTCCACGCCCGACAACCCCGTGGGCATCTGCGGCCCGATTGGACCCACCGAGCAATTACCGCTCGTGGCGCGGATCGTGAATGACCTTGGCCTGGACATTCGTTCCGGCCACTTCTGGGGCATGGACGAATGGTATTTGCAGGGCAGGGAAATGCCGGCGACGCACCCGCTTTCTTTTGAAAGGGCCGACCGCGAGCTGTGCTTCAACCGGATCCACAAACGCCTGGTGATGCCGGAGACGAACCTGCATTTTCCGAAAGCTGACCTCCAGGGCTTTCGCCGAAGCTGGGATTCCGGGGTGCGCTGCGCCGTGATGCAAGGCGGCCAGGGCGATGTGAAACACTGGGCGTTCAACGACCCGCCGCGGCGCGCCGGAAAATACCAGGACCACCCGCCCACCCCCGCCGAGTACCGGCGGCTGGCGACGCGGGTCGTGGATTTGCATCCGCTCACGGTGGCGCAGAACGCGCGCACCTCCGGCGGCGGCAATATCTCCCTGGTGCCCACCCAGGCCATCACGGTGGGACCCGTCGAAACGTGGCAAGCGGATAAAGTCTCTATCTGGCATGCGGGCTTCCACGATAACCCCTTTGGCCAGCGCCTGACCTGCCTGATGATCGCGAAAAAAGTGGCCGACGCCGCCGTGCCGATGTCGCTGCTCGCCGAGCATCCCAACGTGCAATTCAACTACTATCGGAAGGGCATTGGCACCTGCGCAGTGGAGATGCATTAGGGCCGCGATTGACGTTGCCTGGAGCGGAGCCGCCGCGGACCAGCCTGCTGGGAGCACGGGCGGATGAGCGTGGATCTTCTGCCGGCATGGAGAACCTGGCCGGAGCCATTTCTGCGGCCGCCGCTGGGATGGTGGCCGCAAAAAATCGGGTCAGGAGCGAATCAACCTCTGCCGGGCGCCCAATGGGGAGTGCGGACCGGCCGAGCGATCGAGAGGCATGATGCGAGGATCAAGCCGTTATCAAGCAGGGCCGGCACTTGTCTGGGCGGCGCCGCGTCCCGCTTGCGCCGGGGGGAAGGATGGCGGATGATTGACCGCACGATTCAACGGCGGCGTGGACGAAAAGATTATGATTAAAATCGCAATTATCATTGGGAGCACACGGCCCGGCAGGGTAGGCGAGGCGGTGGGGCGCTGGGTGCATGAGATAGCGCGAAAGCGGAGCGATGCCGCCTTTGAGTTGATTGATCTGCGGGAAGTGAATCTGCCGCTATTGGACGAACCGATGCCGCCCTCGCTGGGACAATACACCAAACCGCACACGCGGGAGTGGGCTGCTCGCATCGCGGCGTATGATGGATTCGTGTTTGTGACTCCGGAGTACAACCATGGAGTTGGCGGGGCGCTGAAGAACGCCATCGATTTCATCTACGCCGAGTGGAACAACAAGGCGGCGGGGTTCGTCGGGTATGGCAGCGCGGGCGGAACCCGAGCGGTGGAGAGTTTACGGTTGATCATGGCCGAATTGATGGTGGCCGATGTGCGCAAACAGGTGATGCTTTCCCTCTTCACCGACTTTGAGAATATGACACAGTTCAAGCCGCGTCCGCGTCATGAGCAGGCCGTAAACGATATGCTGGATCAAGTCATCGCCTGGAGCGCCGCGCTAAAGCCGCTTCGGACGCGGGGCCAGTGAACGCCCCGGCTGCTGGGCGCCGACTTGTGTCGCCTTGAAATCGCCGGGAGTCCATTTGGCGGATGGGGGTTGCGGGCTTGATCGCATTCGGCGGCGGCTCGCCGAGGACGGTTGCGGGGTTTAGGTTGGCGCATGGGAAAGCCCTCAATGAAAAAGAGCGAAGCCCGCCTTGAGCCGCCGTCACGCTTTGCGGGGAGGCGTCGCCTTTCGGAGGTGATCACCCACGGCCGGCGCGTCGGGGTTCACCTCGGGGCCAAAGTAGCGCAACGCCACCAGCGGCTCGGTCTGGCTGGTGTTCTCGAATCTGACCCCATTCATCGCGCCTGCGGCCGAGCAAAAGTATTCGTCTTCCGTCAACTCCGTGAACCGGATTAACTTGGGTGAGTTGAGCGGTTGGCCGTTGATCTTCCCTGTGCCCTGCACGCAAATCAACCCGTAAGCCCCGCGATCCTTGATCACGCAGTTCGCGCCGGGATCGACCGTTAATTCCTTCGCGGTGAAATACTGCCGGCCATTGATTTTGCCGTACACGATCCAGCGATCGACAAATCCCTCGCGGTGCGTGTCAGCCACCGGGATGGGCTCGAGGTAGTGGTTCTGTTTAAATTCCGGATCGACGTTGGCTTCCCAGTCGAGTTGGCCCACGATGAAGTCCAGATCGTGGCGTTTATCGCGAGGCATGTCCTTCACGAGCAAATCCCAGGGCACATACCGGCCCTCGACCAAGCTCTGAAACATGCCAAAGACATCGCTGCCCCATTGCGGTTCGTAGGTGCAGAGGCTGCCCGGGGCATGCAGAATGCCCGGCCCGACCAGCCAACCGGTGCCGGGTTTCAGCCGGTAGGCTTTGGACAAATCCAGGATGCCATTGTCGCCCCGGTTCCAGTTCTCGAGGCATTGGCGCACCTGGGCCTTGGTGGTGCCGGGTTCGAGGCCGAAAAAGGTGTGCGGGAAATGATTCCCGACGGGGTTGTGTTGCGGCGGGAAATAATAGCTCTCCGGCTTGCCCTCCCGCCCCACTAATTTGGCCTGGGCCTCGCTTTGGTGCAGGTGATGCGGAATGGGCCCCAGGTTATCGAAGAATTTCGAGTAAACCGGCCAGCGTCCGTATTTGGACCAAATAGCTTTGCCCACCAGCGTGGCGCCGCAGTCCTCGACCGCTTTGCGCAGCGTCACCCGGCGGCCTCCCAGCACGCAATAGCTTAATCCCTCGTCCGGCTTGCGGCCTTCATTGGCGGCCTCCGTCGTCGAGGCGAACCAGCGTTCGTCGATGCCGCCGCGATTCGCGCCGTAGGCGTAGGTGTCGTCCGGATGCAGCTTGAGCCGAAGCCCCGGTTGCAGGAAAGAGCGTGGAACCCAGGCCGGCGCCAGGCGGAGCAAACCGCCGGTGTTCGAGAGTTCGGTTTCGATTAGTTTTCGGCAGTTGCCTGGGTGGACCTTCAACGCGGCAATGGAGTTCATAAGATCATCGGCTGGCGTCCCGCGAGGGCGCGGATTTCCGTGGCACCGTTACAGAATCCGCCGGTTCTGGCAAGCGCCTTTCCACGCGGAAACGGCGCCCTT
>JBDHQH010000034.1:0-31479 GCA_039806935.1 Verrucomicrobiota bacterium
GCGCCTCGCCGGGCGGGATTTTTGGCGTTGACGCCCGGGACCGGGTTCACTACGTTGGCCGCGTGAAGGTGAAATTGGACCTGCCGCTGGTGAACGCGCTGCTGTGCGGCGCGGCGGTTGGGGTCTGATCCGTTCACCCGGAATTTGATGAACCCCACCGCCGGAGGGCGGTGGGGTTTTTGTTTATCCCGCCAGCCCGCGGCGCAAACGAGAACACAACATCATGATCAAAGTCCCCTCGAAAAAATATCGGCCGTTTCCGCCGGTGCGGCTCCCGGACCGGCAATGGCCCAACCGCACCATCCAACAGGCGCCTCGCTGGTGCAGCGTGGATTTGCGGGACGGCAACCAGGCGCTGGCGGTGCCAATGAACGTCAGCCAGAAACTCGAGCTTTTCCAGGCGCTGGTGCGGTGCGGGTTCAAGGAGATCGAGGTCGGCTTTCCCTCGGCTTCCAACACCGAGTTCGCCTTCAACCGGCGGTTGATCGAGGAGAACCGCGCGCCGAAGGAGGTGTGGCTCCAGGTGCTGGTGCAGGCGCGGGAGGACTTGATTCAACGCACGTTCGAGTCGCTCGTCGGCGCCAAACGCGCCATCATTCACCTGTATAATTCCACCTCCCCGGCCCAGCGCCGTATCGTCTTCGGCATGACCCGGCCCCAGATCCTTCAGATGGCTGTCCGGGGCGCGCAACTGATTCGCGAACGCCTCCCGCTGCTCAAGGGAACGGAGGTGCGGCTCCAGTATTCTCCCGAGAGTTTCAGCGCCACGGAGGTGGAGTTCGCCAAAGAGGTTTCCGAGGCGGTCATGGAAGTGTGGCAGCCGACCCCGCGGCGCAAGATGATCCTCAACTTGCCGGACACCGTCGAGGTGGCCACGCCGAACATCTACGCCGACCAGATCGAATGGATGTGCCGGAACCTGCGGAACCGCGACGCGCTGACCATCAGCCTGCACACGCACAACGACCGGTCCACCGGCGTGGCGGCCACCGAGCTGGGTTTGCTGGCGGGGGCGGATCGCGTCGAGGGCACCCTGTTCGGCAACGGGGAACGCACCGGCAACCTCGACATTGTCACGGTGGCCCTGAACCTGTACATGCACGGCATCCATCCGGGCCTCGATTTCTCGAAACTCAACCGCCTGCGCCAGGTGTATGAGCGTTGCACCGGCATGACCGTTCCCCCGCGCCATCCCTACGGCGGGGAATTGGTGTTTACCGCCTTCAGCGGGTCGCATCAGGACGCCATCCGCAAGGGGTTGCTGGAATGGGAGAAGACCGGGCGTTCGCATTGGGATGTGCCCTACCTGACGATTGATCCGCGGGACATCGGGCGCGAGTACCGCGAGGTGATCCGGGTGAACAGCCAGTCTGGCAAGGGCGGCGTCGCCTACCTGCTCGAGAGCGAATTCGGCGTCGAGTTGCCGAAGGATCTGCAGCGCGAGTTCGGGCCCGTGGCCAACGACGAGGTGGATCGCCTGGGCCGCGAGGTGACCGGCGCGGAGCTGAAGGCCATGTTCTGGCGGGAATATATCGAACGCGACCGGCCCTGGAAAATCCAGAGTTTCCAAACCCAGGGACGGGATGGGGCGGTGCGCTGCCGCGCGAGGCTGCTGAAGAACGGCAAGCTCACGCGGATCAACGGCCAGGGCAACGGTCCGCTGGCGGCATTGGTGCAGGGATTGGTGAGCGGCGGCGAGCCGCGCTTCGAGATCACCCAGTACAGCGAACACGCGCTGGGTTCCGGCGAGACGGCCGCCGCCATCGCCTATATTCAGATCAAGCATGCGGACGGGCGCGCCCGCTGGGGCGCCGGCGTGGACACCAACATCGAACTGGCCTCGGTCAAAGCCGTGCTGAGCGCGTTGAACCGATCGTAGCCGGGCGTCCGAGGCAGGGACGTTTCGCCGAAAGGTCCTTCTTCTCCGGGCAGGAACGTCCCGCCCGGACGCCCGGGCCAGGCGTCCCTGCCCGCAACTCGTCCAGACGGCGGCGGCATGGAGATGTCGGAGCAGTGGCCGGGGGGGGTGATTCCTGTTGTCCGGGGGCGTGGAATTGGCCATTGTGTTGTCCGGATGGCATTTCGGGATTTTCCAGGGGACAAACGGGGAATCGAGTTGTTGCAGCGGTCGATCGCGCGCGGCCGACTGGGGCACGCGTACCTGTTTACCGGCGGGGATCTGGCGCAATTGGAGAGCCTCGCCAGTTCCCTGGCCAAGACGCTGAATTGCCGACACCCGGTCCAGGCCGGCGGCCGGGCTATTGACTGTTGCGACGTCTGCGCCGCCTGCCGGAAAATTGACCACGATAATCACGCGGATGTGTTCTGGGTGCGGCCGGAATCCCGCTCGCGCCAAATCGTCATCAACCAGATCGCCCGCCGCGATGACAGCCCCGCCCGGGTCCTGCTCGACGTGGTGAATATGAAGCCGACCGAAAGCGCCTGGAAGGTGGTGACGATTGTGGCGGCGGATCGCATGAATCCGGCGGCGGCAAACGCCTTGCTCAAGACCCTCGAGGAGCCGCCCGCTGGTTCGGTGTTAATCCTCCTGAGCACCGAGGCCGAGCGGTTGCTCGACACGATTTTATCCCGCTGCCTGCGGCTGGATTTCGGAAGCGGCGACCCCCTCCCGCCGCCCGAGGATGTTGCATGGCTGGCCGCGTTTGCGGCGGTGGCGGCGGACGAACCCAGGAGCGTGTTGGCGCGCTACCGGCTCCTGGACACGCTTTTGAGCAGGCTCGCCGGCCTCCGGGAGTCCAGCGAGGAGACCGTCTCCTCCCGCTCCGCGCGCGAACGCCACCCGGACGCCGAGAAGGAACTCCGCGAGAAATGGGAGGAGGAGTTGTCGGCCTCCATTGAGTCCGAGTACCGGCGGCGGCGCGCCGGCCTGCTCTCGCTGCTGCAATCGTGGCTGCGGGATGTTTGGTTGCTGACTCTGACGGACGCCGCGGAGCCGGCGCCGTTGCTGCGTTTTCCCGAGCTGGAAGCCACCCGGCGCGTCGCCTGCCGCCTCACGCCGGAGCAGGCGCTGGAAAACCTGGGCGCAGCGGAGCGCCTCCACCGCTGGCTGCGCACCAATGTGCAGGAAGCGCTGGCCCTCGAGGTGGGCCTGCTGAAGCTGCACCTCTAGCCCGATGAGTGGTTCCCCGCGCGCCCGACCCGCGCCGCCCCCAGCCCCGGCGGACGCACCCCCTCCGGCCTCCGGAGAGCGGAAGCGGAGTTTCTTCGCGTTTTTGTTCGGGGGCTTTCTGGGCCTCGCGGTGGTGAAGTTCGGCAACCCGCCAATCCTGGAACCGTGGGTGAGCACCCCGGAAACCCTGATGGAATACCTGTTCTACACCCCCTGGCCGGCCGCCTGGGCGTACTGGCTGCTGTTCGGCCTGGCGGTGTTTGGCGTCTGGGTCGCCGACCGCGCCTTCCCGCCGCGGCAAACCTGGGTGCTGGGATTGCTGCTCGGCTGGCTGGGCTGGCAGTTTCTCGCGGCCAAAGGCTCGGTGGACCCCGCGTTGACCGCCTTCACCCTGCGGCACCTGATCTCGTGCGCCTCCGTCTTTTTGCTCGGGTACTTCTGCCTGGGGCGGCTCGAACGCCTGGGCTGGTTCTGGCCGGGGATCCTCGCGGGCTTTCTCATCATGATCGGGGTGGGCTGGAACCAGCATTTCGGCGGGCTGGAGGAGACGCGCGAGTACTTTCGCCTCTACCTGTACCCGCAAATGAAGGATCTCCCCCTGGAATACCTCAAGAAGTTGTCGAGCACCCGGATTTTCGGAACGGTGTTTTATCCGAACGCCCTCGCCGGCGCGCTGCTGCTGCTGGGACCGCCGATTTTAGCGCTGACGGCGACCGCCCGCGAGCGGTTCACCCTGGGCGCGCGGGTGCTTCTGGCGACCCTGCTGAGCGCCGGCGCCCTGGCCTGCCTGTATTGGTCCGGGTCAAAGGGCGGATGGCTGCTGATGTTGCTGCTCGGAGTGATCGCGTTGTTGCATGGACGATTTTCCAACCGCGCCAAAGCCGTCCTCGTGGGCGCGGTCCTGGTCTGCGGCCTGGCCGGGTTCGGGCTGAAATACGCCGGATTTTTCCGCCGCGGCGCGACCAGCGTGACGGCCCGCTTCGATTACTGGCGGGCGGCGGCTCAAACGGCGGCGGCCAACCCGTTGTTCGGCACTGGTCCAGGCACGTTTTTTGCCGCCTACTCGAAGATCAAGAAACCCGAATCTGAACCTTCCCGGCTGGTTCACAACGATTACCTGGAGCAAGCCTCGGATGCGGGTCTGCCGGCGTTCGTGTTGTGGACCGCTTTTCTGGCGGCGGCGCTGGTCTGGAGTTATCCCCGGATGCGCCGCCCGGCCCGGGCCAGTTCATCCGGGTATTGGGTGCGCCTGGGATTGTGGTTGGGGGTGCTGGGCTGGGCGTTGCAGAGCTGCGTCGAATTCGGCCTCTACATTCCGGCCCTGGCCTGGCCGGCGCTGGCCGGGCTGGGGTTTCTGCTGCGGCAGGCAGGTCACGCTGAAGCCTCCACCTGACTCAAACGGAGCGGCCACCCCGGATTCAAGCGCGGCCCAGATCCACCAACCGCCCTTCACGCAAGCCGGCGGCAAGGGGCCGCGAATCGATGCGCAGGCAAAATTCCAGATCCGGGGCGAGCGCGGGGATCGCCGCCAGTCGCCGCCCGTTGCGCGAGCCTTCAAACGCCTGGCGCAAATCTCCGCGCCGGGCGAGATACAGGTCGCGGGCTGCCCGGCTGGAATCGCTTTCCGCCTCTCGCCAGGCTTCCGGCAGGCAGGCCAGCAGCGCCCCCGCGCCGAGGGTGTCCTCGTAGGAAAACTCCTCCGCCGTGCCGCTGCAGACCAGCAGCAGCCGTTCGGGCGGCTGTTCCTTCAGATGGTTGGCCGTGGCCGACAGGTTGAGAAAGCTGGCCGCGTAAACCGTCCGCGCCGCGTGGCAGGCCCGCAGCGCGCGGGTGCCGTTGGTGGTCGTGATCGCGATGGTCTTGCCGGCGATCCGCGTCCGGGTGAACTCGCGCGGTGAATTGCCGAGATCGAAGGCCAGACCGCCGGTGAGCTCGGGGCCAATGCGCAACCCCTCGCGCTCGCCGGCCAGCAGGATCGCCGGATCAGCCAGCTTCCACCGCAACGCCTCGGCGATGTCCAGGGCCGGAATCAGAGCGCGCGCTCCTCGCGCCAGGGCGGTGACCATGGTGGAAGTCGCCCGGAGAACGTCAAAAATCACGCACGCGGTCCGGCGCAAATCCCGGGCCGCCAGCGCGCCATGCTCCGCCGGTGTAAACAAGGTTTCCACGATCGGAATGCTCATGCGCCACGTTCCCTCATTCGCCGGTAATGGAAAAGATATTGTTGCGCGTATCCGGCGTAGGGCCCGAAATGCGTCGCGGCAAATTCACGCAACCGCTCCAGGTTCACCTCCCGGCGGGAAAAGTAGAGCTCGCGCAGCGCGCGCATCACCCAGACATCCACCGGGAACGCGTCCTGCCGCCCATAGGCGAAGAGCAGCGCGCAATCGGCGATTTTGCGCCCCACTCCGCGCAGCCGCATCAGCCGCTCGCGAGCCTCGGACGTGGGCCGCCCGGCCAGGGCGCCAAGGTCCAATTCCCCGCTGGCCACCGCCCGGGCCGCGCCAAGCAGCGAGGGCGCGCGAAACCCCATCCGGCACGCCCGGAGATCGGTCTCCGTCAAGGCGGCCACCACTGGGGCGGAGGGAAAGCTCCGGGCGGCGGGATGATTCCCCGGAGCGGGCAAAACCTCGCCGTAACGCGCGCAGAGGATGGCGACGATTTGGCGGATTTGAACGATTTGTTTCGTCGAGGAAAGAATAAAGGTCGCCAGGCATTCCCAGGGATCCTGCCGCAACAACCGCAGGCCGCGGCAGGCTCGCACGGCGGCGGCCATCGGCGCGTCGTTCGGAAAAGTCCCGGTGATTTCCGCCCAGTTGGCGTCCAATTGCAAGTAGCTGGCCAGCCAGATCCAATCCGCGACCGGAAGAGCCGTTTCCGCGGTGATCGCCCCCGCGGCAAGTTGCAGCCGCACCCAACGCCGGCCAATCACCCCGCTCCACCCCTCGCCCGCCGCTGTCCAGCGAAATGCCTGGCCGGAGTTGAGGGTCGCCGCCAGATCGTAATCGCACACGGGAAACACCCGGCGCGCGGCGGCTATTTGAGATTCCGGCATGCGAAAAACTGCAACGGGCGCAACAACTGGCCGTGGTACAGCACCAGGCGCACGCCCAGCGGCTGGACGGACTCGAACTCGCTCCAAACCGTGTAGGGCACGAAGGCCGGCTGCGGATCATCCCGGTCGAGTTCGACGACATAGATGGCGTTTTCCCCCCGGCGATGCGTGTAGCCCGGCCAGAAGTAGAATTGGTTTTCCGGCTCGGGATTCGAGCGGAAATAGACCAGCGGAGTCTGCGTGACGGCGGCCTTGGCCTCGGGCAGATAAAACGAGGTTTCGCCGGTGATGCCGTAATGATTGGCGATGATGAATACCGGCTTGCCCTCGGCCAGCAATTCCTCGCGCACTTCGCCGATCAGCCGCGCGGTCTGATCCCATTCCCGCACCCGGTGGAGCGGGTCGTACTTCACCGGCACCGGCCGGCCGATAATCCGGGCAACCAGCTCGGTTTTGTGCCCGATCACCACGACGGCGAGGCCCAGCCAGAGGCCCGCCTTAAGCCAGGCGCGGACGGCCGTCACCCCCAGCCGCAGGCGGGTGTCCCAGTAAATCACCGCCAGACAGAAGAGCGGCACGACCGAAGGCACAATCCAGTTGGGCAGCACCCGCGAGCGGAATGAGTGCGCGAAATAGGCCAGGAACAACGGCGCGCCCATGCTGAAGAAATAGACCAGCCGGGGATCGCGGCGGGACTTTCGCCAAAACGCGGCCGCGGCCCACACCGCCGCCACAAAAAAGACCGGGTTCAACAACCCCAGCTCGGCCCCGAGGAATTCCCCGGCGTAGCGCAGCGTGGGGCGCCACGGCTGATGCGCCCCCGCGTTGTCCGCCACATGCGTCACCGTCACCCAGTCGCGCCGCGCGTTCCACAGCACCACCGGCAGCGCCAGCAGGAGATTGAGCAGCAGCGCCAGCCACGGCCCGGGCCGGCGAAGCTGCCGGCGCGCCGGTTTCCAAAGTGAAAAAAACACCACCCAGCAGAGCAGTTGAAACAGCTCCGTGTACTTGCTCAAAAACCCCAGCCCCATCCACAGCCCCGTCCAGAGCCAGTCGGTCACGGTGGACTCCTCCCGCGCCGCGCGCCACCCCGCCAGCATGGCCGCCGTCCAAAACAACACCGAGAGCGGATCGATGGTCATCAGCACCGCCCCGGCGGAGAGCATCGGCGTGGCGGTCAGGATCAGGAGCAGGAAAAACCCGGCCCGGGCGTTGACCTCGCGGGCGAAAAACCGCAGCAACAGCGCCCCGATCAGGGCCGAGATCACTGGCGAAAAGAAGCGGACGCCGAAAGCCGTGTCCCCCCAGAGCTGCGTGCCCAGAAACTGAGTCAGGGCGATCAGCGGCGGCTTGCTGTAATACGACCAGTCCAGGTGCTTGGACCACAGCCATTGATACGCCTCGTCCTCCGAGAGCTGGATGGCGCCGCTGGCCAGGTACACCCAGCGGATCACCAGCAGCGCCGCGATGAGCAAATAGCCCAGCCGCAGCCAATGTTGATCCGCGGTGACATGCGGCGCTTGAAAGCCGCGCGGCGCCTGGCCGCGCACTTTGGGCGGCGGCGCGAGTTCCTCCGGTTCCGCCCCGGTTTCCGCTGCGGAACGGGCCGGGACAAGCGACGGCAGAGCCTGGCGCCAGAGCGGAAACCAGCGGCTCGTGGCCGCCTGCCAGCAGGTGTTGGCCAGGAGCACCGCCGCGAAGGCGGAGCCGCTCCCGAGCAGCGCGCCCGCCAGAATGTCCGACGGGTAATGAACGCCATTATAAACGCGGGAGAAACTCACCGCCACCCCGACGGGCAGGGCGATCCAGAAGGCCCGGCGGTAATACAGAAACAGCACCGTGAGCGCCGCGAACCAATTGGCCGCGTGGGAAGAGGGCATGCTGCCCGAGCCGCCGTGCCCGATCAGGCTGCGCGCGTCCGGCAAAGTCAAAAAGGGGCGCGGCCGTCCAATTGCCTCCTTCAATGTCCGGGACACCAACCCGTCCGCCACCCCCGCGGCCAGAACCAGCATCAACAAGCAGAGCAACCCGCGGGAACGCCCCCGCCAAATCAGCCAGGCAGCCAGCAAAACCAGGGCGGGAAAGAATAGCGCGTTGCCGCTGAGCAGCGGCATGATCCGGTCGAAAACCGGGTTCGCCAGCCCGTGGTTGATCAACCGGAACAGGGACTCATCGACGTGCTGGAGCCATTGCATCGGCTCAATACACGACCAGGGATTTGACAGGATAGCCGGCCAGCTTCCGGCGTCCTCCCAGAAAACTCAGCTCAATCAAAAAGGAGATCTCGAGAATTTCCGCCCCCAGGCGCCGCACCAGCGCCGCCGCCGCCGCCGCGGTCCCGCCGGTGGCCAGCAAATCATCGATCAACAGCACCCGGCTGCCGGGCTTCAGCGCGTCGGTGTGCAGCGCCACCGTGGCCGTGCCGTATTCCAGGTCGTATTCCTGTTCCACCGTTTGATACGGCAGTTTGCCCTTCTTGCGCACGGGCACAAACCCCGCCTCGAGCCGCAACGCGGCGGCGGCGGCGAAGATGAACCCCCGGGCGTCAATCCCCACCACTGCGTCCACCTCGCCCGGCTTGAAGCTATTCGTCAGCAAATCAATGGTGCCGGAAAACAGACCCGCCGAGGCCAGCACCGGGGTGATATCCTTGAACTGGATGCCGGGTTTCGGGAAATCCGGAATATTTCGTATGGCCCGCTCGATTTCCGAGCAGGACGGCATGGTTCCTGTCATGGGTGGTGGGTAGGGGCATTGCCCGCCCTCCGGGAAGGTGGTTCCACTTCCCCGGCAGGCGGCAGATCAGGCCTTGGTGGTCTCCATCTTTTCGATCATCTTGCGCAGTTTTTTGAGCGCGATATTTTGGATTTGGCGCACGCGTTCGCGGGTGACGCCAAATTTCTGTCCGACTTCCTCCAGGGTTTTCTGCGGGCCGCCATCCAGGCCGAAACGCGCGCGCAGGATGGTCGCCTCGCGCGGATCAAGTGTCTTGACCATCTCCTGCAACATCCGGGTGACGGTCTTCTCCTCGAGCTGTTCGTAGGGCGTGTCCGCGCTCTCGTCCTGCACCACCTCGGCGAAGTTGTTCGAGTCCTCGTCCCCGATGGGCGCGTCCAGCGAGGCCGGCCGAATGGCGGCCATGCGCATCTGCGCCACCCGCGAGGCGGTGGTGCCCAACTCCTCGCCCAATTCCTCATCGGTCGGCTCCCGGCCCAGCTCCTCTTGCAGGCGCATCGAGGTCCGGCGCATCTTGGAAATCTTGTCCACCAAATGCACCGGCAGCCGAATGGTCTTGGACTGATTGGCCAACGCCCGTTTGATCGATTGTTTGATCCACCACGAGCCGTAGGTCGAGAGCTTGCCGCCCTTGGCGGGATCGAATCGCTCCACCGCCTTCATCAATCCGATATTGCCCTCGCTGATCAGATCCAGCAACGGCAGGCCAATCCCCTCATAATCCCGGGCAATTTTCACCACCAACCGCAGATTCGCCTTGATCATCCGCTCGCGGGCGCGTTTGTCGCCGCGTTTGATCTTAGCCGCCAGCTCGATTTCCTCCTGCGGGGTCAGCAGTTTCACCTGCCCAATTTCCCGCAGATACAGCTTGATGGCGGTGTCTCCGTCGTACGAAGAGCGCTCGCGGCGCGAAGGCTCCTCGTGCTCCGCTCGCGCAGCTTCGGCCTCCTCGGATTTCAAAGCCGCTTCCTCTTTGGCCAAATCCGCCGCTTTCGGCTCCTCATCGTCCGAAGGAAACTCGTCCAGCGAAGGCATCGATTTCGCGGGGGTGATCGCGCGCGGACGCGGAACCTCCGCCTCGGCCAACCGGGCCGGTTTGGCCGAGCGTGGCGGGGCGGCGGTCTTTTTCCGCGTTGGTTTGTGATTCTTGCTCTGAGCGACCATAAATCGATTAAAGACTCTATTAGTTGAGCAGCGGTTGGCAATCATTTTCACGGTGTCCCTTTTTAACCACTACGCTACCGGCATCCCGCTGCCCGGGAATGGGTTTATCGCCCCATTCTTCGCGAGAAAAGCCATGAAAAATGAAAATACCCGCCCGCCGCGACAGCGTCGTATCAAGTAAATTAGACTCCGGATTCCGGCGGTCGTTCAATTCCATAGCGAACGGACCGCCCCCCACACACCGCCCCCCCTCTCCTCCGAAATCGGGGAGAGCCGCCTGAAGGCTGCGACTACAGGGGGATTTCCGGTGGCGGTGGGCCGGGTTTGAAAACGTTCCGCTACCGGGCTTTTCAACGTCCCTTCACGCGCACCGGCCCCAGCAAGCCGGATTCCATCAGCGGGGTGTCTTTGGTAAGTTTGCGGATGTTGGTGCGGGTGAATCGTTGCTCCGCCGGCAGCGAAGCGTCCCCGATGATGCGATTGGGCCAGAAATTGACGACCTCGACCTCAAGCTCGTTCTGCCCCGGCTTGACCGCGCTGCTGATCTCAACGCGAAACGGCGGCGCCCAGACGATGCCCAGGGCCTGGCCATTGAGCCGCACCTCCGCCAGTTCCCGCACTCGTCCGAGATCCAGCCATAATTTGCCGCCCGACCGCGCCAAAACGTCCGGCAGATTGAAGCGGGTCTGGTAACGCGCCGTGCCGGAGTAGTATTTGATTCCCGGCTCAGGCCGCTCGGTCCAACTGGTCAGCCGCTCAAACCGCGCCGCGGTTGGTCCGCCCCATTGTGGATCGAAATCCACCATCCACGGCCCGGCCAGCTCGAGGCGCGGCTTGAGTTCAGCGCGGTTGTTCAGAGCGGTTGCCGGATGCCGGGCCGCCGGTTCCCGGAAGATCACGAAACAGGATCCATAAGGAGCCAATTCCAGCGGCAAGGTCATGCGCCCGGCGCTCCGCGCGTACGCGGCGGCAAACCGTCGCTCGCCCGTAACGGCGTCCCAAATCTCGGGTGCTTTGTCCGCCACCCGGAAGGTGCAGCGCGCCTCTTCCCAGCGATTGGAGCGGTTCGCCACAAAGTAGATGTCTGCCTCGCCGGCGACGCGGTGGATGAAATCCAGCGACGCTCCCGGTTGTCCGGTGAACTCGAAGTCCGGCGCGACGCCATCCGCCAGCAACACTTCGCGGGCGGTCCGGCCCCAGATCACCCGCCCTTTGCCAAAAGTGTTTGTGCCGGCCTCCGCGTCTCCGCCGGCCCACAGTTGCTCCGCCAAATCCTTCACCTCGGCGTCGCATTGGGGATACCCGTCCAGGCCGCCGGCCTCGGCGGGCCGGAGGCCGATGATCGTCGCGCCTTCGGCCGCCAAATCTTTGAGCTTGCGCAGGACCGGCAGCGAGATGATCCGCCGCGGCGGCAGCACCAGCACCCGGTAGCTCATCCCGTCCGGCAGCGTGATCCGTCCGTCCCGGACCGAGGCGCGGGTCAGAATGGCCTCCTCGGTGATCACGTCGTAGTCGTATCCGGGCAGGATGCGCGCCGGATCGGAGCGTTTGAGCTGGGCGAAGTTCGGCACATGGTCACCGTAGTAATAGCACACATCGGCAGCGAAAAGCCCTTGTTGCAGGAGGAACTGGCAACGGTTGATATAGGTCAGGAACGGACTGGATTTCTCCCACCAGGTGGTGTTGGGGTTGAAGTGGGTGCCGGCGAAATACTGCTGGCCAGGCATCCCCATCTCCTTGGGCGAGCAGACAAAGGCGTGCCAGACCAGCAAGTTCAACCCTTCGCACAGCGCGTAGTCGAAGGAGGGCTTCAGGTTATCCCAGATCGTTTCCTGCCAGTGCGGCCCGATGGTGGTGAAGCCTTCAGCCAACACTAAGCGGTGGCCGTAGGTGTGCGCCGCCGAGGCGGGTTGCTTCACAAAAAACCGGTTCTCCTCCCCCACCCGGTGCCGCCATGACCAGGCCCAGAATTCGCTCATCGGCGCGTCGTCCCAGCCCAGGCAGCGCTGCGCGTCGATCGGCACCGCGTGCGGCCCGCCGGACTCGGCATGAAGCTTCAGCCCGTGGCGTCGCGCATGGTCGCGAAACGGCCGGTAATGGTTGTCCACCGCCAGGTCGCCCAGGGTTTTGCGCCAGTCATAAAGAAACCGGTTGCTCTTTTGCCGGTGGTCCACGATCCGCCCCGCCATCACGGGCAGAAATGGCAGCGGATCGTAGCCGCGCCGGCGGCGGAATTCCTCGCGCAAGGTCGGAGTCCAATTGATGGCTTCGACTTCCCAACTATCAGTGTGGAGATACTCGAGGCATTTGCCGGCGAGCGGCCCGGCGTCGGCGATGAGCGGCTCCACCACCGCCTGCCAATAGCGCTCGAAAGCGCCGGCGTCCAGCACGTCCAGCGCGTAACCCCGCCACCCCTCGCTGCTGGTCGAAACCCGCGAGTGATCCCCGATGGTGCAGCCAAACCGCAGCACTTCCCATTCGCCTCCGGGGGGCTGCCAGTCCAGCACTCCGTCGCGGCCCAGGCGGGCGCTCAAATCCACCACCTCCTCCGCGCGGGCCGCCTCCTCGCCCGCGCGCGCCGGCGCCATCTCGAAGAGCGGCGAAGTGTCCGGCGCGGAAAAGTGCAGGGCTCGGTACATCGCCTTTTGTTCCCAGTTCTTGATCGGCGCGCTGGTCGCCGCCGTCTGCTGGAGCGGGTAGGCCACCACGAACAGATCCCGGTAATATCCGTCCCGGCTCCGGGGCATCTCCAGCGGCCGCTGCAGGCGGCCTGGCTCGGTCACGCGCGTGGCCGACCACACCAGCTTCTTGGCCGCGTCATCGGCGGTGACCGACGGGCCGCCCAGATTCCAGCCGCTCATGATGTTGAGGCTCATCGCCAGTCCCAGCCGGTCAGCCTCGCGCAGCGCGTGCCGGTAGAGCTCGCGCCACTCGGGGGAGAAGAACGTCGGCCCGTGCGGCACCCGGTCGTTGCCATCCTGCTCGGCGCCGCCGGCGTCGCAGAGCAACGCCCCGCCAAAGCCTTTGGCCGCCATCTCCTCCAAATCCCGGGTGATGGAGGCCTTGGTCACATTGCCGTTCAGCCACCACCAATAGGCCCGCAAACGCGCCTCGGGCGGCGGGGCGGCGAAGCCGGATTCCAAAACATCCGCCCGCCCCGCCGCCGCCGCCAGGCTCAAGGCCGCCAGCCATGGCCAGACCCATCGCCCGGCGCGAAATTGGGGCGGGCGCTTCATCCCGGCGGGATGAACCGGAGAGCTCCGGGGCAGACTCGACAACCGACTGTTTGGACGAAGGTTCGAAATGCTTCTCATAAGGCTGGCTTCGGATGGCTCAAAGATCAGGCGGCGCTATGAATTTCACCCGGTAAAAGGCCTGGGATTTTTCCGCGGGAAAAACCGCCGCGCGCAACCAGGCATCCGGGAATTCCATCAAGTTGGTGATTTGGGTCGGCGTCGTCTCCACCCAGATGGACAAGTCGTCCGAGCGCTCAAACCGGCGTTGCGCCCCGCCGGGGATTTTGCGCTCGCGAAAGCTGAAGCCGAATCCGCCCGCCGCGGGCGTCCATGGCCGCAGCGCGGCCAATTCGGCGTCCGGCATCGTCGGATTACCGCCGACGGCGAACTCGGCCAGGTTGGGCGCCCCGTCGGCATCCGGATCGCTGTCCGGCCCGGTGATGACCGGGTTGGCCAGTTGCCCATCCGAGAACCAATGCAGCAACCAGTCGCCATAGCTGCCGGGTTGGGCACGTTCGAAAAAGCTCAGCTCCACCACTTGGACGTTGCGCGGCGAGTTCGTATTGCCCCGGTCGTAGGCGCCGGTCACCACCAGCACGGCGTTGGTGGCGGGAATCGGCGTGGCGAGGCGCGCGTTCAGCATCGCGTCCGGCGCCAGGATGCCTTCAAACACCTGCTCGCCGTTGGCGGGCCGGCCGCTGGAAGGAATGGCCCCGGACACGTTGAGCAACAACTGGACGCCGGCGGGACCGTAGCCGCCGTTCTCCGTACGCGGCTGGATCTGAAAACTCGAAACCGCCGCCAGCCGCGGAAAGGCGACCGCCAGCCACTCCGCATGGTTGGTCGGCCCCCGGCCTGAAACCCAGAAAGTTCCCGGCAACCGGTCCACCCCATTGGTGGGCGGGTAGGCAGCCTGCCAGGACGACGCAGTCACAGAGCTGACGGGCAACTGGTAGGGCGGATACGCCGGCCCGGCGGGCGGCAGCGGCGCCGTGATTTGAGCCAGGCCGCCTCCCGGACCCGGAAACTGTAAAATGACGTGGGTGGCAGTGGCGGTCCAGGTGATGCGGCCCGCATTCGCGCGCGTCTGCGCCGCGTCGCACCCCGGAAACCAAACCGCGTACCGAGCGTTCAAAGGCTCGGCGGCGACGAAGCTCAAGCTGTCCTCGGCGGCTCCTGAGCGGTTGTAACTGGCGGCCGCCTGGTAGCGGAAAAAGCCGGCCGGCCCGGCGGCCAAACCATGGCGCTCCGCGATGCACACCCAGCCACTGGCGAGGTCGTGAGTTACCCCGGAGCGGTTCGTCACCACGGTCGAGCCACCCGCCCACTCGAGCAACCGACCGGGCCCAGTGAGCGGATCGTTCTCCACCCCGGCAGTAAAGCTCGAGGATGGCAATCCGCTCACCCCCTCCGCCGGCCAAGGCACCTCCACAATCGCCACGCCCGGCCCGGCGCAATGAACATAGGTCCGGGTCAAGCCCTTAACGCCATTCGTCAGCTCCAGCTCGGCTTGAAACCCGCCCTCGTTGCCGCTTAAGCTGACCAGGCGCGCGCCGGTGGGGTTGCCCAGCGCTCCCAAGCCGAGGATACCCGGCAAGCGCGGCGTGGTCAGAAACGCGTGGGCGGGCACTGACTGCGCCGGCGGCTCCACCAGCGCCATGATCCGCGAGCCATAGCTGAGGGACACGAACCCAAAAGGCCCGCGCCCCGCGATCACCCGCACCGCCTTCAGGTGCGTGAAGGAGATCCCCGGCGCGGCGGCGGCCCCGGCGGGGAAATCGGCGTGTTGCCAATGCAGCCAGGCGATGGCCGTGCGCCGCGCCTCGACCGCCTCGCGATAGAAACCGCCGCCGCTCGGGCCGACGAAGCGCCCGTCCCCGTTGACCTGTTGGCGGTAGCGGGTCAGCCGCGCGATCCGGTCGTCGGCCCAGCGGGCCAGCGGATCATTGAAGTGGCTGGCGATCCAGGCCAGGTAGGAATTGTGCTCGAAGCTGTGCAATTCCCAGTCCAGCCCGGCGGGATGAGCGAGTTCACCCGAATCGAGCATCATCTGGTTGAGGTTGGACCAGACGTTGAGCACGTTGTGCTCGGCAAAAGGCTGGAGTTCGGCCGCCATCGCCGGCGACGCCAGCCGCGCCATCAACCAGGAATCCCCCAGCGACATGCCCGCCACCATTTGATAAGAGGGATGGTAAAAGCCGTGGTTCTCGAGAGAGAAGTCGGGATAGAGTGTGACCGTGCTGATCCAGCCCGCCAGCGGATCGCCGCTGGTGTCGGCGACCGTGTAGGTGTTGGCCAGATAACTTTTGGCGGCCTCCCGCCAGAGCGGGACGCGGGGATCCGCGGCCAGCCAGGCCGCCGCCAGGGCCAGCACGTTGCCGTCCCAGCCGTTTTCCTCCGCTTTGGTGTCGCCGGCGAACCCGGACGCGGGAGGGATGCCGGCCCGGTAAGCCGCCTCGTCGGCCAGCGCGCGCCGCACCGCTTCCACTGTGTCCGGCGGCAGATCGGCCTCCACCAGCAGACAGGCCAGCCCCATCGACCCAGCCCACATGGCCGTCTGCCAGTCGTGCCCCCACTGCAATTGGTCCACGCACCGGCCGGCGCCGCTGACATGGGTGTTGGCCGCATACAGGAGCGCCTGCCGGACCTTGGCCAG
Source organism: Verrucomicrobiota bacterium (assembly GCA_039806935.1). Classification (GTDB taxonomy): domain Bacteria; phylum Verrucomicrobiota; class Verrucomicrobiia; order Limisphaerales; family UBA8199; genus JBDHQH01. The sequence continues at coordinate 15,978 of JBDHQH010000034.1, forward strand.
GCGCGCGGGCCGGGCGGGATCGGACGGAAAAGCGCGGACCAACGCGGCGTAGGCCACCGCCACGCCGCACGAGCCGCGGATGCCGCCGTTGCCCGCGCTCTTCCCATCCCCAAAATAGCCGGCCGCCGCGGGCGCGTTCGCGTGGGCGGCCTCGCGCCAGATCGTGTCGCCATAGCGTTGAAAGTCCACTAGCGCCTCCAGATAGGTTTGCGCGGAATTCGCGCCCGCGATCCGAGCCGACAGGAGCCAGCTCGCCGTGAGGCCGGCCAGGAAGGCAACGCGACGGAGGAACGACACGGCCTCCGTCACTTGATTTTTTGCAGGTTGTTGCGGAACAGTTCCAGCTCGCCCAAGTTCTGCTGCCACATGAAACAGTGCCGGTCACTGGGCCACCAACTATGCACGAAACGCATCTCGGCCGCCTTGACCCAACGCGCCGAGCCGTCCACAAACACCTCGTTCCCGCCCTCGGGCAGCACCCCGCCCGGACGCCGGTGTGCCTGCAGATTGGAAAATCCGCTGGGCGGAGCGTCCGCCCCCGGGCTGGAGGCCCAACCGCCGCCGCCGCCTTGCGACCACCACAGGACGAAATCCGCCGCCAGCATCATCCACGGGCTCGCGGTGCCCAGTTTGACCGGACTCGCCGAGGAAACGCCGCCGGGCCGCAAGTCGTTATACCAGGTTTTGATGCCACCGTAGTATTGGTAACCCAGTGTCCATTGGCCGGAGGTGGGAGCAAAGTCTGGAAGACCCCGGCGGTTGGGGCAAGACCAGACATGATTATCTTTAACCGCCCCGCCCACTTTCAATCCCACGCTCTCCCAGGCGGCGTACTGGCTGCCGCCCGCCAGGCCGACGTCAAAGCCAATGGGATTGGCCATTCCGTCGGCGTTCGCGGCGGTGATGAGCCGGTCCTGGCTGTCGGCGGCATAGATGGTGCTGGCGATGGCCACCTGCCGCAGGTTGCTCAGACACTGCGTGCGCCGGGCTCTCTCCTTGGCCCGGGTGAGCGCGGGCAACAGCATCGCCGCCAGGATCGCAATGATGGCGATCACCACCAACAACTCGATGAGGGTGAACCCGTTCCGCCGCAGCTCGGATTGGAATGTGAGTTTCTTCCGCATTTTACATCTGTCTCAAGACTCTGCCCTGGCGCCCCATTGACTCTTAAGCTTAACCCGCCGGCCCCGAGGCGGGAAATCCCGCCCCGGGGGTTGGGAATGTTCAGGGTTGAATCAGCCGGTAAAACACACTCCCGGCCGCCGGATCGACCGGCAGGAACACCCGGTTGGTGCCAGCCGCCCCGGGCACGTCGAACCATTCGGCGCTCAAGCCCATGCCTGGCGCGTTGGTCTGGGCCGTCAGCCGCCACGAGGAGTGCTCCGTCGGCCAGGCCAATTCGAGTGTGCCGCCAGCCAGGCTCACGCTCATGCTGGGGGGCTCGAGCGCTTCGGACGTCACGACGCGAATCGTGCCATCCACCGTCAGTTTCGAGTCGTCGTAAACCGTGACGCCCGGGAAGACGATGCCGGCGAATGCACCCGTGTAAGCTCCGTCAAAAAGCTTGATCACTTGATTGTTGGCGTAGGGCGTGGCGCTGATGTTCGTGACGACCAGCATTCCGCCGTAAGTAATGGTTCCGGTGGCGTTGAGCCGGTCGTTTAACCCCGCTGCATTATCGACCTCCATTACCACGCGACCGCCAGCGCCGAACGCCACATTGCCGTTCACTGTCAAACTGCCGACCGAGCCGCCCGGCGAGACTGTGCCGGCCACACTCAAGTTGCCGGCCACCAGACCGTTGCCTTGCAGCGTCTGCGCCGCGCCGAGCGTGAGCGTGGCGTCCCCACGATTGGTGACCGCCAACACCGCCCCCGCGGCCACCAGAATGCGGCTGGAATTCCCGATCGCGCCAATGCCGGTCAAAACCAGTCGTCCGGCCAGGATCGTGGTGTCCCCCGCATAAGTGTTGTTGTTGTTCAGCGTGAGCGAGCCGCCGCCCTTGAGGGTCAGGCCCAGCCGGCGCGCGCCATCCCGGAGCGTGCCGGGCAGGGTGCAATCGGCTGTGGTGTTCAAGGTCAGGACGGCATCGGCGCCAAAGCTGTCGTTGGCGATCACGCTGCTGGCTGAGGAACCGCCCAACACCGCCACTTGCTGGTTGAAGCCATTGAGGTCCAACCGGCCGCCATTGAGGTTGAGTGAAATATTGGACGGCAGAACGCCCTCGGCCCCCATCCGCATCACGCCGCCTGCCACGTCGGTATTCGTCCAGGAATTGCCCGTGGCGTTGAATGTCCAGGTCACATTGTCGGTCACGCTGACATGTCCGCCGATTTGAATCGGCGCGTTCACCACGTTCGCGCCGGCGCCCCGCAGAATCAGCTTGCCATAATAACCAGTTGCCGAATCCGCGCGGATCGGCCCATTGCAATGCAGTTCGCCGCCAGCGGGCCCGTTCAGATTGATGTTGCCGTCGCCGCCGACGATGATCGATCCGTTAATCTCATTGTAGCCGCTGTTGGCGGCCACGACACAGCGCGCATCCGCGGCGCCCGAGGTCCCCAGGAGGGAAAAAGTCGTGCCCGGCTCATAACGGACATCCGCAACATTCAGCGTTGTATAAGGGGATCCCGTGGCCTTCAGAATAATGCGGCTGTGTTGGCCCTGGGCGGCCGCGCCCCTCACGGTCACGCTGCCGCTGGCGATCTCGAACGATCCGGTGAGTGTATTTGTGCCCTCGAAACGCGCCGTCCCGGCCAGGTTCGTGAGCGCGCCCGATCCGGTGATGAAAGGGATTTCGGTGCGGACATTGCGGTTCAGAATCAAGGCGCCGTTATTGGTCACGGGGCCGCTGCCCAGCGACCCGCTCGCGCCTCCAGTGCCGCATTGCATCACTCCGCCCTGGATCACCGTCGGGCCGGTGTAAGTATTGAGCAGGTCCATCACCAAAGTCCCCGCGCCGCTCTTGAGCAGGCCCGTGTTCCGGGTGATGCCAGCGCCGTTGGCGGAGGTGAAAGTGTAATCCGTGGCCGAATTGACCGTTACGGAACTGGGGTGAACAGGTTCTGGCAGGTTGACCTGGCTGTCCCCGTGACCGTCGAACAGCACATGGTCGCCCTCGCGATAAGCGGCATCGGCGTTCCAATCGCCATTGGAATCCCAATTCATGTTGTTGGTGTCCCATTCCATATAGCCCACCCAGGTCAGAGCCATCGGCGTATGCACCGTCACCGCCGCCACCAGGCTGGTAACCGAGCCGTGCAGGTTCGTGACCACCACGTCGTAGTCTCCGCCGTTGTTCAGGCCCGCGGCGGCCACCGCGTAGGCGTCTCGCGTGGCGCCGGCGATGGGCGCGCCGTCTAGCCGCCACTGGTAGGAAAGCGGCGGCTCTCCCGCGGCGTTCACTCCCAGATTGATCGCCTGGCCCACCGCCAGAGTGTCGCCAACCGGCTGGATGACCACCGCCGGATGGGGATCAATGAACTGCATGGCGTTGGCCGGACGGGCGATGCTGCTGATGCGCACCTCGTCCACCAAACCGATAAAGTTGCCGGAAGCGCCGCCGGAGGCGCGGCCCTCGTTGCCGATGCAGAAGTCACACGAGCCGCCGGGCAGATCGTATTGCATGCTCGAGGAGCCAATCAGGTTGGCTTCCACGGGACTGGGATTTTGGTCCAGCCGGCTCCAATAAAACTTGATGTTGTCGGGGGTGTTTTCATTGCCGTCGTAGGTCACCGCGACATGGTACCATTGGTTGGAGACAATGGCGTTGGGGCCGTCGGAGGGGACATCCACGAACATTTCCTGCACGGCCACGGCATTGTTGAGGTTGATGAAGCGCATCCGAACCGTGTTGCCGAACCCGGACACCCCGACCGGATCCAGGCGCCACTGGAAAATGCGGCCGGTCGTGCCGTCGTTTTCGCCCGAGATAATCTGGAGGCCGTCATTGCGGCCATTGCCGCCGTTGGCCACCGTTCCCAGATTCGCCACGGGATCGAAATCTACCCGGACGATGGCTTCCATGGTGAACGCGCCCGAAGGGCCGGCCAGGGTAATCGCCACATCGTCGCTGGTGCTGTTTGCCAGTTGCTTGGCGGAGAGCACAGCGTCCCGGCCCGCCGCGGCGGTCCCGTCCTGGCCGCCGTCGAAGGTGCTCAAAGCGGTGCCAAAGCCGGCATAGGAGGCGTTGCCGAGAGTGGCGCCACCCGCCAAACTGGTGAGCGCGATCGGATTGCCGCCGGCGTCCTGCGCCGGCGCGGCGCTCTCATCAAGGTGCCACAAATGCAGAGTGTAGGCGTCAGGCGTGTAAGGGCCTAGCAGATAAGCCTGGGCCTCGGTCTGGCCAAACCAGACCGCAGCCACGAGTGTCAGGGATAGGAAGTTGATTTTCATGGGGTTTGCACAGGATTGGAAGTTGGAACCGAGATGCGACGCGGCCCTTGCGTTGCCTCGAAACATGCGCTTTGGTTGCGTCGTCGCCATCACCAGTTCATTTGCCCGCCCGGCTCGAGAGAACTGCCTTTTGTCACTCGCTGCCGTCAAGGCGCCTGCTATTTTGCGTCGCGGATCGGGAAAGAACTATCCCCCATTCCGGCAGCAGCCCCCTACTCAAACGGGTAGTCCGATTACCGGACGTCCCCCACCTCGCTCGGGCGCGGATTGGCCGTCATGTACCGGGCTACCGCCTCCGTGCGCGAACGCACATGCATTTTTTCGTAAATGCGCTTCAAATGAAAGCGGACGGTTTCCGTGCTCAGCTCGAGTCGCGCGGCGATTTCCTTGTTGGCATAACCTTTGGTGAGCAGCACCAACACCTCCTCCTCACGGGGAGTGAGATTCAGCGCGTCGTCGCGGATCCGGGCCTTGCGCCGAAAGGATTCGATCACCCGGCGAGCAATCTCGCTGCTCATCGGCGCTCCGCCGCTCAACACATCGAGCAGCGCCGCCCGCAGCTCGGCCGGACGTGTCCGTTTCAGCAGGTAGCCGTCCGCCCCCGCCTCCAGCGCCAGAAACACCAGTTCCTCGTCCTCGTTGACGCCGGTCAGGATAATGATTTTGCACTCGGGCAGCGACGCTTTGAGCCGGGCGGTGCATTCGATGCCCGACATCCGCGGGAGAAAAACATCCATTAACACCACTTCCGGCCGCGCCGGCGGGATCACCCGCAACGCCTCCTCAGCGGAGCCGCAGGTCAGGACGCAGGTAAAATCCGGGAAGGAGTCGATCAGCCGTTTCCAATTTTGCCGGATCTCGGGATGATCTTCGACCAGCGCCACCCGCGCGGGGGGATTGGTCCTGATTTTTTCGGCCGGACTGGAGATGGGGGCTTTCATCACGTTAGGGTTTTCGGCGGCATATTTCGTCTCTGACATTCCGGGGTGCGATCCTCGTCGTTCCATCCGCGCCCCCTCGCCGGGCGGCGCGTCTGGCAGCCGTCGGGCGGGGGGCCCGACTGAAGAGCCGTCCCACCCACCAGCGCAGCCCGTTGGGCTCGCGGCGCGTCCGCAAGGCTGGCAATTCGAATTCCACGCGGCAGCCCTGGCCCGGCGCGCTGTACACATGGCAACGCCCTCCCACTTCGGCCAAACGCTGAGTCATGTTGCCCAACCCGTTTCGCGTTGGATCAACTAACGCGTCGTCGAAGCCAGCCCCGTCATCCTCGATCACCACCTTGATTCCCTCCCCCCAGCGGTGAATCCGCACGAACAACTCACCGGCGCGCGAGTGCTTGGCCGCGTTGTGGAGCGCCTCTTTCACCGCCAGGAAAAGATAACGGCGCATCGGCAGATCAAAACCGACCGACGGCAATTCCGTCTCCACATCCAGCCGGCAGCGAATCGGCGTGGGCGCCAGAAAGGTTCCCGCGTACTTGCAAACGTAGGTCGCAAAGTCCTGCAAGGTATCCCGCCGGGAGTTGACGGCCCAGACCACCTCGTCCATTACCTGAGACAACTCACGCGTTCGCTCACAAAGCTGGCTCAATTGGGCCCGCACCGGCGAATCTGGCGGCTGCTCGCTTTGAGTGACCTCCCCCAGCAGCACCAGTCGGGTCAGCCCGGCTCCCAATTCGTCATGGATGTCCCGGGCGATGCGGGCCCGTTCCAATTGCAGCAGTCGTTCGGCGCGGGTCTGCAGGGTCATCTGCGCCATCAGACGCAGACAGACCGCCACCGCAACTCCACAAACCGAGAGCATCGTCACCTGAAACCATCCCTGCTGCCAGAAATGAACGGCCGCCGGCCTTACCGGCGGCTCGTGCGCGATTAGCAGAGGCACCCGCCACTCCTTTTTGCCGCCCCATGGAGCCAGCACTGTGGCCGCGGGCCAATGAGGTGCGGCCTGCCGCCGCTTGTGCCAGTCGCGCTCGGTCTCGGGGGGCACCCGCCAGCTCGAGTCCGTCCCCAACTCCAGCACGCGCCCGTCGGCAAAGGCGATGCGCAGCCCCAATATCACCCCGGCGATGTTGGGTCCTCCGGTATCCGCGTCGTTGAAAGCCTCCACGGCCAGAATATGCCGGCCTGGCTCCAAACGCCACACCAGGTCGTATTCTGCCACCGTCTTCCAATTGCTTCCCTTGCCGATCTCCCGCCCGTCCAGAAACAACAGGTAGCCGTTATCCGCCGTCACCCGCAACAACGCCCGCACTACTGGCGAGCCGCCCGGAACCTCGAACGTTCTCCAAAACCGGCAAGTCTGGCGGGGATAAACATTGGTGGTCCAAATCCAAGAGCCCAGGCCGTGTTTAAGGTTCGTAGTTCTTTTGGCGAAATCTCCATCTTCATCAAAGGAACCGGCCACCCCCGCCAGCGCCACACATGCTCCGCCCCACCAAACCGCCGGGGGCAGCCACCGCCGCCAGCCACAGCGGGTCCTAACCCGGGCGCCGAAGGCCTCCGATCCGGATCGTCTTTGAGACCAAGCCCGCATTACCCGACAGAAACCCGATGCCGCGACGGAAGTAAAGTTCATTTCCAGGCGCACCGGAGCAGGGGAAAATCAGGAGAAGACCCTTTGAAGGATATCCAGACGAGCGCGGGCGGCCGGACGATCCGCGGTGGCGTGATGATTAAACACCTAAAAAATCACCAACCCAAAATCAATCAAACTGTTTGACATTGCCAATCGACCCCGGTACTTTTGATGTGATGTGAATGTGTGACCGGACTGCGGCCATACGGACCGCCACGTCCGGGTTGTGACGAAAATGGACCGAGACAATGCTATGAATGAAATCTTCTTGAATGGCTTCCCTAAACTCACCCAGCGCAATTCTCGGCGGAAACCGGGCGCCTGTCGGCGCCAGCCGGGCCTGGCAGCGACGATCGCGGCGGTGGCGCTGCTGCCGGCCATTGCCGGAGCAGCCGGATTGGATTGGGCAGGCGGGCAGCCGGGCGGCAAATGGGACGTGGGCGACTCCTTGAACTGGCTCCAGGGCGGAGTGCCGAGCGCGTTTGCCAACGGCGACGCGGTGAGGTTCGGTGATCTGGGCGTGACGTTTTCGCCGGTCATCGCCACGTTGGTGCAGCCGTCCGCCATCACGGTGGAGGGAACCAACAACTACCAGTTTACGGGTTCGGGCAGCATTGATGGCGCGACCGGGCTGACGAAGGAGGGGACGGGCACCCTGGTGATCGGCAACGCAAACACCTTCACCGGCCCCGTCGTGGTCAATGACGGCGTGCTGCAATACGGCATTGCCGGGGCTTTGGGCGCCGGGGCGGGCTATGTGTACGCGACCAACCACGGATCGGTCGATATCAGCAAGACGGACACCGGGCTGCGGACGATCGCCATCGCCGGGGCGGGCTACGAAGGCCAGGGAGCGATTATCAACACCTCGACCGACTCGGGGGTGAACAATCTGGTGGGGGCGATCGAGCTGCTGGGCGACGCCACCGTGAGTTCGGTGGGGCGCTGGAATGTGAAGACGGCGGGGACCGTGGCGGGCAACGGCCACAAGCTGACCAAGATCGGGCTGGGCTCGGTGTGGTTGTATAAGAGCGGGGCGTCGGGTTTGGGAGACATCGAGGTGGTGGAGGGAACCTTTGGGGCCTATCCGCCGGTGGATCTGGGGGATCCCGCGAAGACCCTGACCGTGCAACCGGGCGCGACGCTGGCCCTGTGGCGGACCACGGACAATGCGGCGCCGTTCGATCTCGACAAGAAACTGGTGCTAAACGGCGCGACGGTCACCTCGGGGTTCACGCCGGCCAACGAGGGCAGCAATGTCTGGATCGGGCCGGTCGCGATGACCCTGACCAACACGTTTAGCGTTTCGTCGGGAGATTTGTTTCTCTCGAACAGCCTCAGCGGCAGCGGCGGGTTCATCAAGACCGGAGCCCGCAATCTCTATCTGCTCGCGGCCAACTCCTACGCCGGCCCGACGATCATTCAGGGCGGCAAGGTCATTCTCGGCCCTAACGCCACGCTGGGCAGCGGAGATCTGATCGAGTTCCGCGGCGGCAGCACGCTGGACGTGAACGCGAAAGCCTCCGGTTTGGTGGTGGGGAACGGCCAAACGGTGATCGGGGTAAACAACGCGAAGGTGGCGGGCAACGTGAGTTTTCAGTCTGGCTCACTCCTCGACATCGGCAAGGGCCGCCCGGGCGTGGTCACGGTGAACAATTTGTCGCTTGGAGGAGCGACGGTGAAGATGGTGCTGGGGTCCGATCCGAACGACCTGAGCGGCAGCGTGAGCGGATTGATCGACGTGCTCGGAGATCTGACGACCTCGGGAGTGAACACTTTTGTGATCGAACCGCTGGGAGCGCTGGATAATTTCACCCCCTACACCGTGGCGCGGCTGGCCGGGGCTTTCAACGGCGCCGTGGCCAACCTGCAGGCGGCCAGCGCGAATCCAAATTACACGTTTACCTTCCTCGATCCGGCCGCCACCTGGCCCTATTTGCAAGTCATGGCCACCGGCGAACCGGTGAACCTGTTATGGCGGGGCGGTGACAGCGCCGAGCCAAACACCTGGAACCGGAGCGTGGTGAACTGGATCAACCGGGGCAATGCTCAGCCCAGCGTGTTTTACAACGGCAGCCCGGCGCTCTTCGACGACACGGCGGTGACCAAAAATGTCACGGTCGCGGAGGATCTCGGCGCGATCCTGACTTTCCAGCACGCCAGCGGCAATTACGTCTTCACTGGTCCCGGAGCGCTGACCGGCGCCCTGACGCAGGAAGGCGCGGGGACGATCACGCTGGCCACCACCAACCTGCCGGCGCTCAGCTCCATCGTGAATGATTCGGGGACGCTGGTGCTGGACTCGCCGGTGAACGCCACGATCAGCGCGGCCATCAGCAGCACCGATGGCGGGCAGGGCCGGATCATCAAGAGCGGAACCAATATCGTGACCTTGACCGGGGACAATCTGGCCTATGGCGGCACTCTCGTGGTGACGAATGGCGTGCTGCGCTACAACAATCTGAAGGCGCTGGGAGCGCCCGTCTCGACGCTCTACGCAACCAATGGCGGCACTCTCGATCTCAACCATATCGACGCCGGGCTCAAGACCCTGGCCATCGCCGGCGAAGGTTACCAGGGGCAGGGCGCCATCAGCCACTCCTCGACCGACACCTCGTTGGTGAACATCGTTGGCAACCTCGAGTTCCTGGCGGATGCCACCCTGGGATCGATGGGCCGCTGGAATACCAAGGTCAACGGCACGGTGCGCGGCAACGGCCATAAAATGACCAAGGTGGGAACGGGGCAGTTCTGGTTCTACAACTGCGGCGACCCCAATTTAGGCGATATCGAAGTGGTCGGGGGAACGCTGGGCATCCACGCGGGAACCGTGCCCGCCACGAGCTTCGGGGATCCCTCGAAAACCCTGACCCTGCAGCCCGGCACCACGCTGAGCATTTGGCAGGTTCCGTTCGCGGACAAAAAGCTCGTCCTGAACCGGGCCACGGTGAGCTCGGGTTTCACCGGCACGGGCAGCAACACCTTCAGCGGTCCGATCACCCTGAACCTGACCAACACGTTCAGCCTGGGCTCGGCGGACCTGCATTTGTCGAACAGCATCAGCGGCGGCGGCGGACTCATCAAGTCGGGGGCGCGCACCCTGTTCCTCCACCGGCCCGCCGCCTACACCGGCCCGACGATCATCAATAACAACAGCGGGACGGTGGTGCTCGGAGCGGCTTCCTCGCTGGCCAGCAAACTGATCCAGGTGGGCACCACCAGCACGCTGGATGTATCGCAACTCCCCGCTCTGAGCCTCGGCGCCGGACAGGTGCTGGGCGGCAACAACGGCGTGGTCTCCGGAAACGTGGTGATCGGTTCGGGCGCGACTCTGCAGCCCGGCTTGAATGATACGGCCACCTGGGCGCTCCAGATCACCGGGAACCTCACGATCCAGGCGGGCGGGACCAACCGCGTCGTGGTCAACAAGACCTCGGCGATTGCCAACAGCAAGGTGACCGGCTTTTCGTCCGCCCAACTCGGCGGCACTCTGGCCGTGGTCCTCCTCGGCAACCCGCTGGCGGCGGGGGATGCCATCTCGCTGTTCGAGGGCGGCAGCCGCGCCGGCGCCTTTGCCGCCATCACTCCCGCGACTCCCGGCCCCGGGCTCGAGTGGGATGGCAGCACCCTGGCGGCGGACGGCAAGCTGCGCGTGATCGGCGGGGGCGTGGATCCCACGCCGACAAACATCACCGCGCAGGTGACGCCGCAGCAGGTCACCCTATCGTGGCCGCAGAGCCATCTGGGATGGATCCTCGAAGCCCAGACGAATGCGCCCGGCGCGGGCTTGGACCCCGATCCCCGCCATTGGACGCGGGTTCCCGGGTCAGAAAGCGCCACCCAGGCGATCATGGGAATCGACCCCGCCAACGGCTCGGTCTTTTACCGGCTGCGCCTGCCGTAACTGGTTTCGCCGGCTTCGGGGGCGCTGGTCAGCGCCCCCGGGCCGGAGGAGACAATCAAGCGGGGCCGTGACTCGACCCGGCCCCAAGTGAAAAGTTGTAACTGAGTGAAAATGGAAAATCGAACTCCAGCGGACCGCCATTCCGGAAACGGCGGGGGCGAACCGCCCTTAGCTCGCCGCGCGGCCGGATTTACCTTGATCGAACTGCTGGTGGTGATTGCCATCATCGCCATCCTTGCGGCGATGCTGCTGCCGGCGTTGAACAACGCCAAGATGAGCGCCCGGCGGGCTACCTGCCTGAACAACCTGCGGCAGATCGGCCTGGCCTTTCACATGTATGGAGGGGATTACAATGACGGGGTGCCCTGGGCAAACTGGGGGGCGCCGTTCCAGGGAGTGACCTATCTGCCCGGCTGGCTTTATACCCCGACGGCGGCCGGGGTGCCGCCGCAACTGACCCAGAATCCCTACCAGGCGAACCACCGGCTGGCCTATGAAACGGGGTTGCTGTTCCCCTACACGAAATCCATGGGGGTCTATCGCTGTCCGCTGCAGTCCACCAACGTGGGCACCAAGTACTACAACGAGGTTCTGAATTCCCCGGGCAAAAATCAGAACGGCCTTTCCACCTATATCATGAACGGCTCGGTTTGCAGCATGTACGCGCAGAATCGGAACCATAAGATGTCCAATCCCTCGTTCCGGCCCGAGAATATCCTGCTTTACGAACCGGACGAGAGCCAGACCGGGGTGTATAATGACGCCGCGGCGATCGGCGTCTATCCCAGCCGCCGCCACCTCAAAGGCAGTGTGGTGCTCCGGTTTGGCGGTTCGACCGATTTTCTGACCTTCGAGGCTCTGGACCGGCTGATCAAGGCCAAAGGGCCAAACGAGGTCTGGTATTGCCCCGATTTTCCCGAGACCGGCGGCTGGCCCGACGGCCGGAAATAACCCCCGTGAAGGTCATGCAAATGCCCCTTCTGTCATTGCTGGCCGCGGCTTGCTGCCTCGCCCTGCCCCGCCCGGCAGTCGTCGCCGCGGAGGCCGCGCCGCCGCTGGTCATCCGGGTGGGCACCTACAACGTCGGACATTTCAACCAAGGCAAACTCGGCGGTTACCAGGGGCCTGATCCGCGCGAGGCCATGCTGCGCTGGCGTCATTGGATTCAGCAACAGGCCTTCGACCTCTTCTTCATTCAGGAATGGAACCGGCATTTTGACAAGGACGGCACCCTCGACGCGACCGAGGAGTTGCTGCGCCCGTTGTTTAGCGATATCGTTTTTGGCCAGGAGAACAGGTACATTTACAACGGGATTGCCACCCATTTCAAACTGTCCAATCCGCGGCAAGTTCCGCTCACGCATAAGGAGTATTATCTCACCCAGGCCGACTGGCGGCTGGGAGATGTCACCATCACCCTGATGTCCGTGCATGTCCCCTGGCAGCAATGCTGCCATGAATCTTCGATTGACGCGTTGATCGCGGAGCTGCGGCGGCATAAATACTTTATTTGCTCCGGCGACCTCAACGCCCCGGATCGGAATGTCCTCAAGATCAAGGCGGCTGGGATCCAAGTGGCCAACGGCGGCGACGAAGGCTGGTTTTGCACTGCGGCGGCCCGCTGCGCCACCGCCAAAACCGACGTCCATATCGACAACATTCTTACGTCCACGAACATTGTCATCCGCAAGGTTTCCGCGCCCCACATCGGCCTGAGCGAACAGGACCATCTGCCGCTCCTGGCGGAACTGGTGATCCAGCGGTGAATCGCTCGTCCTGGAAATCCCCCTTCCCCGCCGCCCCGATCAGCCGACCCCGAAAGCGCGGACTTCGCGCCGCCCTCGTCGCACTCTCGTGGATCCCGGCGGTTGCGGGCGCGGCCAGCCTGGATTGGGTCGGCGATCAACCCGGCGCCCACTGGCAGGTGGGCGGTTCCTCGAACTGGCTTCTGAACGGCGTTAAAAGCCCCTTCACCAACGGGGATGCGGTGAATTTTGGCAACCACGCTGTCTCCTGGACTCCGGTGATTATCGGCGCGGTCCAGCCAGGCTCGGTCACCGTGGGCGGCACCAATGACTACCTGGTTTCCGGCGCGGGCCGGATCGAGGGCGCCGCCGGTTTGCGAAAGGAAGGGACCAACACGCTGACCATCGCCAACGCGAACTCATTCACGGGCCCGGTGGTGGTGGACAACGGGGTGTTGCGCTACGGTGTCGCCGGCGCGCTCGGCGCGGCGGCGGGATATGTGTATGTGACCAACAACGGGTCGCTCGACCTCAACAAGACGGATCCCGGGCTGCGAACCCTGGTCATCGCCGGCGCGGGTTACGCGGACCAGGGAGCCATCATCAACTCTTCGACCGACGGCGGGGTGAACAACCTGGTCGGATCGATCATGCTGCTGCGGGATGCCACGATCAGTTCCGTCGGGCGCTGGAACGTCAAGCCGGGAGGCACAGTCGCGGGCAACGGGCGCAAGCTGACCAAGACCGGGCCGGGGTCGGTGTGGTTGTACCGCTGCGGAGCAACCGGCCTGGGGGACATCGAACTCGCGGAGGGAACGCTGGGGGCGTATCCGCCGGTGGACTTGGGCGACCCCGCCAGGACGCTCACGGCTCAACCGGGCACGACCCTCTCGCTCTGGCGAACGACGGATAACGAACCGCCGTTTGAGCTGAACAAGAGGCTGGTTTTGAATCGGGCGACGATCAGTTCCGGGTTCACCCCGGCTAACGGCGGCAGCAACGTTTTCAGCGGGCCCATCATCCTGAACCTGACCAATACCTGCAACGCCTCCTCGGCGGATCTGCATCTGTCCAACCGCCTCAGCGGCGGCGGCGGGCTCATCAAAATCGGCGCTCGAACGCTCTTTCTCCACGCGCCCGGCGCTTACACCGGCCCGACGCTTATCAACGCGGGCAGGGTCGTTCTTGGGCCCCAGGGCTCGTTGGCCAGCCAGTTGATTCAGGTAAGTGCGGGCGCCACCCTCGAGGTGGCGGGCGCGGGATTGAGTTTGGGCGCGGGACAGAAATTGGGCGGCAACCAGGGTGTCATCGCCGGCAACGTTGTCATCGGCTCCGGCGCAACGCTGCACACCAGCCTGAGCGACCAGCGAACGTGGACCCTCCAGATCACCGGCCATCTCGAGTTCCAGCCGGGCGGCACCAATCGCGTGGTGGTCCATAAAACCTCCACGCTGGCCAACAACCTGGTGGCGGGGCTGGCCTCCGTGAAAATCGGGGGAACGTTGCTCATTATCACCAGCGGAGATCCGCTGGCGGCGGGGGACGAGTTGATCCTGTTCGACGCCGCCCAGTACCGCGGTGCCTTCGAGCAAATCATCCCCGCCGCGCCGGGCCTCGGCTTAAGCTGGGATGCCAGTTCGCTCCCGGTGGACGGCGTCCTCCGCGTGAAGGCGGACGGAGACTGGACGCCGGCTGGCATCACCGTCCGGCGGGAGGACGATCAGATGTTCCTGTCCTGGCCGCCAAGCCACTCCGGCTGGGTTTTACAGGCGCAGACCAATCCCCCCGGTGTGGGGCTGGGGACCAATTGGGCGGCGGTCGAGGGTTCCCCGCGCGGCCAAGAAGCGTCCGCTCGTCTTGACCCCGCCGTCGGCTCGGTGTTTTATCGGTTGGCGCCGCCGGTGACCCTCCGGGTAGGCACTTACAACGTCGGACATTTCAACCAAGGCAGTCTCGGGGGCTACCCCGGGTCGGACCCGGCGGCCGCCGCCCAGCGCTGGCGCGAGTGGATCGAGCGGCAGTCGTTCGACATTTTTTTCGTCCAGGAATGGAATTCATACTTTGACCAGGACGGCGTTATTCCGGCCGCCCAAACCTTGTTGACACCGAGCTTTGACCGGCTGGTTTTCGGCCAGGCCAACACCTGGATTTACAACGGCATCGCCACCCGCTACCCGCTGCGGAACCTCCGCCAAGTGACGCTGACCCATGATCAGTACTACGTGATTTTGGCGGACTGGCGGGTTGCGGGCCTCACTATCACGCTCGGATCGGTGCATGTGCCCTGGCAGGCTTGTTGCCACGAATCCTCGATTGACGCCCTGATCGCCGAGCTCGCGAAATATGAATACGTGATTTGCGCCGGCGACTTCAATGCGCCCGACCGCAACGCCCTGAAAATCAAGGCGGCTGGATTCCACATGGCCAATGGCGGCGACGAAGGCTGGTTTTGCACCGCCGCCGCCCGGTGCGCCACCTCAACCACGGACGTGCATATCGACAACATCGTCACCTCGACCAACATTATCATCCGGAATGTATCAGCCCCTCTGACCGGCCTCGGCGATCGGGATCATCTGCCGCTCCGAGCAGATTTGATCATCAGCCGGTGAGTCGAGGACCGATTGAAAATTCGGGACGTGGGGATTCCCGATCAGACACTCCGGATGTAGCCGCAGCCTTTAGGCTGCGTTCCCCACCTGCCCCGGACGCCGACGCAGCCTGAAGGCTGCGACTACATCGGGATTTCCGATCACACACTCCGGATGTAGCCGCAGCCTTTAGGCTGCGCTCCCCGCCTCGCCCGGACGCCCAACGCAGCCTGAAGGCTGCGACTACATGGGGATTCCCGATCAGACACTCCGGATGTAGCCGCAGCCTT
>JBDHQH010000035.1:0-31418 GCA_039806935.1 Verrucomicrobiota bacterium
CGCGCTGAGCAGCCACAGGGATCCCGCCAAGACGAAATCGGGGACTGGATTTAATCTCAACCGTAGGAATCGTGGTGACAGGAGTTTGCTTTTGCGCGTCGCGCGGGCCGACGCTACGCGGGTGAGGCAGCATGGTTTTTGGGGTCTGTGGCAGAATTTGTGGGTCAGAATGGCACATCTGCAAGCCGTGACGGCATTCCCGCCGTGCGACAACTCGGCGCAGGACCGCGCTGGTGCGCCCGAGTATGAGTTTTTCGCTTTGGACCATGAATTGCAGGCGCATCCGGCAACGCTTGGACGAGTGGTTACCACTGGCCAAGGGACGGTTTCACGCGGTTTTAGGCCGAAAACATGGGCATTCTCAACGGTCGGGGACCAGCGGCAACCCACGAATTCTGCTATGGAGGCGGTTTTTGGCTCTCACCGGACATGTTGCGACACTATCGAAGCGAAGCCGGATTCGTCAAAGGACAATTTTCGACTGGTTTCGGATCTTCAAAAAAGCCGGCGAGGTGGAGCGTTACCCCGGTTTTACGCGCTTGCGCGGCTGCGGCGGGTTGTGGTAGAGTCTTCGCGTTTCGACGATATTTGCACGGCCGGGCTTGCCCATTTCTACCGGCTGGTCATCGCGCAACAGCGGGTTGGTAGCTCAGTCGGTAGAGCAGCGGCCTTTTAAGCCGTTGGTCCTGGGTTCGAGTCCCAGCCAACCCACCAATTCAGCCGTCCTTTTCCGCCCCGCTCGACGGCCATACCGGGACGCCTGGGCCAGGCGTCCCTGCCTTGACGGGTTGTTCCTGCCTCCGGCGCTTCTGGCTTTCGCTCCCGTACGGCCTCCGAGCGCGAGCTTCGGCCAATTTGACAACGTTAAATGGCCGTGCGATAGTAGCTTCGCGGTCGGGGGATTACCCGATCAGAAGATGACGACTGTGATGATTAGCGATTGTCGGTGTGGGCAGCGGTTCGGCGGCCAAATCTCCGTTTGGCATCGCACGACCGGCCACGGCATCGCGGGCGGAATCTTCTAAAAGCATCCGACAGATTTCAGAAAACCCGCGATTGCCGAAGCAATCGCGGGTTTTTTATTGGCAGCGACGCTGCTGAGGAAAGCGAGAGAAAAATACATATATGAGACTAAGACCAAACACACGGAAGGCCCGGTTTGGGCCGGAAACCCGGTTTGACTTGCCGCCCGCGCCGGCCCGCTCATTCCGCGCAGTGGAGCCGACGGTTTTCGAGCGATTGAAGATTCGCCTGCTCAATCATCGGCTCGAGGAGACCTGGGGGCGGGGGGTGATCGCGCCCGTGCGCCGGGCGGCGAATGACGCGGCGGCGCTGGCCTGGGTGACTCCGTACCCCGCGCTGGTGTTTCCGCTGTTGTTCGAGGAACTGGCGGACACCGCGGTGCGCCGCGAGTTGAAGCAGCGCGAGGTGCGGCTGCGCAGCCGCGAGCTGATGCTGGCGGTATGAAAGCTCCGGTTGACGCCGCTCCCGGGCGGGCCTCCGCCGGGGACCGTGGCCGCGCGCCGTTGCCCAGCGCTCCGGCGCGCGCCCATGGTTTCCGGATGGCCGGCCGGCCCGGAGATCAACCTTTGATCTGAACGAGGGTGTTTGCGCCCGGAGGAGGGGGCGCCTCACCCTCGTTCAGAGATGATCAAACAAAAAAACTTGGCGGAGACGGCGGGAATTTCTCAAAATAGGCTTTGGGTCTGTTTTGCGGAAGGGGCCCGTCCATGCGCGTTCTCTACAACATATTGTTCTCGGCGTTCTTTCTCCTGGCGTCGCCCTATTATTTTTGGCGCTTGCGCCGCCGCGGAGACTGGCAAACCGGTTTCGGCCAGCGTTTCGGGTATTACGATTCCAAGTTCAAGCAGGCGATTACCAACCGGCATACGCTGTGGATGCACGCGGTGAGCGTTGGCGAGGTCAATCTCTGCACGCAACTGATTCGCGCGCTCGAGCCGCGCATGCCCAACCTGAAAATCGTGGTGTCCACCACCACGACCACCGGCATGGGCGAATTGCGCCGGAAGCTCCCCCATCACATCAGCAAGATTTATTATCCGCTCGACCGGCGGTCGGTGGTGTCCCGAGCTTTAAATACCATCCGGCCCGAGGCCGTGGTGCTGGTCGAGGCGGAAATCTGGCCGAATTTTCTGTGGAAGGCCCGGGACATGGAATGCCCGTTGTTTCTCGTCAACGCCCGGTTGAGCGATAAATCATTCGCTGGGTATCGGCGGTTTGGTTTTCTGTTTCGGAAGCTGTTCGCCGCGTTTGCCGGCGTGGGCGCCCAAAGCGAGGAGGACGCGGCGCGCCTGCGGCAACTGGGCTGCCGCCCGGAAACCATCCAGGTGGTGGGGAGCCTGAAATTTGACGCCGCCCGCCTCGAAGAACGCCAGCGGCTGCATGTGCCGGATCTGCTTGCCCAACTGGGCGTGCCGCCCGGGGCCCCCCTGCTGGTGGCGGGCAGCACGCACCATGGCGAGGAGGCCGTGCTGGCCGAAATGCTGCCCCGTTTGCGGGAGCGGCATCCGGACCTGTTCCTCATTCTGGTGCCGCGGCATTTCGAGCGCTCGCGCGAGGTGGGCCGCATGCTTGAGAGCAAGGGGATCCCTTTCGCCTACCGCAAGGAACTCTCCGCGGCCACCCGCTATCCCACCGGGCGGCTGCATTGCCTGCTGGTCAACACCACCGGCGAATTGAAGCTTTTTTACGAGCGCGCCACCGTGATTTTCGTCGGCAAAAGCCTCCTGGCCAGCGGCGGGCAAAATCCCATCGAGCCCGGCGCTCTGGGCAAGCCGATGGTCTTCGGCCCGAACATGCAGAATTTCGCGGCCGTGGCGGAACGTTTTCTGGCCCGGGACGGCGCCGTGCGGGTGCGCGACGCGGGCGAGCTCGAGCGGCAATTGGGGGAGTTGCTGGCCAACCCCGCCCGGCGAACCGAGCTGGGCGCCAACGCGTTGAAGGTGGTGCAGGAGAACCTCGGGGCGATCGACCGCACGGTGGACATGATTGTCCGCCACCTCGAGGGCGGCGAGATGTATGTGGCGCCACGCAAGCGGCCAGAGGGATCAAGGCCGCGCGAGTGACCGCGGCTAATGGCTGCGAACCCTCCGGGTTCGGGGGGCGTCGGGAGCACGGACACGCACGCCGGACGCCTGGGACCGGCGTCTCGCCTGGCGTTTGCCGGCAGGGGTGTTTTCGCCGGGACGGCCGCTCTCCAATGCGCCGATCCCGGAGGGATCGCAGCCCGCGGCTGGCATCCCTCCGGGATGCGATTCGTTTTTTTGAATCGTCCACCGGCGGTGTCGTCGCTGCGCTCCTCAACCACCAGTTAATGGCTGCTAACCCTTCGGGTTCGGGGCATCGGAAACGAATGTAAAACGCGGACCCCTGGGCCAGGCGTCCCTGCCTCACGCAAGCGGGGCTTGCGTTTTGGCGTCTGGCTCGGCCATCGTAAGCGCCGCGGACCACCTGGTCCCGCGCGCGGGCGCGGCGGATCTGGCGGGAAGCAGGATGAGGAAATACTGGCATGTGATGGGGGTCGGGATTCAGAATAATCTGACCTACCGATTCAACTTTCTGGCGCGGACGCTATTTGGCTTCATTCCGATGATCGCCATCCTCTACGTCTGGCGCGCCATTTACGCGGGCAAAGGCGCCGGCGGCATGGTGGGCGCCTACACGCTGGCGGAAATGATTTCCTACTATTTGCTTACCGTGATGGTGGATGCTTTCACGGCGGTGAACGAGGACGACTGGCAGATCGCGGCGGACATCAAGGACGGCAATATCAGCCAGTTTTTGCTCAAGCCGATGGATTATCTGGCCTACCGGCTTTCGCTGTTTCTGGCCGGACGGGTCGCGTATCTCGGGGTGGCCGCGATTCCGCTGGCGCTCTTTGTTCTCGCCTTGCGCCACTATTTTGTCTGGCCGCCCAGTTGGGGGGTTTTCGGCCTTTTTCTGTTTTCGCTGGCGCTGACCGCGCTGCTGCAATTTTTCATGTCCTACACCATGGCGATGCTGGCCTTCTGGGTGTTGGAGGTCTCGACTTTCATCTTCATCCTCTTCGCCTTCGAGTACATTGCCAGCGGGCATTTGTTTCCGCTGGACATCCTGCCGCCCGGGTTGAGCCGGGCGCTGGATTTCACCCCGTTTCCCTACCAGCTTTATTTTCCGGTCAGTGTTTATCTGGGGAAATCCGCCGGGGCGGATTTGCTGCGGGGCCTGGCGACGCAGGCCGCCTGGGTGCTGGTCGTCTATGGGCTGGCCCGCCTGGCCTGGGCGCGCGGCATCCGCCGTTACTCGGCGGCGGGGGGCTGAGCGATGGAAACCCCGCCGCCAGCCAAGCCGCCGCCGCGCCCGACCCTCTGGCGCTACGCGCGCATTTACCTCGAGCTCTGGCGCAACTCAGTCACCCGGGAGCTGATGTTCAAGGCGAATTTCCTGCTGTGGATTCTGGTGGAGGTGCTCTGGTTCGGGCTGCAACTCGGGTTCATCGGCGTCCTCTATTTGCACACCGACCACATCGGCACCTGGACGAAGTGGCAGGTGGTCATGCTGATCGGCGCCAGCCATTTCATCCAGCAGATTTTCCAGGCCTTTTTCCTGATCAACTGCACCAACCTCTCCGATCTGGTGCGGACGGGAAAGCTCGATTTTCTGCTGCTGCTGCCGGTAAACACCCGGTTCATAGTCTCGCTGCGGCAGGTGGACCTCGGCGCGTTTGTGAACGCCGCCTCGGCGGTGGCGGTGATGGCGTACGCCGGGACGCGGCTGCATTTCCGCCCCGGAGGCTGGGAGATTTTCGGTTTTCTGGTGTTGTGCCTGGCGGGCATCGCGATCCATTACTCACTGATGTTTCTGCTGGCCAGCATCAGTTTCTGGACCGTGCGCGCGCAGGGGATTGTGTGGGGCTACTACAATCTCTTTCAGATCGCGCGCCTGCCCGATGAGGCGTTTACCGGCGCCTTCCGCGTGATCTTCACCTTCGCGATTCCCATGCTGCTGGTGTCCAATGTGCCGGTGCGGGTGCTGATCGACAAGTTGAGCCACCCGCGGCCGGTGCTGCTCCTGCTGGGGGTGAGCCTGGCCTGCTTTGTGGTTTCCGAATGGGGCTGGCGTTTCTCGGTCAAGCGGTACACCAGCGCCAGTTCGTAGTCATTCGTCGAGCAGCCCGTATTCCTTGAGCTTGTATTGCAGGGCGCGGCGGCTGATGCCCAGGGCTTTGGCCGCCTGCTCGCGGTTGCGGGTCACATGGGCCAGCGTCTGCCGAATCAGCAGCTTCTCGACCTCGGCCAGCGGGGTCCCCGGCCGCACCTCGAAGGCCGGCCTCGGGCGGTCGCTCTCCGCCAGCGGCGCCGGCAAATCCGCCGTCTCGATGAGCGGGGTCCGGCAGGTGATGACCAGCCGTTCGACGAGGTTGCGCAACTGCCGGACATTCCCCGGCCAGGGATAATTTTGCAACACCCGCATGGCCTCGGGGGAAAAGCGTTTCCGGCGGCGTTTGTGCCGGGCGGTGAACTGCTCGAGAAACGCCTCGACCAACAGCGGAATGTCCTCGGCGCGCTCGCGCAGGGCCGGCATGGTGATCGGGACGATTTGCAGCCGGTAAAACAAATCCTCCCGGAATTTCCCCTCCGCCACCGCCGCCGGGAGATTTTTGTTGGTGGCGGCGATCACGCGCACATTCACCTGGATCAACCGCAGGCCGCCGACCATCCGGAACGCGCCTTCCTCCAGCACCCGCAGCAAATCCCCCTGGCCCTTGGGGGAAAGATCGCCGATTTCATCGAGGAACAGCGTGCCGCCATCGGCGAGCTGGAAACGGCCCGGCTTGTCGGCGATGGCCCCGGTGAACGCTCCCCGGGCGTGGCCGAACAACTCCGCCTCGAGCAGCGGCTCGGCCAGCGCGGCGCAGTTCACCGAGACAAATGGCCGGTCGCGCCGCGGACTGCCGAAGTGGATCGAGCGCGCCACGATTTCCTTGCCGGTGCCGCTCTCGCCCTCGATCAGCACCGTGACGTCGCTGTTTGCCACCTCCTGGGCCAGCCGGCCGACGGCCCGCATCGACGCGCTCTCGCCAATGAGCAGGCCCGCGTCCGGCGCGGCCCGCAACCGCGCGCGCAGCTCGTGGTTCTCGGCCATCAAGGATTGATACTCGAGGGCTTTGCGCGCCAGCTCGCGCAGCCGCTTCAGGTCCAGCGGTTTGGCGAGGTAGTCATACGCGCCGCGTTTCATGGCCTCGACGGCGCTTTCCACGGTGCCGTAGGCGGTCATCAAAATGAAGACGGTGTCGGGATTGGCCGCCCGCGCCTGGGTGAGCAGCTCGACGCCGGTCAAACCGGGCATTTTGAAATCGGTGATGACCAGGTGATAGGGTTTCTCACGGCAGGCTTTCAAAGCCGCGCGCGCGTCCTGGGTGGCGTCCACCAGGTGCCCCTCGCGCCGCAGCGCTTCCTGGATGCCGGCGCAAAGCCCCAGCTCGTCGTCCACCACCAGAATGCGTTTGGGCGCCGGTTCGCCGGCCGGGGAGGCATCGGATTTCCGCTCCAGGGTGTCTGTCATCGGGGAAAGAGGTTGGCGGCCGGGGGCGGATCAAGGCCGCGGCGCCGGCTCGAGCGGCAGCCGGATGGCAAACCGGGCGCCACGTCCCGGGGGGTTGTCGGCCTGCAGTTTCCCGCCGTGGGCGGTCACGATTTTATGCGCGATCCAGAGGCCTAGTCCCGTGCCCTCGGGCTTGGTGGTGAAGTAGGGGTCGAAGATCGCCGCCAGCCGCTCTTCGGGTATGCCCGGGCCGTTGTCCCGCACCTCGATGCGGATCGCCCCGGGTTCCGCGGCCAGGGTCACCTCGATGCGGCCCGCGCGCTCGACTGCCTGGAGGGCGTTGATGATCACGTTCATCAGCGCCTGCGTCAACCGCACCGGGTCAGCGAGCAGCCGGGGTCCCGGCGTCTCGCCCAGCACCTGGAGATCGATCTGGCGCGCGCGCGCCTCCGCCCGCAGCAGGTCGCAGACATGATGGACCAGCTTGTCCAATTCCACCGGCTCCAAGTCCAAGGCCGACGGCCCGGCCAGCCGCAAAAAATTCTCGACGATGCTCTCCAGCCGGTGCAACTCGCCATGAATGATTTCGAGGCGGCCGTTCACCGACTCGCGCGCGGGTGACGAAAGCTGCCCCAGATCTTCCTCGAGCAATTGGACGTGGATATCCAGCGAGCTGAGCGGGTTGCGGATCTCATGGGCCAGGCGCGCCAGGAGCCGCTCCAGCAGATCCCGCTTCTCCGCCACCGCCATCCGTTTCTCGTCGTTATCCAGGACGCTGGCCAACGTGTTATCCACAGATCCATAGCATACCAAAGAGGGAGAGTGGGCGCCAGCTTTGAGGGTGACCGCCCGCTTTCATTTTCCATTTTCCGCCAGTTGACTTCGGGCCGGCTTTCCGGAAACTCTGGCGTCGCATGCTTGGGTATTTGGCAGTGGCGGCGGGCGGCGCGTTGGGCAGTGTCGCGCGTTATTGGCTCTCCGGGGCGGTGGCGCAGCGCTTTGGCGAGACGTTTCCCTGGGGCACCATTCTGGTCAATATCAGCGGCTCATTGGTGATCGGATTTTTCGCCACGCTCACCGGTCCGGAGGGGCGCTGGCTGGTGAATCCCGCCTTTCGCCAGCAATTTTTTATGCTGGGGCTGTGCGGGGGTTACACCACATTCTCATCCTTCAGCCTGCAGACTTTGAACCTGCTCGAGGATGGGCAGGGGCTGGCGGCAGGCGCGAACGTCGTGCTTTCGGTCGTCCTCTGTCTGGCGGCGGTCTGGCTCGGGCATTTGCTGGCGGCGGTCTGGAATGGCTGAATCCCAACTCATCAAAAACCATTATGCAACCACAGTCGGAGGCCATACTGCTTCGAATTTTCATTGGCGAGAGCGATCGCTGGGAGCGTCGCCCGTTGTACGAGGCCATTGTTCTCAAGGCGCGCGAGCGGGGCCTGGCCGGAGCCACCGTGTTGCGCGGGCCGATGGGTTTCGGCCAATCCAGTCGGCTGCACACCGCGAAAATCCCTCGTCTCTCCGCCGATCTGCCGCTGGTGATCGAGATCGTGGATACCGAGGCAAAAATCCAGGACTTCCTCCCCGTTTTGAACGGCGTGATCAACGGCGGCCTGGTAACCACGGAAAAAGTGCGGGTCATCGAGTATCGCGGGGCGCGGTGATTCGCTCCCGCGGCTCATGCGCGCGCTGGTTTTGCTTTATCCGGCGGCTCCCGATTGCGTAAGTTTCCTCCATGAACGAAGTACATGGCCATGAAGTGCTGCACATGATGATCAACTCGGGCAAGGCTTACACGCGCGAGAGCCTCGTGGCCAAGATTCAGGAGACGTTCGGCGCCGAGACCCGGTTTCGCGCCTGCTCGACCGGCAACCTGACCGCCGCCGAATTAGTGGAGTTCCTTGATCAAAAGGGCAAATTGTTGCGGCACGCCGACGGCCTGCGAACGTCGGTTGATGTGATGTGCCAGCACTGAACTGCGTCCCGGCTTCCGGCGCTCCCGCCGGGTGGTCCGCGATTCCGGTGCTGGGGACTCCCCTGCTGGTGACGGATTATTGTTCGCTGTCGCGGCAATGCCAGACTTGGGCCAGTTCGCGCGCCCGGGTGGCCCTGGAGTTTGCCAACACCCAGGTGGTGATCATGCGCCGGCACGAGCCGGCTTTTCGCAAGCTCACCGAGGCTTTCGACGGCTTTGCGCCCGATGGCATGCCGCTGATCTGGTGCCTGAACCGCCGCGGGGCGGGCTTGCGGGACCGGGTGTACGGGCCTGCGTTTATGCGGGAATTTCTCACCCGCGTCCCGGGAAACTTCAGCCATTACCTGCTGGGCGGCTCGGAGGAGGCCGGACAACGCCTCCGCGAGCGCTTTCTCAAGCTCAATCCCGGGCTGCGGTTTGCCGGCTCGTTCCACGGGCGCTGCGATCCGCAAGGCCGCCTCGAGGGTCGGGCGGAGCGGGAGGTGCTGGAAGAAATCAACCGGCTCTCGCCGGATTTCATTTGGGTCGGTTTTGGCACCCCCAAACAGCAAGCCTGGGTTCACGCGCACAAGCGTCAGATCCGGCGCGGCGTGATTCTCAGCGTGGGTTTTGCTTTCGATGTGAACGCGGGCATGAAACCCGACGCCCCCGCCTGGATGCAGCGGCTCGGGTTGACGTGGGTGTACCGGCTGGGTTCCGAGCCCCGGCGGCTGACGCCGCGCTATTTGCGTTACAACTCGCTGTTCCTGTATTATCTCCTGCGGGACGGCCTCCGATCCGCTTAACGCCCTTTGGACAACGCCGCCCGCAGTTGCCGCCGCGCGCGGTAGATGCGGGTTTCCACCGCCTTGACCGAGCACCCCAGAATGACGGCGATCTCCGCCTGCGGCAGCTCCTCATACACCGAAAGAATCAGCGGCTGGCGCAATTCCTCGGGCAGGGCCGCGATCGCCTCCCGCACCAGACCCGCCCGCTCGCGCGCCTGCAAACTCTCGTCCGGGCTCGCCTCGGCCGAGCGCAGGGTTTCCCGCGGACTCCGTTCCTCCTGGTTCTGGGCTTCGAGCGAAACCTGGGGATGACGCGCGCGCCAGCGGTAACGGTCGCGCACCAGGTTCGAGGCGATGGCGTAAAGCCAGGTGGAAAATTTTTGCCGGCGATCGAATTTCGCGCGGTGCTGGTACACGCGGACGAAGCTCTCCTGCGCCAGATCCGCGGCGTCGGATTCGTCCCGCAACGAGCGCCGGAGGTATTGCTGGAGCCGGGCCGCGTGCCGCTCCATGAGCTGGTTCAGGGCGGTATCCTGGCCCTGTGTCAGCCGGGCCATATCCCGGGCGTCCGCTTGATCCCCCTCGCCCAGGTTCATTCGGGATGATGAGGGGGGGCGGCCGGGCCGGACGGATGGTGCCGCGCCTCCATGGGCTGCGGTTGCAGCACGGTTTGCGCTTCCACCCAGGCGAGGTAGCGGCGCCCCTGCTCGGGCGGCATCGCCCGGCTGACTTCGCGGAAGTGCCTCAGCATTTGCGCTTCGCATTGCGCGCGCGTCCGCGCCCGCGCCTCGAGGAGTTCCTCGATCTCGGGCGTCACCCCGCCGCCGGCCGCGAGCAACCCGCGCAATGTTTCATTTTGCTCCTCGATCAGCGCGCACCTCCGCCCGCACTCGGGCAGGTAAGCTTCATGCAACGCGGCGATCCGCGAATACTCGGCGTCCGAGAGTTGAAACTCGGTTTTGAGCCAGGCCAGGCCGGGTTGCGGTTCCCGCAACATCGCGCGGTACCGCGCGGTATTGAAAAGGTAAATGCCAGCGAAGGCCGCCGCGCCCAGCGCCAGCCCGAGCAGCAGAATCAGGGCGCCCTTCCTCATGGCAGCCCCAGGCTGGGGCGGTACGGGTCGATGGACTGCACATACCGCTCGCTCAGTTCGGAGGTCCAATGGCCGGCCTGGCGCTGCGCGGTCAGCGAACCCGCGGCGGCGCCGGCCACGAGCAGCGCGGCGAGGTAGGCAAATGCCACCCGCGGCCGCGGCAGACTCTCGTTCAGCAGGGTCAGGAGCCGATTCCCAACCCCGGCCCGCGCCCGCCCCTCGGCGGCTTCAATGCGCCGCCAGACATCGGCCTGGAAGCGAGGCGGCAGGGGAGCGCCGGCCACCCGCCATTCGCGCAGCCAGCCGTCCAGCGTCCGTTCGTCCATCTCTGATTTCTGATGCTCACTCATCTCACTTTACTCCTTCTCTCCACTCGCCCCGCGTCGTTCCTGGCGCAACCGAATTCCGGCGCCCCGGCCCGCTCCGCCGGAGGCGCGCGTTCCACCGCTCATAATACGTCCTACAGACGCCCAGCCCTCAAGCCGGCGCGGGATGATTCCCGCCGGCCGCGAGGGGCGCCTCGGCTGCCTCGCCCGGCAGCGAGCGGGAACGCCAGAGGTAATAGATCGCCGGATACACCAGCAATTCGAGGAGGGTCGAGGTAATCACCCCGCCTACCATCGGCGTGGCGATGCGCTTCATCACATCCGCTCCGGCGCCCTGGCTCCACAGGATCGGCGCCAGGCCGGCGATGATGACGCACGCCGTCATCGCTTTCGGCCGCACCCGCTTCACCGCGCCGTGATGGATCGCCTCGCGCAAATCGGCCGCGCTGCGCAGCGCGCCCTTTTTCCGCCAGTCGGCGTAAGCCAGATCCAGATAGAGCAGCATCACCACCCCGGTCTCGGCGTCCAACCCGGCCAGCGCGATGATCCCCACCCAGACCGCCACGCTTAAATGATAGTCAAACAGCGCCAGCGCGCCGATGGCGCCGACCAGCGAGAACGGCACTGCCAGCAGGACAATGCCGGTCTTGATCAGCGACCGGGTATTTAAATAAATGATCAGCAGAATGATCGCCAGCGTCAGCGGCACCACCATCATCAGGCGCTGCCGGGCGCGCAGCAGGTACTCGTACTCGCCGCTCCAAAGCAGATTGTAGCCGTTGGGCAACTGGATGACTCCCTCCGCCACGGCCTGGTCCACCGCCCGCTGCGCCATCCGCACGTAGGTGCCGAGGTCCACCTCCTTCACGTCCACGTAAATCCAGGCGTTGGGCACGGCGGCTTCGCTCTTCACCCCCATCGGCGCGCGCACGGTTTCGATTTTCGCCAGTTGCCCCAGGGGAATCTGCGCTCCGGTGGGCGTCGGGATGACAATTTCGCGCAAGGCGCCCAGGCTCTCGCGGAAATCCCGGCTGTAGCGCAGGTTCACGGCGTAGCGCTCCAGGCCCTCGACGGTCGTCGTCAAGGGCATGCCGCCCAGCGCCACCTCGAGCACCTCCTGCACGTCCGCCACCCGCAGGCCGTAGCGCGCGATGGCCCGCCGGTCGAGATCAAACTGAATGTAATTCCCGCCCATGGTCCGCTCCGCGAAGGCGCTCAAGGTGCCCGGCACCCGCTTGATCACCGCCTCGACCTCGGCGGCGATCCGCTCGAGTTGCGCCAGATCCGGCCCGGCCACCTTGATGCCCACGGGGGTCTTGATGCCGGTCGCCAGCATGTCGATGCGCGTTTTGATGGGCATGGTCCAGGCGTTGTTCAAACCCGGGAGTTGCACCGCGGCATTCAGCGCGTCCGTCAGCTCATCCGGAGTGCGCCGCCGGTGGGCGATCACCTGCCCGCGCGCGTCGTGGATGTCCACCCTGGGCCATTGCGCCTCGGGTTTGAGCATGACCGTCGTCTCGAGCATGTCAAAGGGGGCCGGATCGGTGGCGGTCTCCGCCCGCCCGACTTTGCCAAACACCTGATGCACCTCGGGGAACTGGCGGATGATTTTATCGGTTGTCTGCAAAATCTCCCTCGCCTTGGTCGGCGAGAGGCCCGGAAAGGTGGTCGGCATGTAGAGCAGATCGCCTTCGTAGAGCGGCGGCATGAATTCCGACCCGAGGTTCTGGTACGGGAACAGCCCGCCCAGGCGCAGGGCGGCCTTCCGGGCCGGGCCGTCCGGCAGGAAGCGGGTCACCAGCGAGTTCCATGGGAAAAACACCCAGACCACCAGGGCGGCCGCGGCCGACACCACCGCCCAGCGCCGGCGAATCACGAAATCCACCACCGGATGGTAGAGCCAGATCAGCAGCCGGTTCAACGGATTGCGCTCCTCCGGGGGGATCCGGCCGCGGATGAGCCAGACCATCAGGACCGGCGCCAGGGTGATCGAGAGCAGGGCCGCCGCCGCCATGGAGTAGGTCTTGGTGCAGGCCAGCGGTTTGAACAGCCGGCCCTCCTGCGCCTGCAAAGCAAACACCGGAAGAAACGAAACCGTGATCACCAGCAGCGAGTAGAACAGCGTGGGGCCGACCTCGACCGCGGCGTCGCGGATGAGCTCGGCGCGCGGCTTGCGCCCCGAATCGCGCTCCAGGTGTTTATGGGCGTTTTCGATCATGATGATGACCGCGTCCACCATGGCGCCGATGGCGATGGCGATGCCGCCCAGCGACATGATGTTCGAGCTCACCCCCTGGCCGTACATGATCAGGAAGGACATCAACACGGCGACCGGCAGGATGACAATCGCCACCAGCGCGCTGCGCAGGTGCAGCAGGAACGCCAGGCACACCAGCGCCACCACCAGGCTTTCTTCGAGCAACTTTTCCCGCAGGGTCTTCACGGCGCGGTCGATGAGCGCGCTGCGGTCATACACAATGTCGTAGCGCACGTCGGCCGGCAGCCCCTTCATCGCCTGCTCGAGCTTTTGCCGCGTGTCCAGAATCACCTGCCGCGCGTTCGCGCCGTAGCGCGCCACGACGATGCCGCCCACCGTCTCGCCCTCTCCGTTCAGCTCGGCAATGCCGCGCCGCATGTCGGGGCCGAACTCCACGTTCGCCACCTGCCGCAGCAGAATCGGCACTCCCCGCTCGCCCACCCCGACCGCCACCTCGCGCAAATCCTCAAGTTTCTCGATATAGCCGCGCACCCGCAGCATGAACTCGGTCTCGGACAACTCGAGCGAGCGCCCGCCCGCCTCGCCGTTGCTGCGCCGCACCGCCGTTGCCACCTCCGCCAGCGACAGGTTGTAGGCGCGCAGTTTCGCTGGATCCACCGTGACTTGATATTGTTTGACGAAACCGCCCACCGAGGCCACCTCGGCGACCCCCTCGACCGACGCCAGTTGATACCGCAGATACCAGTCCTGGATCGAGCGCAGCTCCGCCAGATCGCGGTTGGTCGAGGTGAGCGAATACAGGAAGGCCCAGCCGACGCCGGTGGCGTCCGGTCCGAGCGTGGGGGTCACGCTTGCCGGCAGTTGCGCGCCCAGGCCGCTCAAGTATTCCAACACCCGGCTGCGCGCCCAATACGGATCGGTGCCGTCCTCGAAAATTACATAGACAAACGAGAAGCCGAAAAAGGAATATCCCCGCACCACCTTGGCTTTCGGCACCGACAGCATTTTGGTGGTGATCGGGTAGGTCACCTGGTCCTGGACGATCTGCGGCGCCTGCCCCGCCCACTCGGTATAGACGATCACCTGCACGTCGGACAGGTCGGGAATGGCGTCCAGCGGAATGTGCCGGATCGCGTGCAGGCCGCCCAACACCAGCCCGATGGTCCCCAGCCAGACCAGGAGCTTGTGCTTGAGCGAAAAATCAATGATCCCCTTGAGCATGGAAAAAACTTTGCCTTACCGCTGCCGCCACTTCGCCTCGGAAATGGTGCCGTGCTTCACCGCGCTCGTCGGCACCAGCGGCATTTCACACTCGGGGCATTCCCCCGGCTGATCGGACACGATGTGGGCGTGCGACGCCATCGGGCAGGTGTAGAGCGCGGTGGCTGGCGCTTCCGGGGGTTCCGCGGCGGAGCGCTGAGGAACCGGCGGGGCGGCCATCACGGGAATCAGGGTCATCCCGCACTTCGGGCATTTCCCGGGTTTCTCGCGCCGGACATCGTTGTGCTCGGGCATCGGGCAGGTGAAATAGAGCAGCTTGCCGCCCGGCTGCAGTTTCTCCAGCGTCTTTTGCCCCACCGGCACCAGCGTCATGCCGCAAATGGAGCATTTGCCAGGGTGATCATATTGAATTGAAACGTGCTCGGGCATCGGGCAGATATACTTCACCACCTCGGCCGACGCCTGGGCCGGGTCTTTCGCGCCGCTTCGCTCGAGGCTGCCCGGCGCTGCGGCGGGGAGGACACCAGGCTCGCCCGGCTCCATCATTTTCCGAGTCGCCTCCCGAAGCTGGCTTTCTGAGTCCAACAGAAACTGGCCGGAGGTCACAATCCGCTCGCCCGGCTCGAGGCCGCTGACGATCTGGTAGTTGCCATCCTCGGCGGGCGGGCCCAGCACCACGTTCCGCGGCTCGAACTTTCCGCCTGCCAATGCCACAAAGACCGTGTTCCGTTCCCCGCTGCGCAAAATGGCCATGTCCGGCGCCAGCACCACCGACGGCTCAAGTTCCGAGGTCAGCTTGACGGTGGCAAACATGCCGGGCTTTAAAAAATATCCCGGGTTGTGAAATTCCATCCGCACCTGCGCCGTGCGCGTCTTTTCATCAATGTTCGGATAAATGTAGGTTACCCGCCCGCGAAACTCGCGGTCCGGCAGATAGGAAAGGGTCACCGTGGCTTCCTGCCCTAACTGGACGAAAGGCAAATCCTGCTCGTAGATCTGCGCCTGAACCCACACCAGCCCCAGGTCCGCCAGCCGGTACAGCTTCATCCCCGGCTCCACCATCTGCCCCTCGACCACCGCCTTCTCCACCACAAACCCGTCCTGGGGCGCGGTCATTTGCAGCGCCTTCTTCGGTTCCCGGGTCCGGGCCAGCTCCGCGATTTGCTCGTCGGAGACATCGAAAAATTGCAGCTTCGTGCGCGCGCTGTTGGCGATGGTGAGAGCCGCTTCGCTTGCGGAACCGCCGGCCCGTTCGCCCGGGGTTTCCGAGGTTGCCAGAAGGTACTCGCGCTGCGCGCTGTAAAGATCGGGCGAATAAACCTCGAACAAGGGATCGCCGCGATGCACCTGCTGGCCGGTGGCATCCACGAGGAGCTTCTCGATCCAGCCTCGGAATTTCATCGTCACCTCCGCCAGCGAGGTCTCGTTGTACTCGATCGTGCCCACGGTCCGAATCGCCCGCCGCAGCGGCCCGCGCGTCACTTCGGCAGTCCGGATGCCCATGTTTTGCACCGTCACGGGATCCACCGCAATCGCCTGCGAATGGGCGCCGGCATCCGGCTTGCGCATCGGGGTCAGTTTCATCCCGCAGATCGGGCAATTGCCCGGCTTATCCTGCACCACCTGCGGGTGCATGCCGCAGGTGTAGAGGGTCTGGTTCTCCGCCTCGGCCGCGGCCTGCCGCCCGCAACCGGTCAGCGCCAGACCCGCGGCGCCCAGCGCCGCCACTGCGGCCAGCATGAAAACACATTTCTTGAGCCTGTTTGCCAGCTTCATGACGATTACATTCCCGGAGTCTGGCGGGCGCCGGGGGCCGGGCGCGATGAGGCCGCCGCCATCGGCGAACCGGCGGGCGGCATTCCTTGAATGATCAACGAGAGCTCGGCCAGGGTCGTTTCCCGCTGCAAACTGGCCTCGACCCGGTCCAATTCCACCGCGAGCAGAGTCCGCTCGGTGTCGGCGAGGTTGAAAAAAGTGATTTGACCGCTCAAATAGCCCGAGCGCGCCACTTCGAGCGAGCTGCGCGCCTTGGGCAGCAGCCGCTCCGACAGCAGCTCGAGGTTGCGGGTGGATTCGCGATACAAAAACAGCCGCTCCGCCACCTCCGCGCCGAGCTGAATTTCATCGTTCGACAACCGCGCCAGCGCGCCGCCGCGATTCGCCCGGGCTTCGGCGATCCGGGCGGCGATCTTGTCGCGCCAGATGGGCAGGGTGACGGTTCCCAACGGCCGATACATCACCGGATCCATCTTCGCGTCGGCCATCAAGCCCAGGCTGAAATCCGGGTAGCGCGAGCGTTGCGCCACGCGCAACGACGCTTCCGCGGCCCGCACCTCCGCCTCGAGAGCTTTCAGGCCCAGGCTCTGCTCCGCCGCGCGGGCGAGCACCTGTTCGGAGCTCAAGTCCAGTGGCGCGCCCTCCAACCGCGTCGGCAGTGGCGGCGGCGGCTCATCGGCTCTCATGCCGAGCGCGGCCTGGAATTGCGCCATCATCACGGTGCGCGAGTCCTCCAGGTTTTGCAACTGGGTCTGGACACGATCCCGCTCGATCTGCGCCCGCAACACGTCCTGCAGCGTCACTTTCCCCACTTCGTTCTGCGTCCGGGCGAGCTGCTCCAGATCCGCCAGGATCCCCAGCGTCTCGCGGCTGACGCGGATTTTTTCCTCCAAAAAATAAAGCTGGTAATAGGCGCGCTTGAGGTGGTAGGCGTTCTCGAGCACCGCCGTCTGAAAGCGGTAATGCGCCGCCTCGCTTTCGTGTCCGGCGGCCGCGGCTTCCCCCCTCAACCGGCCCGGCCAGGGAATCGCCGCCATCAACCCCGGCATCACCGAAGTGATCACGTTTTGGATATCCATCTCAAACGTGAACTGCGGATCGGGCAGCGAGCGCGCCACCGTGACCCGCTCCACCGCCGCCGCCCAATCGTAATACGCCGCCGCCACCGCCGGCTGGTTCAACATGGCGTAGCGGAGAAAATCCCCGAGCCCGGATTGAGCCGTCAATGCCGGCAACTCCGGCGCCTGGCCGTCCGGGCGAAACGTGGCCGAGCTCTCCTCGAGCCGCGCCCGCGCCTCCTTCTCCCCCCGGACGGGGATCCCCGCGCAACCCGCGGCCAGGACCGCCAGCGCCCCCAGGCATCCGGCCAGGGCCGCGCGACTCCCGCTCGCTTCCAGTCGTTTCACTCCCGATGCTACGCCGCGCGCGTGGCCATCCCTCAAAGGAAATTCCACGACCGGACGCGGAGCGCCGCCGCCTGGTGCTGGCAGCCGTCCCGAGCGTCTCAAACGAGCCTCGCCAGTTGCGCGGGTTTTTGTATGCTCCCGCGTGATGATCGGGCCAGATGTCCTCCAACTGGTGGGCGCGGTTTTTTTAATTGTCGCGGCGGTGTTGCCCGTGGTGAATCCGCTGGGCGACGCGCCCATATTCCTGTACATGACCGAGGGGTGCGATGAATTGACCCGTTCGGAGTTGTCCCGGCGAATTTCCATTTATTCCTTTTTCATGCTGCTGGGCTCCATGCTGCTGGGCTCCTTTGTCCTCCGCTTGTTTGGCCTTTCCATTCCCATTGTGCAGGTGGCGGGCGGGTTGGTCGTTTGCTCCCTGGGCTGGAATCTTCTGACGGACAAAACCTCCAAGCCGGGCGAGGTGGTGTTGGACAGTCAAAATGCCCGGCGGATCGCGCTGGGCCGCGCGTTCTACCCGCTTACTCTTCCGCTGACGATTGATGCGGGCGTGATTTCGGTTGCGGTGACCGTCGGCGCCAACCACGCGCACAACGTCCGCAACGCCGTCATTCAAATTCTGGCGGCGGTCCTGGGGTCGGCCATCGTAGGAGGGGTCGTGCAGGTGACGTATCGTTATGCCGCGCCGTTCAGCCGGTGGGTTGGCAATCTCGGCATGGTGGTCACCTTGCGGTTGTCGGCCTTCATCACCCTCTGCATCGGGGTGAGCATTTGCTGGAGCGGCATAAAATCCTTGCTGGCCGAGATCGGTTGGCCGTTGAAATAGGCCGCCCATCCCCGGAATGCCGGAGGGAAGGCAAAGACGCCCGGCCCAGGCGAGGTGTATCCAGGCGGGAGGGGGAAGGACGTTCCGGCGAAACGCCCTGCCCGCGTCATAATGGGGCACGCGAGTTGCTGCCAAAATCCGGATGTTCGGCTCCCGACAGCGCCGGCCGGCCGCGTGGCTGGCCTTTCTGCTTTGCCTCGCCGCAGCTCCGGTTTCGGCCGGGGCCGGCGATTGTGCCGCCTGTCGATCCCCCCTGACGGGTGTGGTTTTTTCTTTCCACGACGAAGTCACCGGGCGGGAGGCGGCGGTCTGCGCTCGCTGCCGGGCGGTCCGGCCCAGGTGCTTTGTTTGCGGCCTGCCGGTGGACACCGATGCTCCCGGCGTCCTCACTTTGCCGGACGAGCGCGTGATCTGCCCGCGTGACGCGGTCGATATCGTCCTCCGCGAGGAGGAAGCGTTGCGGCTCTGCGCGGAAGCCAGGGACAGCCTGGAGCGCCTGCTCTCGCGCTTTCTCACGCTTCCCGAAACGAACGTCGCCCTCGCGATTGTGGATCGTCCGCGCCTCCGGGCGACCCTGAAGGCGGTGGGCCGCGAGCGCGCCGGTCATGAGGCCCTGGGTTGCGCCGGCTCCCAGCTCAAGGCCGGGCAATTCCAACATCAAATCACCCTGCTCAACGGGCTTCCTCCCCGGTGGCTAACCGCCACTTGCGTCCACGAATACGCCCATGCCTGGATCCGCGAAAACGTCCCGCCCGCCCGCTACCGCGCTTTGGGAGGGGATGCCGAGGAGGGCTTCTGCGAACTACTCGCCTGTCTTTATCTGGAATCCCTCGGCGACACCGCCGGCCGGGACCGTCTGCTGCGGAACACCTACACCCAAGGCCAGGCCAGCTTGTTCCTGGACGCCTACCGTCGCTTCGGCTTGAACGACATTGTGGACTGGATGCGGGAAGGCCGGGACGCGGAATTATCCGCCCGCGAGCCGGACCGGATCAGGGAATTGGCCCGGTAAAGGGGTTGTTTCAATCGCGAATGCTCCGTTCCGATGGAGGAGAACCTTTCCCGGCACGTTGCCCATTCGTGTTCAGGAGCGTTCATTCGCGGCGGGAGCCGTGGCAAGGCCACGACGCGGGCCAAGCCGGATCCAGACGCGGCCGCGAGCTCCGCGTCGCGGGATCGCATCATCGCGCGCATAATGGATCAGAGGATGGAAAGCGGAGCGAGCCGGCCCGAGTCGATGAACTTTTCCGCTGGCGAGGACTTGCTCAGGTCAGGGACTCGGGGCAGCCTCTTTCCGCAGCGCCACCACCACGTTGTCGGCCAGTCCCAGCCCGCCCAATCCCCGCTCGAGGGCGCCCAGCGCCAGCCGCGCCGGCAGCAGCCACGGGTTTTGCTTGCAGGCCGTGGTCTGTTTCAACAATCGGCTTCGCTCGGCCCGGGGCACCTCGCGCGCGCCGTCCCGGAAATCGCGCCAGATCACCAGCGGATTGAAATGCGTGCTGAAAGTGGCCGCCACCGCAAACTCGGGCGCCGCCAGCGCCCGCAGCGTCGCGGGCGTGAAATAGTTCACATGCTCCATGAAAATGTAGCGATACTTCGCCCCGAGCAGGCGCACCGCCAGCGAGCGCAGGTTGGGGGTCAAAACCAGGCACCAGCCGCCCGGCTTCAAAATGGCTGCCGCCCGGCGCAAGAACTCCCCGGGCCGGCTGACGTGCTCCAACACCGCCCAGAACGTCACGGCGTCAAAAGGCTCCGGGAACGGCTGGGTCAGAAAATCCCCGCGCACCACCCGCGCGCCCATCCGCTCGGCGTGCGCCAGCGGCCCGCGCGAGACATCCGTCCCCCAGATCTCGTAATCATCTCCGAAACGTTGTTTCAGCCGGTGCAGGAACCCGCCGGACGAACAGCCGACATCCAACACCCTCCCGCGACGGCAGAATTTCCGAAAAATCCTCACCTCGCGGCGAAATCGCACCTCGGCGTAATCACTCTCCAGCTTGTCCGCCGCCAGATACTCTCCGCCCGCCTCATCGTAGAAACTCCCATCAGCCAGCGCGCGCGGCACCTCCGCCGCGTACACCATCTGGCAACCCGCGCACTGCACCAGCCGGAGCCCGCCCTTGCGCAGGAACGGCAAAGATTCCTCCCGCGCGCACACCGGACAAGGCCGCCGAAAAAGCTCGCTCACCGCGCTCATCAATACGAAATGCCTCCACCCCGGGCAACCTTCGGATGGAGAGGTCTTCCGGGAGAGCGGAGGCCCCGGGCGGGAGGCGGCTTGCTCGAGGCGCGCGGCCACCGCGCGCCGGGCGCCCGCGACGCCGCGGGACGGGGATGAACACAAAAGATTGACTTTGGAACGATGATTTTCTCACATTATTTTGCATGAACAAAAACGAAGCGGTTTTCATCACCAGCGAGGTTCTTGTTCAGCGCCGCCCGCGCTTCCGCCCCACGCTGAGGCCGGCGGAGGAATCCTGAAAGATGATTTTATGCCGGCCACCCCGAAAACGAAACGATCTGTCCGCAACCGCTCGCTTGCCCAGGCTTACGAACTGGCCCGGCAACAATACGCCGTGCTGGGGGTGGACACGGAGAAGGCGCTGGCTCGCCTGGCTCGGGTGCCGCTCTCGATCCATTGTTGGCAAGGGGATGATGTCGGCGGTTTCGAGACGGCGGGCGGCGTGCTCGGGGACGGTCTGGCGGTAACCGGCAATTACCCGGGCAAGGCGCGCACGCCGGATCAGCTCCGCGCCGATTTCGAGAAGGTTTTGTCCCTCGTGCCGGGGCGGCATCGCTTCAGCCTGCACGCTTCCTACGCCGAGATGGGCGAAAGCAAGGTCGAGCGCGACGAGCTCGGGCCGGAACAGTTCCGCCACTGGATCGCCTGGGCCAAACGCCTCGGCATTGGCTTGGATTTCAACCCGACCTACTTCTCGCATCCCCGGGTTAAAAACGGCTGCACGCTCACCAGCCCGGACCGGGGCATCCGCTCCTTCTGGATCGAGCACGGCATCCGCTGCCGCGAGATCGGCGCCGCCATGGGCAAAGCCCTCGGTTCGCCCTGTGTGACGAATCTCTGGATTCCCGACGGCATGAAAGACTCGCCGGCCGACCGCCGCGGCCCGCGCGAGCGCCTGGCCGGATCGCTCGACGCGATCTTCAAAAAGAAAATCGACCGGCGCCACAATCTCGATGCGGTCGAGCCCAAGCTCTTCGGCATCGGGGCCGAGAGCTACACCCCGGGTTCGCATGAGTTTTATCTCGGCTACGCGGTCCGCCGCCAGATCCTGCTCACGCTGGACGCGGGGCATTATCATCCCACCGAGGGCATTGCGGATAAAATCTCGGCGGCGCTGTGCTTTCTGCCGGAGATCGCGCTGCACGTGAGCCGCGGCGTGCGCTGGGATAGCGATCACGTGGTGACCCTCAGCGATGAGTTGCAGGCGATCGCGCAGGAGATCGTCTGGGGCGGCTATCTCGACCGGGTGCATATCGGGATGGATTACTTTGACGCGAGCATCAACCGGATCGCCGCCTGGACGATCGGCGCGCGCAACGTGATCAAAGCCCTGCTGCTGGCGCTGCTGGCGCCCCTCGAGCGGCTGCGCCAGGCCGAGGCGGCCGGGGATTACACCACGCGGCTGGCGCTGATGGAGGACGCCCGGACGCTGCCTTTTGGCGCGGTCTGGGATTTTTATTGCGAGCGGCTGGGGGCGCCTCCCGGCCATCATTGGCTGGCCGAGGTCCAGGCGCATGAGCGTGACGTGCTCGCGAAACGAGACTAGTCTGGAACGCAAGATGGATGTCGCATGAATCCCAACCCCTTCCTTGGTGTAGTTTTTCACTGGCTCGGCGGCCTGGCTTCCGGGAGTTTTTACGTGCCGTACAAAGCGGTGAGGAAATGGGCCTGGGAGGTCTATTGGCTGGTCGGCGGGGTTTTTAGCTGGATCATCTGCCCCTCGGCGCTCGCGCTGCTGATGACCCGCGACCTCTTCGGAGTCCTGCGCCAGCAGACCCTGGGCACGTTGTGGTGGACCTATTTCTTCGGCGCGATGTGGGGCTTCGGCGGGCTGACCTTCGGCCTGACCATGCGCTACCTCGGAATGTCGCTCGGG
Source organism: Verrucomicrobiota bacterium (assembly GCA_039806935.1). Taxonomy (GTDB): domain Bacteria; phylum Verrucomicrobiota; class Verrucomicrobiia; order Limisphaerales; family UBA8199; genus JBDHQH01. The sequence goes on from JBDHQH010000035.1 coordinate 22,269, forward strand.
ATGGGCGTGGCGCTGGGTTATTGCGCCGCCTTCGGCACCCTGGTGCCCCCGATAGCCAAAAGCCTCTTCGCCGCCATCCCCGTCGAAGCCAGCTTCGGAGAGATCGCGCGCTCCACTCCCGGCCTCATCACCCTCGGCGGTGTGGCGGTCTGCCTGATCGGCATTTTCATCGCCGCGCTGGCGGGATTGACCAAGGAACGGGAGATGCCCGAGGCGGAAAAGAAACGGGCCATCGCGGAATTCAACTTCAGCAAGGGCATTCTCGTGGCCACCTTCTCGGGCATCATGAGCGCCTGCTTCGCTTTTGCCCTCACAGCGGGCAACCCGATCGGCGAAGCCTCGCGCGCCGCCGGCACCACGCCCATCTGGTCCGGATTGCCCAAGCTGGTGGTGGTCCTGCTCGGCGGTTTCACCACCAATTTCATCTGGTGCGCGATGCTCAATTTCAAGAACGGCACCGGCTATCAATACTTCCGCTCCCGGATCCGGCCCGAGCACCTTCCCCCGGCGCCCGCCGCGGACCGGCCCGACGGCCCGTCGGACGCCGGGGGAGTGCGGGTCGCCGCCCCGCCGGCCGCCGTCCAGGCCGTCCACGCGCCCATGCTGAACAACTACTTCTTTTCGGCGCTGGCGGGAACGACCTGGTACTTTCAATTCTTCTTTTACACCATGGGCGAGACGCAGATGGGGAAATTCGGATTCGCCAGTTGGACGCTGCACATGGCCAGCATTATTATCTTCAGCACCATGTGGGGATGGTTCTTCCACGAATGGCGGGGTTCGAGCCGCAAGGCGCATGGGCTGATCGCCGCCGGGATCGGCACGTTGATCATGTCCACCATCATCATCGGGGTGGGCACCTGGTTGAAAACACGCCTGACCGGCGCTCCCTAACCCGGCGACCCTCATGGCGGCACAGGTCTATCTGGCGGTCGATCTGGGCGCGGAAAGCGGCCGGATCATGGCCGGCCTCTGGAGCGGCAAACGCCTGGTCTTCGAGGAAGTCCACCGGTTTCCCAACGGCCCGGTGACGATCGCCGGCAGCCTGCGCTGGGATGTCCTGCGGCTCTGGGGGGAGATCCAGAACGGCCTCGGCCTGGCCGCGCGCCGTTATGGCAAGTCCATCGTGTCCGTTGGGGCGGACGCCTGGGGCGTGGATTACGTCCTGCTCGACCGCCAGGGTGAAATGCTCGGCCACCCCTTCCACTATCGCGACGTCCGCACCGAGGGGATGCCCGAGCGCGCGTTCCGCCAGGTGCCCCGCGCCGAGATCTTCGCCCAGACCGGCCTGCAGTTTCTGCCATTCAACACCTTGTTCCAGTTGCTGGCGGCGGCGCGGCGCGACCCCGCCCTGCTCGAGCGCGCCGATTGCCTGCTCTTCATCCCCGACTTCATCCACTGGGCCCTCTGCGGCTCGCGGGTGAGCGAGTTTACCATCGCCTCCACCTCGCAGTGCCTCCATCCGGCCACCCGCAACTGGGCGGCGGGCCTGTTGAAAAAATTCCGCCTGCCGCTGCGCCCGTTTCTTCCAATCGCGCCGCCGGGCGCCGCGCTGGGCCGCCTCCGCCCGGACGTGGTCCAGGCCACCGGGCTGCCGGGCATTCGGGTGGTCGCGCCGCCGTCCCATGACACCGCGGCGGCGGTGGCGGGCGCTCCGGCCAAAAGCCGGGGCCAGGCGAACTGGGCCTATCTGAGTTCGGGCACCTGGTCGCTGCTCGGAGTGGAAATCGCCCAGGCATGCCTGACGCCGCGCGCCCTCGAGCTGAACCTGACCAACGAGGGCGGCCTTGACGGCACCTACCGGCTGTTGAAAAACATCATGGGCCTCTGGCTGGCGCAAGGCTGCAAGCGGGCCTTCGCCGCGCGCGGGCGCAGGCTCGAATACGCCGAACTCGCCGCCCTGGCCGCCGCGGCGCGCCCCTTGCGCTCGCTCATCAACCCGGACGACCCGCGCTTTCTCAATCCGCCGGACATGCCCCGGGCGATCCAGGCCTATTGCCGGGAAACCCGGCAGCCGATCCCGCGGACGGAAGGCGAGCTCGTCCGCTGCGCCTACGAAAGCCTCGCCCTCCAATACCGGCGGGTGCTCGGGTTCCTCGAAGAAGTGACCGCGACCCCCATCGCGGTGATCCACCTCCTGGGCGGCGGATCACAAAACACCCTGCTCAACCAGTTCACCGCCGACTGCTGCCGGCGGCCGGTGCTGGCCGGGCCCGTCGAGGCCACCGCCGCCGGCAACCTGCTCGTTCAGGCGCGCTCGAACGGCGAACTGGATTCCCTCGCGGAAATGCGCGCGGCTCTGCGCGCCTCGATCGAGTTGCGGGAATTTTCCCCCGGCTCCGCCGACCCCTGGGAGGCGGCTTACGCCAGATTCCTCGCCCTGCCATGAAAACTGCAGCTCTCCTTCCCTTCCTTGCCATGATCACCAACTCCCCCGCCGCCACCCAGTCCGCGTCTCTCGGTCCGGACCTGATCATCGTGGATGCCGCCGTGCGCACGATGGAGGCCGCCGCCCCGCAGGCCGAGGCCGTGGCCGTGTTAGGCAACCGCATTCTGGCCGTCGGCTCGACCGCCGACATTCGCGCGCTGGCCGGCGCGCGCACGCGGGTCATCAACGCCGCCGGCGGCACGCTTTTGCCCGGCTTCAACGACGCGCACGTCCATTTTCTCGCGGGCGGCGAATCGCGCTCCTACGTGGATCTGCGCAGCTCGGCCAATCCGGAGGAAATGGCTCGCCGCCTGGCGGACTACGCCAAAAAAGTTCCCGCCGGCCGCTGGATCGTCGGCGGGGACTGGGATCATGAAAACTGGCCGGGCGCGCCGCTGCCGACCCGGCGGATGATCGACGCGGCCACCCCGGACCACCCGGTCTTCGTGAGCCGGCTGGACGGCCATATGGCGCTGGCGAACACCCGGGCGCTGCGGCTCGCCGGCATCACCCGCGAGACCCGCGATCCCGAGGGCGGATTCATCGTGCGCGACGCCCAGGGCGAGCCGACCGGCGTCCTCAAGGACGCCGCCGAGGATCTGGTCACCCGCGTCATTCCTCCGCGGACCTTCGAGGAGCGCGCCGCCTTCGCCCGCGCCGCCACCGATTACGCGGCGGAGTGCGGCGTGACCAGCGTCACCGACATGTCCGCCGGCGAGGACGTGGGCGTCTATCAATACCTCCTCGAGCGCGGGGAGCTCAAAACCCGCATCTACGCCATCCGCTCGATCGTCTCCTGGGAAGCGCTCGGCCAGACCGGCATTCGCGCCGGCTTCGGCGACAGCCGGCTGCGCCTCGGCGGCCTCAAGGGCTTTGCCGACGGCAGCCTCGGCTCGACCACGGCGCGGTTCTTCGAGCCTTACGCCGACGCCCCGGACACGCGGGGGTTGTTGTTTGATCAGATGCTGCCCGAGGGGATCATGCTCCAGCGCGTCTTGGCCGCGGACCAGGCCGGCTTGCAGGTGATGATCCACGCGATCGGCGACGAGGCGAACTGGCGCATCCTGGAAATTTACCGGCAGGTGGAGGAGCAGAATGGCCCGCGCGACCGCCGCTTCCGCATCGAACACGCCCAGCACCTCCGGGCGGGCGACCTTCCCCGGTTCGGCCGGCAGCGGGTGATCGCCTCGATGCAGCCTTACCATGCCGCCGACGACGGGCGCTGGTGCGACAAGCGCATCGGCCCGGCGCGCGGCGCGACCACCTACGCCTTCCGCAGCCTGCTGGACACGGGGGCGGTGCTGGCCTTCGGCACGGATTGGACCGTGGCCCCCTTGAACCCGCTGCTGGGCCTCCAGGCCGCCGTGACCCGGCGGACGCTGGACGGCAAGCACCCGGACGGCTGGATCCCGGAGCAAAAGCTCACGCTCGACGAGGCGCTGCGCGCCTACACGCTTGGCTCGGCCTACGCCGAATTCGCCGAGAAAACCAAGGGATCGCTCGCCCCCGGCAAGCTGGCCGACCTGGTGTTGCTCGATCGCGATCTGTATAAAATACCTTCCGCCGGGCTGGACCAGGCGAAAGTGCTCCTCACCGTGATGGATGGCCGGATCGTGTTCGAGGCCGCGCGGCGGTGAGCCGGAAACCAGACGCCGCATGCTCAATTACATCTGGCTGGCCTTGATCGTGGGCGCCGTCCTGATTGGCGGCGTGACCGGGCAGCTCAAGGAGGTGGCCGACCGCAGCTTCGAGATGGCCGAGTTCGCGGTGATGAAAATCTCCCTGCCGCTGGTGGGCATCATGGCGCTGTGGCTCGGCGTCATGCGGCTGGCCGAGCGCGCCGGGCTGGTGGCCGTGCTGGCGCGCCTGCTGCGGCCGTTGATGCGCCGGCTCTTCCCCGAGGTGCCGGCCGATCATCCCGCGATGGGCTCGATGTTGATGAACATCGCCGCGAACATGCTCGGCCTCGGCAATGCCGCCACGCCGCTCGGCCTGCGAGCGATGGAGGATCTCGAACGCCTCAATCCGCGGCCCGGCACCGCCACGAACGCCATGTGTACCTTCCTGGCCATTAACACCAGCTCGGTCCAGTTGATCCCCGTCACCGCCATCGCCATTCTCGCCGCCAACAATTCCGCCAACCCCACCGCCATCGTCGGCACCTCCATTCTGGCCACCGCCTGCGCCGCGACTTCCGCGGTCACGGCGGCGAAACTCCTCGAGCGCCTCCCCATGTTCCAGCTCGCGCCGGCCACCGCCGCCCAACTCGCCGCCGCCCGCGCGCCCCGCGCGGCCGCCGCCGCCGCGGAGAAACCGGCCCTTCAGGAAGCCGCCAAACTCGAGCCCATCCGCTGGTGGGGCGCCCTGATTCTCATCGGATTTTTGCTGTTTTTCGCCGCGCTTTTCGTGCGCCTCGCCTTCCCCGGCGCGCTCGGCATGCCGCTGCCGGCGGCGGCGGCGGGCCAGAGCGCGTTCGTTCGCGGCGTGAACGCAGTCTCGAAACTCTCGATCCCGCTGCTGCTCTCGTTGTTTCCTCTCTATGCCGCCCTGCGCCGGGTGAAGGTGTACGAGGAATTTGTCGAGGGCGCCCGCGAGGGATTTAACGTCGGCATCCGCATCATTCCCTATCTGGTGGCCATTCTGGTTGCGATTGGCATGTTTCGCGCCGCCGGGGGCATCGATCTGATCAGCAACACGCTGCGGCCGCTGATGCTGCTCATCGGTTTTCCGCCGGATTTGATGCCGCTGGTGCTGATGCGGCCGCTCAGCGGCAGCGGCACGCTGGGGGTCTTCACCGAGTTGGTGAAACAGTTCGGCCCCGATGCGCTGATCAGCCGGACGGCGGGAACCATCTTCGGCAGCACCGAAACCACCTTTTACGTGCTGGCCGTGTATTTTGGCTCGGTCGGCATCAAGCGGACGCGTTACGCCCTGGCCGCCGGCTTGACCGCCGACGCGGTGGGTGTGATCGCCTCGCTGATTATCTGCCGGTTGGTGTTCGGCTGAGGTTGCTTAGCGCGCCGGCGCGGTATGGTGGCGCTCGGCCCGGGCTTCCGCAGATTCAGCCGCCGACGATTCACTGTCGATCCAGCGGGTGACCAGGGTCAACCCGGTCAAAATCGCCGCCAGCGGCAGCACCACATGCGCGGAGGGAAACGCGCTCACATCGACCAGCCCCGTGGCGATCACCACCCCGGCGATCCACAGGACGATGGAAAGCGTGATCATCACCTTCTGTTTCCGTTCCATAGCCATACGCGGCCAATATACCCGGAATGGAATCAAGCGAAACCACTAATTTCAGGAGTGAGAACCGCGAATGAACGCGAATCAAAGGCATCGGGGGCGTGCTTTTCCCCTTCGCGGCTCGGCGCGCGTTCCAGGCAACCTGGCTAGGCGTCCTCCAGCCGGATCAACGGCGGCCAGGGCCGCTTGAATCCCTCGCCCGGCAGTTTGCGGGTGGCGTCGATGCCCATTTTGCCGCCCCTGGCCACCTCGGCCGTGGCGTGGTCGAGCACATCAGCGGGGCCGCGGGTCAGCACGGTGTCGCGCTGCGGATCGGTGTTCGCGCACCAGCGGAAGAGCACCTCGCTGGTGTCATGCACGTTCACGTCCTCATCCACCACGACGATGTACTTGGCAAACATCATCTGCCCCATCCCCCAAAGGCCGTACATGACCTTGTACGCCTGCATCGGGTAGGTCTTTTTGATGCTGACAAACACCAGGTTGTGAAAGACGCCCTCGGCGGGCAGGGCGAGATCCACCAGCTCGGGAAAATTCATCCGGAACACCGGCAGAAACAGCTTCACCGACGCCGCGCCCATGTAGAAGTCCTCCATCGGCGGACGCCCCACGATGGTTGCCGGATAGATCGCGTCCCGGCGGTGCGTGATGGCGGTGAGGTGAAACACCGGGTAGGGCTCGGGCAGAGTGTAGTAACCCGTGTGATCCCCAAACGGACCTTCCTCCCGCAGCGGCTCGCGCGGATCCACGTACCCCTCGAGCACGAAGTCGGCCTCCGCCGGCACCCGGAGCGCATTGGTTTCGCACGGGACCAATTCGACCGATTTTTTCCGCAAATAGCCCGCCAGCAAAAATTCGTCCAGCCCGTCCGGCAAAGGCGCGGTGGCCGCCCAGGCCAACAGCGGGTCGCCGCCCAGAAACACCGCCACCGGCATGCGCTCGCCGGTCTCGTAATACCGCCGGCCATGCCGCGCGCCCACCTTTTGCAACTGCCAGTGCAGGCCGGCGCTGCGTTCGTCATACACCTGCATCCGGTACATGCCGACATTGCGCTCGCCGGTGTCGGGATCCTGAGTGACCACCCCGGGGAGGGTGAGGAACCGCCCGCCATCCAGCGGCCAGCACTTGAGGATGGGCAAATCCAGCAGCGTCGGGAACGGCCCCGGCCCGGCGGCCAGTCCCGGCGCGGCGGGCCACGGCTCGGCCCGGGTGGCGGGGGGATCGAAGCGATGCACCACCTCTTTGCAGGGGCCGTGCTTGACGAGTTTCGGCCGCGCATGGCGCAGTTCCATCGCGGTGCCCAGCAGCGAGAGACCCTCGCGCCAAGTGGTGGGTGGTTTGGCCTGGATCAGGGCGCCCAATTCGGCGGCGGCGGCATCCACCGATCCGGCGCCCATGGCCAGGGCCATGCGCTTCCACGAGCCCAGGGTGTTGATGGCCACCGGAAAGGGGCTGGGCTGGCCGTGAATCGTCGGTTTCTCGATCAGCAACGCCTGGCCGCCCCCCGGCCGCTTCATCTCGCGATCCGCCAGCCGCGTGATGCCCAGCTCGGTCGCCACCGGCTCGGTGATGCGCTCCAATTCCCCGGCGGCGGCCAGGGCGTTCAGAAACTCGCGAAAGCTGCCGTAAGCCATGAGGCGCAACAGTACCAGAAGCCGCCGCTGGCGCAACTCGCGCGCCCGCTCTCCTGCTCTCGACGCCGGAGGGATCGCAGCGCGCGGGCAGTTATTCCCAATGACCCGGCGTCCAGATCCAGCCTTGCAGATCCTGGGTCCAGTATCCCGGCACCCATCCGGCCGCGGCTTGCGGAACTCGCTCCCAACGGCCGGGCATCCAGATCCACTGGCCGCCTTGGTGGGTCCAGTATCCCCCCTGCCAGGCGTAGCCGGCGCCCGGGGCGGGACCCGGCGTCTCCGTTTTCCGCTCCGGCGGAGCGTTCGGCACGAGGATCACGCCGGCGGGGGTCACCACCACCGGCGGCGACTGATGACTCGCACAACCCGAAGTTATCAAACCGCTCGCCGCCAGCAGCGCGGCTCCCCGTCGCCAGGCTCTCTTCTTCATCCCCTGATTTCTCCTTCATGAAACCGGGGCGCCCAAGCTTCCGCGTCCCCGGATTCAATCAAGACTACCACGTCTGGCCAAGCTTGTCGAAGAGCCGGAACTAAGCCGGACCAAACCGCAGGTCGCGGGCGGCAATCACCCGCACCGCGGCGGGCATGGGGCTGTTTTCCCACACATAGTTCTGGTGCTCGCGAATCTTGCCAGCTTCCACATGCGGGCTGTCGGTGGTGGTGTGGGCGTCCGCCACGACGGTGACCTCGAAACCCAGGCGGACGGCACTGCGCAGCGTGGCTTCGATGCAAAAATCGCTGGCGAATCCCATCAACACCAGGCGCCGCGCGCCGAGCCCCCGCAGGCGCGCTTCCAGGCCGGTCCCATGAAAGGCGTCTCCGGTCTGTTTACGAACGCGCGGGTCGTCCGGTTCCGCCCGCAAATCGGGATGCAACTGCCAGCCGGGCGTCCCCGGAACGACGTTCTCCTCCTCGCCGCCATCGTGCTGGATGAAAAGAACCGGCGCCCCGGCCTGCCGCGCGCGATGCAGCACCTCGTTGATACGCGCAATGGTCCCCGCCGCGTCCAGCGGCGGCGGATCCGACTGGAACAACCCCTGCTGGACATCGACCACCAGGACCACGGTTAAGCTGGTTTTCATGTGCGCCTTTTGGTTTCCGCCCGCCCTCCGGCCTTTGTCCCGCAGCACCACTTCCATTCCCGTCTAACCAGAGGCCGTATGCTTTCCATTCCGTGCTGTTGGTGGTGGTCACGGTATCGAACGGTTTTGGGTCAGGCTTTTCCCAATTCACCTTGCCAAGCCGTTGCAACTGTGACTTCACCTTTTTTAATTTGTTGGTACTCCCGCTCAATGGTCGCAAACGCAGCGTTGTAGGACGCCAGTTCCGCATCGGAAAGCCTCGCATCAAAACCGGGGATTTCGTTCTGCACCAGTTCGCCGTTGCGCCTTAACATTGAGACTCCTTTCCTGCCAGCCTGTCCAAGTGATCTTGGGAAATCAGAAATTCGCCGGACGGCGCAAACTCCAGCGGAATTTCTTCCCGCTGAACGAGCGAATAAAAGGTAAAGGTGTCGAGGCCGGGAAACCGGGCGGCATCAGAAACCGAAACCAGCCGGGAATTTCCTGTTGCCGCGCTCAGAGTTGAATTGTTCTGCTCATCCATAGCCGATAGGGTACAATATCCAGAAAACCCGCCGTGTCCAGCGAACGAGACGGGGCGAACCGAGCAGGCCAGAACGGCCGCAGGCAGCGATTGCGTGGGGGTCGTATTCAGGGGCAGGCAATCGCGGTGCGCCGCGCGGCGCCAGAGCGCAGAAGCCCACTTACTTGACCCGCGACACCCGGCAGCCAAACGCGGTCAGAAAGGTTCGGACGACCTTCCGCCGAAGCATTCTAGAGT
>JBDHQH010000180.1:0-5518 GCA_039806935.1 Verrucomicrobiota bacterium
GCTTTTCTCGGGATTGCCGCGCTGGGGAGCTCTGGGGCAAATCGGGCGCGCCTCGTCTTTGCGGGTTGGCCTAGCCAAGAGAAAAGGTCTTTGGTACCTTCGCGCGGCCTATGGGGCTGAAGTGGATTTCCGAATGGCTGGAAGGGCTGGGCCGGTTGACGCTGCTGGCGCGGGACGCGTTTGCCTCGCTGCTCACGTTCAAGGTGGCCTGGCGCGATCTGCTCTATCAGCTCTATTTCACCGGGGTGAAGTCGCAATCAGTGGTGCTGGTCACCGGCGCCTTCACGGGGATGGTGCTGGGCGCGCAGACCTATTTTCAATTTCACAAGGTGAAGATGGACACCGCCACTCTGGCGGTGGTGAGTGTGTCGATGTGCAGCGAGCTGGGGCCGGTGTTGACTGGCTTGATGGTGGCGGGGCGGGTGGGGGCAGCGATCGCGGCGGAGTTGGGCACCATGCGGGTGACCGAGCAGATCGACGCGCTGCGCACGCTGGCGACGCACCCGGTGGATTATCTGGTGGTGCCGCGATTGCTGGCGCTGCACCTGGCCCTGCCGTTATTGACGGCGGAGGCGATCGCGCTGGGGATTGTGGCCGGGTACCTGGTCGGGGTTTATTTGTTGGGCATCGACGCCACGTATCTGTGGGCGAACATGATCAAGTACACGAGCGTCGGCGATGTGCTCATCGGAATGATCAAGGCGGTGATTTTCGGGGGGGTGGTGGCGATCATCGGCTGCTACAAGGGCATGTTTTGCGGCGAGGGAGCCCAAGGCGTGGGCCGGGCGACCACCGAGGCGGTGGTCTATGCCTCGATCACCATTCTGATCTCCAATTTCTTTCTCACCCTCAGCCTGAGCCAGTTGCTGCATTCGCTGTGATCGGCTTATTCCCGGCATGATTCAAGCGCAAAACCTGGCGAAGAGTTTCGGCTCGCATGTGATTCTCGAGGGCGTGAACTTCGAGATCGCCACGGGCGAATCGGTGGTGATCATCGGCCGGAGCGGCGGCGGCAAGAGCGTGCTGCTCAAGCACCTGATCGGCCTGCTGAAACCGGACGCCGGCCGGGTGCTGATCGACGGGCAGGACATCGTGCCGATGAACGAGCGCGAATTGCTTCCGGTGCGGCATAAATTCGGCATGCTCTTCCAGGGCGCGGCGTTATTTGACTCGTTGACCGTGGCGGAGAACATCGGTTTCGCCTTTCGCCGTGATCGCGCCCTGCCGCAAGCGGAGATCGACCGCCGGGTGGCCCAGGTGCTCGAGATGGTCGATCTGCCCGGGATCCAGAACAAGGCGCCGTCGGAGTTGTCCGGCGGCATGCGAAAGCGGGTGGGCCTGGCCCGGGCGATCGTGTATGAACCCCAGATCGTCCTGTATGACGAGCCGACCACGGGTCTGGATCCGGTGGTTTCGGACAGTATTGATCAACTGATCTTGCGGGTGCGGGATCGGCTGAAGGTGACCTCGGTGGTGGTGACGCACGACATGCGGAGCGCCCGCCGGCTCGGCCAGCGGATTCTGCTGCTGCATGATAAAAAGATTTACGCCAGCGGCGCGCCGGACGAGATTTTCGGATCGTCGGATCCCGTGGTGCGGAAGTTTGTGGAGGGGGTCTCGGATCCGAAAGAGATGAACTGGGGTGACTTATGAGAAAACGGCTGGAATGGAAGGTCGGTTTGTTCGTGCTGATCGCGCTGGCCCTGCTGGCGACGCTGATGATTCAGTTCAGCAAGGGCATGTCCCTCTTTCGTTCGACCTACACCATCCAACTGGAGTCGCAGAACGTGGCGGGGCTCAAAGACAACGCCGCGGTGTTGATGTCGGGCGTGCAGGTCGGCACGGTGTCCGGCATTCGCCTGGCGCCGGACGGCAAGAGCGTGCGGGTGGCGCTTCGGATTTACAGCGAATACACCGTGCATAAGGACGCGCGGTTCGTGTTCGAGCAGAGCGGTTTCCTGGGCGATCAATATGTGGCGATTGTGCCGACCGCGAACCAGGCGCCGATATTTCGCTCGGGCGACGTGGCCCTGGCGGAGGCGCCGTTCAATTTGCAGCAGTTTACCCGGTCGGCCACAGGTTTCGTGCAGCGGGTGGATGACACGCTCAGCAAGCTGAATGCCGCGATGGACGACGTGGTGCGGCTGGTGCTCAACGAGCAGACTCTGACGAACCTGGCGTTAATGGTGGGGAATCTGCGCATTGCTTCCGAGCAGGCCACTGGCCTGGTTCAGCGGGTCAGCCTGCTGGTGCGCACGAATGAGACGGCCTTTTCGGCCTCGGTGACCAATCTGGCGGTGTTTTCGGAGCGCATGAGGCAGCTTTCCACCGATCTAAACTCGCTCTTTGCGGGACAGACGAATCAAATCGTCGCCGCGCTGCGAAATGTGCGCGAATCGTCGGAGAGCTTTCATCAGGTCATGCGGGATCTCGAGTCGGGGCAGGGGACGATCGGCAAGTTGTTGCAGAATGACCAAATGGCGACGGACGTGTCGCGGATCGTCCAGAACCTGAGCATCACCAGCAGCAACCTGAACCGGCTCGGCCTGTGGGGCATTTTGTGGAAGCGCAAGCCGGCGCGGGAGGAGCCGGCGCCGGCGCCGCCGCCGCTGGTGGCGCCTAAATTTGAGGAGTAACGATCATGTCTCTGTGGATCATCCGGTGTCTGTTTCTGATTCTTTGCACCATCGGCGGCTGGGCGGTGAGCCAGGTGCGGCCGGAGTATATCGGAGTGCGGTTTGCCCCGCTGCTGGGCGGTCTGGCCGGGTTTGGCTTTGGCGGGCTGCTGATCGCCATCGACGAAATGCTGAAGGGCTTCTCGCTGCGGGCGTTTTCAGCCACCACCTTCGGCCTGCTGCTCGGAACCGTGGTGGCGCAGTTGATCGATCACTCGGGCCTGTTTGAGAATGTCGAGGACATGCCGGTTCGCTGGCTGATCCGCCTCACCCTGTTTTTGAGCTTCAGCTACATCGGCATCGTGCTGGCCATGCGCAGCAACAAGGAGGATTTTTCGCTCATCATCCCCTATGTCCGCTTTGCCCCGCGGAACAAACCGGACAACCTCCTGTTGCTCGATACGAGCGTCATCATCGACGGGCGAATCGCGGATTTGATCGAGGCGAACTTTCTCGAGGGGTTGATCGTGGTGCCGCGGTTCGTGCTGAAGGAGTTGCAGACCGTGGCCGACTCGGCGGATGCGCTGCGGCGGGCGCGCGGCCGCCGGGGTCTCGAAGTGCTCAACCGCATTCAAAAGAACACCCGCAACGAGGTGAAGATTCATGAGGGCGACTTTCCCGGGGAGAAGGAAACCGACGTCAAGCTGGTCCGCCTGGCCCGCAACCTCGGCGCGAAGCTCTATACGAACGACTACAACCTGGGCAAGATCGCCGAACTGCAATCCGTGGCTTACGTAAACCTGCATGATCTGGCCAAATCGCTGCGCCCGGTGCTGCTCCCGGGCGAGGTGATCTCGCTGCGGCTCGTGCGCGAAGGCAAGGACAAGGGCCAGGGGATTGGTTACCTTCCGGACGGCACCATGGTGGTGGTGAATCAAGGCCAGCCCCACGTCGGCCAGCAGGTCGAGGCGCAGATTCAAAGCTTGTTGCAGACGGGGGCCGGGGTGATCGTTTTCGGAGAGCTGCGGCGCGCTTTGGCCGCCTGAGCCGTCTGGCCGGGGTCCGGAAAAGTCGGGTAATCCTCCCCTCGCGCGCGGGCCGGACGGGGGGCAGGTTCCGTCGGGGAATGAAAATGGGAGCATTGAGTTTCGGATCTCCGGGGCAGGTGCCTGAGTATGCCGCGGAGGGGGACATCGGGGAGGTTTACCACGAGGTTCGGCAGTCGTTGCGCGCCACCGGGGTGAGCCTGATTTTTCGCCTCTGGGCCTCATTCGGCAAATTTCTGCCGCCGGCCTGGGGCGAGTTGCGTCCGAATGTGGAGAGCGCCGCCTTCATCCAGGCCGGCGACGAGTTGCGGGAGGCGGGGGATCGGCTGGCGGAAAGCCTGCCGCGGGCCGATGGCTTCGGCGCTTTGGGCGAGAGCCGGGCTTATCAAATCCGCGCCGCGCTCGAAATGTATCATGACCTGAATCCCAAGCTGCTGGCCCTGGTCTGCGCGGCGAGAAAGGCCATGGAAAGCGAGAGCCTGGGCGCCGCCGCCGAACCCGGGAGCCCGCCGGCTCCACGCGGCGAACCGGCCAGGATGTTTCCCATGGAAATGGAGCTGGAGAAGCCGGAGGAGAAAATTCCGCGGGCCATTTTCAAGGAGCTCATCAAGACCTTCTCCCTGCCGGCCATCCAGAGCGACTATCGCACCCTCGCGCTCTGGCCGGATTACCTCCTCGCTGCCTGGAAAATGCTCAAACCCGTGGCGCAAAGCCGGGAGTATGCGGCGGCGGCAGGTCAGCTTCGGCAGCGGGCGCGCGAGCTGGCCCGCCGCCTGCCGCATCCGATGTCCCTGTCGCTGGGGCGCATCAAGGAATGGGGCGAGGATCCGGAAAAGGTGTTGGCGGTGACCCGGCAGGCGGAGGAGGTTCTGCCGGGCCTGGTTCTCAACCTCGCGCTGTTGCTCGCGCATTGGCGGCATCACGAAGAGGAGCACCGGGCCCGCCGGCCGCCGGCCGCGGTCGAAGGCGCGCCCGAGCCCGCCTGGCGCGCCTTTCAAAAGCGCCAGCGGATTTTCGAGTGGCGGGATCAGTTCGTCAGCTACGTCGATGAGGGCAAGGGCGAGCCGGTGCTGCTGCTGCATGGGATTCCCACCTGGGGCTTTTTGTGGGAACGGACCATCGCCAACCTCAGCGCCACCCACCGTGCGGTGGCCCCCGATTTGCTGGGCTACGGTTACTCGTCCAAACGGGACAATTTTGACCGGTCGCTGGCGGCGCAGACGGCCATGTTGAACGATTTTATTGAGCGATTGGACCTCGGCCCGGCGCATGTGGTGGGTCATGGTTTGGGTGGCGGCATCGCCTTGCGCCTGGCCGCGCTCCATCCCGGGCGCGTTCGGAGTTTGACCCTGCTGAACTGTGTTTGCTACGACGCCTGGCCGGTCGAGATGATGCTCCAGCTCGGGCATCCCCGCGTGGCCCGGCTGGCCGCTCCGGCCGCGACCCTGAAGGTGTTGAAGAAAGGGCTGGCGGGAGGTTTTCACCAGGCGCCCGAATCCGCCTGGCTGGATGACCTGCTGGCGCCGTGGCGCACCGAGGTGGGGCGGCTTTCGCTGGTCCGCAACGCGAGCGCCTTAAACACCAGCCACACCACCGAAATCACCCGCCTGCTGCCGGCGATCCAGCTCCCCGCCGTGATACTTTGGGGCGAGGAGGATTCCTTTCTGCCGGTGCGGCTTGCCCATCGTTTGGCGGGCGACCTTTCCGGCGCCAGCCTGAAGCGCGTGGCCGAGGCCCGCCACTTCGTGATGGTGGATCAGCCCAACCGCGTTTACCAGGGGCTGCGCCAGTTGCTCGAACGGCAGGCGCATCCGGGGCTTCGCGCGGCGGCCTGACTCCAATCCGGCAGGCTGAAAT
>JBDHQH010000181.1:0-5502 GCA_039806935.1 Verrucomicrobiota bacterium
AAATCATCGGCTCGGTTCAGGGAAACAAAGTCAGCCAGCAGTTCTACCAGACTTATGTGGCGCAGCACAACGAGCTGACCAGGGGATCAACCCCCGGGCCTGCTCGGTTCTGGCTCTTTTATGATTCCGACGATGCGGGTAAAAACGAAGTCTGGGATCAAAACGACAACCATGGTCTGGACGGTGGCAATGTCAATTACGGCGACGGCCACGCGAACTGGGTGGTCAACCGGCGGCACAACGACGAATACCGGATCACTCTGGATCTGTCCAAAGCTAGCCGCCCGCTCCCCGGTGATGTTCCCTGAGGAGCTTCATCGACCAGATTTCGGAACTCGACCCGGCTTCGGCCACCGCGAAGCCAAGACCTGAATACAAAGCCACGGCGGCCTGGTTGTCGCGAAACACCCGCAGCGTAATCTCGCGGGCGCCCGTGGTTTCCACAGCCTGCGCAATCAGTGATCGGCAGAGCGCGCGGCCCAGCCCGCGCCCGCGAGCGGACGGGGCGATGAGGATTCTGGCCAGGTGCGCGGTGGCGGGCCGAGGCGCCCAAAACTGGCCAAAGCCAAGCGGAGGCCCGCCGCCCTCCGCCAGGCAAAAAGCCCGCGCGCCGGCTACGTGGAGCAGCCGGGGCAACTCCGAGGCGGCGAATGGGTATGGCAGCTTCGGCCCGGCCCAGCGCCGGCAGGCCTCGGCGTCGGGGATCCACAACGCAATCGTCTCGTAATCCCGCGGCTCGGCGGGCCGAAGAATGAGGCTCATAAAGTCACCCGGCCGCGGGCCTGGCGGCGCGGCGACCCTCGGCTAAATCTCCATCAACATCCGCGCCGGCGCCTCCAGCACATCCCTCACGCGTTTGAGGAAGGACACCGCCTCGCGCCCATCCACCAGCCGATGATCGTAGGTGAGCGCCACGTACATCATCGGCCGGATCACCACCGCGCCCTCCCGCGCGACCGGGCGCTCCTGGATCGCATGCATCCCGAGCACGCCGCTCTGCGGCGGATTCACGATCGGCGTCGAGAGCAGCGAACCATAAACACCGCCGTTGCTGATGGTAAACGTGCCGCCTTGCAGCTCCTCCAGCTTCAATTTATTTTCCCGCGCCCGGCGGCCGAAGTCGCCAATCGCCATTTCAATCTCGGCAAAGCTCAAATGCTCGGCGTTGCGAAGGACGGGCACGACCAGTCCCTTGTCGCTGCCCACCGCAACACCAATGTCATAGTAATTGTGGTAGATGACATCGCTGCCGCGAATTTCCGCGTTGATGCCGGGAAACTGCTTGAGCCCGTCAATGCAGGCTTTCACGAAGAAGGACATGAAACCCAACTTGACTTGGTATTTGCGCTGAAAAGCCTCCTGGTGTTCTTTGCGCAATGCCAGCACATGGCTGAGATCGACTTCGTTGAAAGTGGTCAGCAGAGCCGCATTCTGCTGGGCCTGCACCAGCCGCTCGGCGACGGTGCGCCGAAGCCGGCTCATGGGCACGACCTCTTCCTGGCGTCCCGGTGTGCTGGGAACGGGCGTCGCCGACGGAGCGGCGGCCGACGGCGCCGCCGCGGGAGCTTCTGTCCTGGCCTCGATGTGCCGCAGCACATCCTCCTTCAACAACCGCCCGCCGGGGCCGGTGGCCGCCACCTCCTGCGCCCCGAGTTGGTGTTCATCCAGAAGGCGCTGGGCGGCCGGCATGGCGCGCGGAGCGTCCTGGCTCGCAGCCGGCGGTTTGGATGCCTGCGGCGCGGGGCTTTCGGCTGGTTTGACGGCGGGCCTGGCGCCGCCTTTGCCGGGCGGATCCAAGTGTCCGATGATCTCGCCTATTTTAGCCACCTCCCCCGTCCCCTTGATCGGCTGGCCCATGATGCCCGCCTCCGGCGCCGGCAACTCGACCGTCGCTTTCTCGCTTTCCAGGGTGACCACGGTCTCGTCCTTGCTCACGGGATCGCCGGGAGCTTTGAGCCAGGAGCCGATTTCCACCTCGGTGATGGATTCGCCGAGTTCGGGAACTTTGAGTTCAATGGCCATAATTCAGGGGAGGTTACAGGCGCTCAGATTCCAAAAGCGCGTTGAATGAGGTCGGCTTGTTCTTGTTTATGACGACGATGCGAGCCGGTGGCAGGCGAGGCGGAGGCCGCGCGCGCCACACCCGCGAAGGAATGGCCCAAAAGGGTTTCGCCATATTTCACCCGGAGATAGATCCAGGCGCCCATGTTCGCCGGCTCCTCTTGCGCCCAGAAGACCGGAGTGTTCCGCGGAAAGGGCGCCAGAGCCGCCTGAAGTTCCCCCTCCCGCAGAGGATAGAGCTGCTCGAGCCGGATGATGGCTGTATCCTCATTTTTGCTCTCCTGCCGGTGATCCTCGAGTTCGTAGTAAAACTTGCCGCTGCAAAGCAAAATACGCCGCGCGGATTCCGGCTGGACAACAGGATCGGGAATAATTCGTTGAAAACCGCCGGTGGCGCAATCTTCGAGGGAGGAAACGGCCCGGTGATGCCGCAGCAGGCTTTTGGGCGTAAAGATCACCAGCGGCTTGCGCCAGGGGCGTAGAACCTGCCGCCGAAGACAATGAAAATACTGCGCGGGAGTGGTGGGATAGACGATCTGGAGGTTGTCCTCGGCGGCCAGCATCAGAAAGCGTTCCATCCGAGCGCTCGAGTGTTCCGGACCTTGCCCCTCAAATCCGTGCGGCAACAAGAGCACCAACCCGCTCAGCCGCGACCATTTATCCTCCGCGCTGGCGATGAATTGATCCACAATCGGCTGGGCAACGTTCCAAAAATCTCCGAACTGCGCCTCCCAAAGCACCAGGCCGTCCGGATAGTCCAGGCTATACCCGTACTCGAAGCCCAGCACGCCGACCTCCGACAACGGACTGTTATGGATTTCGATCGGGGCTTGTTCCGGGCATAAATGTTGCAAGGGAGTATGCAGGTGTCCGTCCTGGTAATCATGCAGCACCGCATGGCGGCTGCTAAAGGTGCCCCGCTCGCTATCCTGGCCGGTCAAACGGACGCGATGCCCCTCGCAAGCCAGGCTGGCGAAGGCCAGTGACTCAGCCGCTGCCCAATCGAGCGGAGCGGAGCCCTCGGCCATTTGCTCGCGAGTTTGCAGGATTTTGCGAATTTTCGGATGGGGATGAAAACCATCCGGCACCCGGGATTGCAGTCTCAACCATTCCGCTAACTTCTCCCGGGGGGCGGCGGTGACCGCGTCTCCCGCCGGTTCCAGACCGCCCTGGTACGGGGCCCAATGCCCGCGCAACTGTTCCGGCGGCGCCAGTTTGCCCGCCTGCGATTCAGACAATTCCCGCTCGAGCAGATCCCGCCGGCTGGTCGCGATGGCATCCGCGTCCTCGCGCGTGATCCCGCCCGCTTGCAGCAAGCGGTCGCAATAGCCCTCGCGCACCGATTTCTTTCGGGCGATGGCGCGGTAAAGAACGGGTTGGGTGAAGGCCGGTTCGTCGCCTTCATTATGGCCAAGCCGACGGAAGCCATACATGTTGATAACCACATCCCGCTTGAATTCGAGGCGGAAATCCATCGCCAGCCGAACCACTTGCGCGACCGCTTCCGGATCTTCCCCGTTCACGTGGAAAATCGGGATTTGCAGCATTTTGGCGATATCGGTGGCGTAGGCGCTCGAGCGCCCGTCCTCCTGGCTGGTGGTGAACCCGATCTGATTGTTCACCACCACATGCAGCGTGCCACCCGTTCGGTAGGCGCGCAACTGACTCAGATTAAAGGTCTCCTGCACCACCCCTTCCCCGGCAAACGCCGCGTCCCCATGAATCAGCAAGGCCATCCCCCGCACCCGGTCGCGATCTCCTGCCCGATCTTGTTTGGCTCGAGTGCGGCCCAGCGCCACCGGATTCACAAATTCCAGGTGGCTGGGATTGAAGCAAAGCGAAAGGTGGATGGTCTTGCCCGCGGTGGTGATCCAATCGGTGCTGTGTCCCAAATGGTACTTCACGTCGCCACGACCCGAGTAAGATTTCCAGTCCGCGTCAGCGTATTCGCGGAAAATGCGGCGCGCGCTCTTGCCCATGATATTGGCGAGCACATTGAGCCGCCCGCGATGAGCCATGCCGAACACGATTTCCTCAATTCCCTGCTCGCCGGCCTTCTCGATGGCCAGATCCAGCAGCGGGATCAGACTCTCCGAACCATCGAGAGAAAAGGTCTTGGCGCCCGGAAATTTCTTGCGGATGAATTCCTCGAAGGTCACCGCGTCGGTGAGCCGGGTAAGGATGCGCAATTGCTCGGCGCGCGAGAGTTGGAGCCGGTTCTCGGTGGTTTCCATGCGCCGCTGCAGCCAGCGGCGCACACTCAGGTTGTCGATATGCATGTACTGCACGCCGATGGAGCGGCAGTAGGTGTTGCGCAACCTTTCCAGCAATTTGCCCAGCGTCAGCGGCCCGTCGTATTGAAAGGTCTCGCTATAAACCGGCGATTGCATGTCCCCATCATTAAACCCAAAGAACTCCGGAGTGAGTTCCGCCGGCACCGGACGCGGCAAGCCGAGCGGATCCACCTGGGCGATACGGTGACCGCGCACCCGATAAAGGCGGGTGAGCAGATACACCCGATCCTGAAGGGCCGCGACTTCGTGATCGGCCAGGCGCCCCGGCGATGCCATCGCCACTTGCGCCGCGGGCGGATTAAAAATGCTGCTCGGCTTGAAGGACGGACCAAACCGGGGTTTGGGGAACCGGAACTCGCTTTTGGCGATGTCGCTGAAGTATTGCCGCCAGTCCGGCGAGACCCGGGCGGGATCCCGCAAAAAGTCCTCGTACAAGGATTCGACAAAAGCCAGATTGCCCGCGCCGGGCGAAAGGTCGTTTCTGTGGCCGTTGGTTCCCATGACAACTGAGGCTGATAAAAATCGCTCCGGCCTTTTACTTGCGCGCCGGAGCCCGCTTGATCTGCATGGTGGAGATCACCTCCCGAACACCCTCGGCCTCCATGGCCAGGAGCATCGCTTTGCTGATTTCCTCCGGAGAGGAAACACTGCCCGACAAAGTCACCACTCCAGCCGTGGTGTTCACGGAGATGCTCAGGCCGGAAAGATCACGATGGGTGAGCAGTTTGCCCTTGATCGCCGCAGTGGTGCGCGCGTCCGCCGTGGCATCCGCGATCGCCTGCCCAGCCTCCTTCGCCTTGCGGCGGACCACCTGCCCGGAGTGAGCCAGTTCCTGCTTGATTTCTCCGGGGCGCAGATTCAGCGCGTCGATTTTCTCGTCCACGGTATCGCGCGCGGTTTTGGCTGCGGATCGAATCTGGGTTCCAGCCGACTGCGCCGTGTCGCGGCCGCTCCGGCTCGAATAAAGCCAGAGCCCGGCCGCCCCAAGCACAATCCCGACTAATAATGCAACGAAAACTCTCACTTGCCCCTGCGCTCTAACATAGCGGCGCCCCACCGCAAGTCAAACCCCCTGAGGCGCGCCGGGAGGCCGGGCGTCAGCATCAGGCACCGCGAAGAAAGTTCGATTATGACCGACGCGGTTGGG
>JBDHQH010000036.1:0-31155 GCA_039806935.1 Verrucomicrobiota bacterium
GCGATCCTCGCCCATCTGTCCCAATTCCTCGAGGAAGCACTGCGCCTGGACTGACCCCCGCCCGAGGATTCCCTCCCGCAAGCGCAAACCGGCGCTTGACGCCGTTTAACACCTGGAATATGATGCGCCTGTCATCACGAGGCGGACCATGGGCGCGATGGTGTGCCCCGGATCCCGCCTCGGATCCAGCGAAGGAGCGACAAGCATATATGGCAAGCGGTATATTGAAGTGGTGGGACAACAAAAAGGGTTTTGGGTTCATTTGCCGGAAACCGGGCGAAGTGGATGTCTTTGTGCATCACAAGGATGTGGTTGGGGATGGCTTCAAGACTCTGCGCCAGGGGGATGAGGTGACTTACGAGCTCATTTTCAGCACCAAGGGTCCCAAGGCTGGAAACGTGCAAAAAGTCGCCCGCCCCGACCCTCGACGGTAACCGCCTTTGCCGAGGCCGGCTGGCCCGCCCCCGGGCCAGTCGCCAGCGCCCTGTTCTGCATGGGACGTTAACCACCGAGCCTCCGCGCGCGGTGGTGACCAAAGTTGTGATGTCAACGAGTTTGACTTGGTACTGGCGCAATCTTAACTTTGCTTGAATGTTTGCGGCTGATCCAAAAGTTATCACCGCTGCCGCGGGGGCGGTTTTGCGCGGTGTTGCTGACCCATCCTGGAAACAAATTATTGAGCCGGTGGATTCGTTTCTGGATGCGGTTGGCCGGCGTCTCGGCGAGCAAGTGCATGCCTTTGACGAGGCCCTGCTCCCGTACGCGGACTACGTGTTGAGGGCGCAGGGCAAGAACCTGCGGCCTGCGCTGGTCGCGCTGACGGCCGACGCGTTGGGAAAACCCTCCGACGATCATGTGACAGTGGCTGTAGTCATCGAGATGGTACACCTTGCCACTCTCGTTCATGACGACGTGATGGACGAGGCGGAGATGCGTCGCGGCCGGTTGACCATGTCTGCCAACTGGGGCAACGATCTCGCGGTGCTGTTGGGGGATTGCCTTTTCGCGCGGGCGCTTACCCTGGCGGCGAGTTTCCCCGTTCCGGACATTTGCCGCGCCGTGGCCATGGCCACCAACACGGTGTGCTCGGGCGAAATCCTGCAAACTCAGCACCAGGGAGAGTTTATCAGCCGCGAATTGTACTTCAAAATGCTCCGCATGAAGACGGCGGAATTGTTTGCGTTGTCGTGCGAGTTGGCGGCTTTTCTGGCCAAAGCGCCGCCGCCCTGGCAACAAGCGCTGCGCAAATTTGGCCTGTCATTCGGGACCGCCTACCAGATTTACGATGATTGTCTGGACTTGTTCGGCTCGGAAGCGGCGGCGGGCAAATCGCTGGGCACGGATCTTGCCAAAGGCAAGCTCACCTTGCCGGTGCTCTTGCTCTGGGAACGCGCCCAGCCGCGCGAACGCGAGCACCTCCGCTCGCTGATGCGCCCGTGGCATCCGGACGCCATGGAAGCTCTTTCCAAGTATCTCAAGGACTACGACACGCTGGCGCTGGCGCTGGAAATCATGCGCGAGCATCTGCGCGCGGCCGCATCGGCATTGGAATCTCTCCCGGCGGCGATGGGCCGAGACGGACTGCTCAGCCTCACCCGGTTTCTCGCCCGCCAAACCGACGCTTTAGGACTTGGGGTCGAGGGCAGCCTTTGATTATGGCCGAGCCAGCCAGCCGCCGGGACGCTCGCCAAGCGCAACCGGAAAGCAGGGCGGACGAAACCCAAATCGACGAGCGCGTGCTGGTGGAACGCGCGCGGCAGGGGGATCTGGAGGCGTATGACGCGCTGGTACGCCGCTATCAAGAGCGCATTTACGCCACGGTCTATCACATGACCTCGAATCACGAGGACGCCAATGATCTGGCCCAGGAGGCCTTCATCAAGGCTTTCCACGCCCTTAATTCCTTCAAGGGTGGCTCCAGCTTTTACACCTGGGTTTATCGGATCGCCGTAAACAAAACGATCAATTTTTTAAAACAGCGGCGAAATCGCACGTTGATGAGCCTGGACGATCTTGATTTTAACGCGGAGCACAATCCCGACCTGGTGGCGCTCATTTCCGAGCGCACTCCCCGCCGCGAGGTGAACCTGGTGGAATTGCAGGAAAAATTGAACGAGGCCATGCAGCGGTTGTCAGAACCTCATAGATTGGTCGTCACATTGCATGACGTGCAGGGATTGTCACATGAAGAAATCGCCAAAATTATGGAATGTAACATTGGCACCGTCCGGTCACGTCTCTTCTACGCCCGCCAGCAACTGCAAGCGTTCCTTTCCGATTATTTGAAGTAAGCAGCCATGAATCCCGAGCAGGAGAACTTTGAATCCCTTCGACGCCTTCTCACCCTCAAACGACACGAACAACCGCCGCCCGGCTATTTCAACCGGTTCTCCCGCGAGGTGATCGCGCGGATCGAAGCCGGTGAAATGGGCGCGGATCGTCGGAGCTGGATCGAGAACCACTCCTGGCTTCAATCTCTCTGGCGGGCACTGGAGACCAAGCCGATCATGGCCGGCACGTTTGGGGCCGCCGTCTGCGCGCTGCTCTTCTGCGGGATCATTTATTCCGAGCAATCTCCATCGTTATCGGTGGGCCTCCCGGTGGCTGAAAACCCGGAACTTCCGATGTTCCAAGCATCCTCCCGTCCTCTGGAGCTGGCTCCGCCGACGACGCAGTATTTACTCACCAGCAACGCCGCCGTCCCCAGCCTGCCCGCGCGGGAAATGGACTTGTTTCAGTTGCTCGGAACGCCCAGCGCGCAACCCGCCTCGCTGGTCTTCCCGCGCAACTAAACGGCGGCGGTCGCCCCCGGCCTCGCCACAGGATAGAAGCCGTCCGGGCCAGGCAGCACCGGCGGCTGGGCCTCCCAGCCGAAGGTCTTGGGCAGCAAGTCTGTTTTGGAGTTGATGGCCTCTTCCCACTCCACGAGTTGGCCTGAATAGGTGGCCATCCGCCCCAGGATTGCGGTCATCGTGCTGTGCGCCGCAAATTCCGCCTCATGGTACGGGTGGTTTTCGCGAATCGCCTGGAAAAGATCATCATGCTCCCGCTGATACGGATCCCGCTTCTGGGGGGGCGTGAAGCGCCAGGCCTGGGGACCCGTGATGATAAACCGGTTTCCGTTCAACATCGCCGAGCCCTGGCTGCCCAGCGCGTGTTCGGAGATGCTCGGCCAGCAACCCGGGATCTGGCGGCATTGGCTGAACATCCGCGTCCCATCCGCATATTCGAACTCGACAAAGTGATGGTCGAAAATCTGCCCGTGCCGTTTGCTGTTGCGCACCTGCCGGCCGCCCATGCCCTGGGCCTTCACCGGGTGGGCGCCCTTGATCCAGTTCATCACATCAAGATTATGTACGTGTTGCTCCACGATATGATCGCCGGAGAGCCAGGTGAAATAATACCAGTTCCGAATCTGGTAATGCATTTCCGTTTCGCCAGGCAATCGCTCCAGACCATCCCGGGAGCCGCCGTTCCAGTAAGCCCGCAGCAGCATCAACTCGCCCAGCGCGCCGTCCTGGATGCGCTTCACGGCCTCGAGGTAACCGTCTTGGTGGCGCCGCTGCAAACCTACGCCGACCTTGAGATTCTTCCCGCGCGCCTCCGCCGCGGCAGCCAGCACTTGCCGGATGCCCGGGGCATCCGTGGCGACCGGCTTTTCCATGAACACATGTTTGCCCTGACGGACCGCTTCCGCGAAATGCAACGGGCGAAAGCCGGGCGGCGCCGCGAGAATCACCACGTCCGCCGCGGCGATCGCTTTTGGGTAGCCGTCAAAATCAGTCCACTGCCTTTCCGGCGGCACCTTCACCTGGCGGGATTTCTGGGCTTTCAGGGCGTTCAGGCTGGCTTCCAGTCTGTCCGGCAACACATCGGCCATCGCCACCAACTCGGTGGCGCCTGCCGTGCTTAACGCCTGAGCCGCTGCTCCAGTGCCCCGGCCGCCGCACCCGATCAGGGCGATTTTGAGGGCGCCGCCACCGGCGGCAAACACCCCTTGGCCCCATGCGGGCGAGCTCAGCACGGAAGCTCCAGCAGCGGCGGTCGCGGTGGCCCGGAGAAAACCACGGCGGGAAATCTGGCTTCTGAAGGGAAAGGTTGCTGGCGTCGGCGGGCGCATAAAATTTGCCGTCATGGTATCCGCCAAGCCGCCCGCTGACAACTGCCAGCGGCGTCAGAGGACAAAATTTTCCAGGGTGACTTTCTCAGGCGCTTTTACCTCCAAGATTTGCAGGGCGGATTTGCATACCACGAGCCGTTGACGCAACGCGCCTTGAGACCGGTAGCCGCCTCAGGCTTTCAAAACCGCCGCCCCGGATGCCGGGCGCGAGACGAACAGGGCAGGTTTGATTTTGGCGCGGCGCTCGTATTCTGAAGCCAGCCGCGCTGAAATGGCGCGTACGGCGTCGGAACGGACGAGCGCCACGGCGCAGCCGCCGAAACCGCCGCCGGTCATCCGGCAGCCAAACACGCCGCCGCCGAGGCCGATTTCCTGGGCGATCTGGACGATGATGTCCAACTCCGGACAGCTTACCTCGTAATCACCCCGGAGGGAGGCATGGCTGGCGTACATGAGCTGGCCGACCGTCGTCCAGTTGGCGGCGCGGACGCCCTCGGCGGCGTGCAGAGTGCGCTCGATTTCTCCGATCACATGACGCGCGCGGCGATAAACGGTGTCATCCATGGCGCTTTTGGCGCGTTCGAGTTTTTCGCCATCGGCATCGCGCAGGGAAGCCACGCCCAGGATTTTGGCGGCCGCCTCGCATTGCGCGCGGCGTTTGGCATATTCGCCGCCGGTCAATTCGTGCTTTACGTTGGTGTTGGTGATGAGCACCTCGACCTGGGGATCGGTCATGGGCACCAGCTCCGTCTGGCGTGATCGGCAGTCCAGGAGCAGGAGGTGATCTTTTTGTCCCATAACGGAAATGAACTGGTCCATGATGCCGCAAGGCATTCCGGCGAATTCGTGCTCGGCTTTTTGACAGAGCAGGGCCTTGTCCACGGGATCCAGATGATGGCCGGCAATGGTCTCGATCAGGGTGGCCATGGAAACTTCGAGGGCGGCGCTGCTGGAGAGACCGCCGCCAAGCGGCACGGTGGAATGGATCACGGCGTCAAACCCGGGGATTTGAGCGCCACGCCGGAGAAACCCGGCAAGCACTCCCGCCGGGTAGTTGTGCCAGGCGCCCTTGGGCGCGGGCGCGAGCGGTTGGGCCAGATCCAGCGTGGCGGGTGGCTGTCCGCTGGCGCCGGATTGGAGCCGGACCACGGTTGAGCCTGAGGGCGCGGCGGCGATCACGGTGTAACGCTCGATGGCCATGGGGAAGACGAACCCGTCGTTATAATCGGTATGCTCGCCGATGACGTTGACTCGTCCCGGGGCGGCGGCGATCCAGCGGGCAGGGCGGCCATGGATTTTTTCAAACTGGCGGGCGGCTTCGAAGCCAAGGGCTTGCAGTTGCATGATTGGTGTTTAACGGGCGTTGAATTGGTAAGTGGTGGTTTGGCGGTAGGTCTTGCCGGGACGAAGGATGCAAGCGGGAAAATGCGGATGATTCACCGCGTCGGGAAAGTTCTGAGTTTCGAGGCAAAAGCCGCTGTGCTGGCCGTAGGCGATGCCGCTTTTGCCGATCTGGCTGCCGTCGAGGAAGTTGGCGGTGTAAAGCTGCACGCCGGGCTCGGTGGTGCGCACTTCGAGGCCGCGTCCGGTCTGGGGATCATACGCGCGGGCGGCGAGTCTTAGCCCGGCGCCGGACAAAACAAAATTATTATCGTAGCCGACAGGACGCTCCTTGATTTCGGGGAAGCGCGCGCCGATCGGGGTGGGCCGGCGAAAATCGAGCGGCGTGTTCGCGACCGGTTTGATCTCGCCGGTCGGGATCAAGTGTTCGTCCCGGGGGGTGTATTCCTCAGCGGCGATCATCAATTCGTAATCCAGGACGGTGCCTTTTCCACGGAAATTGAAGTAGGAATGGTTGGTGAGGTTGATCGGAGTGGGTTGGTCGGCGGTGGCGGTATAATCCAACACGAGTTCATTCGTTTCGGCGAGCGTGACCACCAGAGACGTCTCCAGATTGCCTGGATAACCCTCCTCTCCGTCGGGGCTGCGGTAAGACATTCTCACGCCGGCGGCGCGCGGGATTGGCTCGGCTTGCCAGAGTTTTCTGCTGAAGCCGCTGATTCCTCCATGCAGGCTGTTGGGGCCGTTATTGAGGGGCAGCGAATACGTCTTGCCATCGAGAGTGAATCGGCCGCGGGCGATGCGATTGGCTACCCGCCCAATCGTGCAGCCCAGATAAGGATGATTGCCCAGATACGGGGCGAGTTCGTCGAAGCCCAGCACGACATCCCCAAGGCGGCCCTGGCGATCGGGGGCGAACACATGCGTGATGGTGGCGCCAAAGTTGATAAGCCGCACCGTAAGGCCGTGGGAATTCCTCAGTTCGTATGCGTTTACCACCCGCCCGTCGGGCAGCGAGCCAAACTTCGTGACTTTTGTTTCCATTGGTGATCCTTCAAAACAATTTCCCGCCCAACGCGACCCGTTCGCTCCGCCTGCGCTTTGACCCGCGCTAAACTCACGCGCGCGCCATCCGCCCGGGCACGCGGCACGCTCCGGCCCGGCGGCGGGCGACTGCCTCGCACCAGGCGCTAGCGGCTATTTCTTTCCGCCGTCCGCCGGCTTCCCGGCGCCCCGCCAGGCCATGATCAGCATCCAGATGCCAAAGACGAGCAACAGTAAACCCCAATAGAAGTTCACGTTCAGGTCGAGTGAATGCCGGTAGAGTTCAGTGTTGGAGTTGGTGACCAGCCCGAAGATGACGAGCATGGCCCCGATCAGGGAAAACATCAGGCCGATTGGCCAGCGAATATCCAGACCCATAGATGTATGCCTTTCGGTTTAGCGGAAAAGGATGTTCAGGACGACACAGCAGAGCAGCAGAACGATGCCCAACGTGGCCGGCCGCAGATACCAGGCCTTCTCGTCCTCCCGGATTTTGGGGGTGAGCGAGTAAACCAGGCCCTTGAGTTCGTCGTTTGTTTTGGTGCGTTTGGTGGCCAGGGAAATCCCGAGGGTAAGGGTGAAACAGACGATGAAGGCGAAACTGGCCAGCCAGAAGTTCTGGGCCATCTCACTGGGGAAGATGAGGGGGCGGGGAACCGGTTGTCCCAACAGGTTCCACAGGTAAGCCCCCTTCACTCCCGGAGCGTTTCCAGTGGACAGCGTGAGCGAGTGGAACAATGCCGAGCCGCCGATGCCGGCGAACAGGCCCAGAAAAGCCCCGGTGCCGGTGGTCCGGGCCCAGAACATGCCCAGCAGGAAGGTGGCGAAGAGCGGAGCGTTCACAAATCCGAACACCAACTGGATGATGTCCATGGCGTTATTATACATTGAGGCGAAATAGGCGCAGGCGATCGAGAGCAAAATGCCAACCACGGTGATGGCCTGCCCCATCCGAAAGTAATGTTGGTCGGTCTTGTTTGGCGCGAGATAGGCCTGGTACAAGTCGTAGGTCCAGACAGTGTTGAAAGCCGTGACATTTCCCGCCATGCCGGACATGAAGGAGGCGAGCAGCGCGGTCAGCGCCAGCCCTAGCAACCCGGGCGGGCAATACTTTTTCACCAGCGAGAGAATCACGCCGTCGTAATCGTATTCGGCGACGGCGTTGTAGAGCCCCGCCTTGATTTGCTGGTCGGTCATGGCCGGGGCGGCTTTCAGGAGCGCGGCCACTTTATCTTCATTCAGTTTGAGGCCGAGCGCGGCGCTCACGGTTTTCGCGGCGGTGGCGGCATCGGCGGAGGCGAGCGTTTTCACCGCCTCGGCGGCCGTGGTATAGGCGGCTTCGCTGGCGATCGGCGGGGGGATGCGGTACTGCTTGTCCGGCATCGAGGTAAGCGCCACCGCGATCATTCCCGGCACAATGACCAGCGCGGGGAAAAGCATTTTGGGAACGGCGGCGATCAAGGGCGTGCGCCGGGCGGCGCCCATGTTGCGCGCGGCCATGGCGCGTTGCACGACGAGGAAGTTGGTACACCAGTACCCAAAGGAGAGGACGAAGCCGAGGCCGAAGACCATCGCGAAGATATCCACGCCCATGGGATTGGCGGAGGGGCCGCCCAGGAGCGGTTTCCAGGCGCTGGTCCAGGCGTCCGCAGCGTAGGCTTTGGCGCCCAGATTCAGGGCCATCGGATCCTGCGCCACCGCTTGAAGAGATTGATTCATCGCACCCCAGCCGCCCACATCCCGGAGCCCCAGGTAAACGACCGGCGCGAAGCCGAGCACGATCATGAAAAATTGGAGCACCTCGGTGTAGATCGCGGAGGTCAGACCGCCTTTCAAAACATAGACGAGCACGACTGCGGAGCAGATCCAGAGGGCCAGATGATAGTTCCAGCCCAGAAGCTGGTTCAGGAGTTTGGCCAGGGCGTTCATCGAAATGCCTGAGGCAAAGACCGTCATGACCGCAAAGGCGATCGAGTTCAGGGCGCGGACGCGTTCGTCGAAGCGCATTTTGAGGTATTCCGGCACCGAGCGCGCCTTCGAGCCGTAGTAAAACGGCATCATGAACACCGCGAGAAAGACCATGGCTGGGATGGCGCCGACCCAATAGAAATGGCTGGTGGCGATGCCGTATTTCGCGCCGCTGGCGGCCATGCCCACCAGTTCCAGGGCGCCCAGATTGGCGGAGATAAACGCCAGACCCGTCACCCACGCCGGAATCGAACGGCCAGAAGTCAGAAAATCCGATGAACTTTTCAGGTAGCGGCGCAGGGCGAAGCCGATCCCCACCACAAAGGCGACGTAAATGAGAAGGATCGCGTAATCGATCCCGCCGAGCTGAACGGTTTGCATAAAATCGCTTTATTTAGCAGTGGGGACGGTTGTAGGGAATTCGCGGTTTGATGTCAATGAGACTTCGAGAAATCAAGAAATAACGCCACGCTTGCGCGGAGCAGCCTTTGGTGGCTGCGGCCCGCTTTGTGAGGGGGTAATGAGCATAAGCATTATTATGATAAATAAACAGATTATATAGCACGAGTTATGCTGCTGGCGGGATTGACCGTTTTTCAGCGGCTTGTCTCTCGCAGTCTGGATGGTATGCTCGGCCGGTGAATAACAACCACAATACGAACCCGATGTTCATCAAAGAGGATCCCTGGCGCATTTTCCGCATCATGGCGGAATTCGTGGACTCCTTTGAAATGATGTCGCGAGTGGGGCCGGCAGTGACGGTTTTTGGCTCGGCTCGGGTGCCTCCATCGAATCCTTACTATGCGGCGACGATTGCTTTATCGAAGGGGTTGGCGAAGCATAATCTGGCGGTGATCACCGGCGGCGGGCCGGGCATCATGGAGGCGGCGAACAAGGGGGCCGCGCTGGCCAAGGGCAGGTCGGTGGGGTTGAATATCGAGCTTCCGCACGAACAGAAAGGGAATCGTTACGCGAACATTCCCATCCATTTTCATTATTTCTTCTCGCGCAAGGTTTGTTTCGTGAAATACAGCCTGGGATTTGTCTTCATGCCGGGCGGTTTTGGGACGCTGGATGAGTTTTTCGAGGTGCTCACACTGGTGCAAACCCAACGCATTCCGGAGTTTCCGATGATTCTTTTCGGCAAGGAGTATTGGGCCGGTTTGTTGCGTTGGATGCGGGCGCGGTTGCTCGAAACGGGGTATATTTCTCCGGGCGACCTTGATCTGGCGCGCGTTACCGACGACCCGGAGGAAGTGGTGGAGATTATTTTGGATTACGAGCGGCGCGTCGGGCCGCCGGAGATGGTGCCCAGGGCATTTGCATGAAGCGACAACGTTCCATTACGGCCGGACAGGCGCAGGCGCGCTGGGTGCGCCTGACGCGTCCGGCGGCGCGTCGGCGTCAACTCAGCCGTCTGGGGCGGGGTCTCACCCTCGCGAGTATCGAGATGCCGCAGATGTCCAGCGTCAGCATGGGAATTTGGGTGGGGGTGGGGTCGCGGTATGAGCCGCTTACGCGGAATGGAGTCTGCCATTTTATCGAGCATTTGCTGTTCAAGGGGACGTGCCGGCGCTCGGCGCGGGAGATTTCCGAAGCCGTGGAAGGCATTGGCGGTTATCTGAACGCCTTCACCAGCGAGGAGAGCACTTGTTTTCATGCCCGGGTTTCCGCGGAGCATTTCGAGGCGGTGCTGGACGTGTTGCTCGATATGCTCTGCCATTCGCGGTTTGTGCCCGGCGATATCCGGAAAGAGCGCGAGGTCATCAAGGAGGAGATCGCCATGTGCCTGGACGAGCCGCAACACCAGGTGCAGGAGGTGCTCAACGAGACCATGTGGCCGGGCCATCCTCTCGGTCGGCCCATCACCGGCACGCCCGCCGGGTTGAATCATTTCCGGCGTCCGGAGCTGGTCGGCTACCTGCGACAAAACTACGTGGCCGCAAACACGGTAATTGTCGCCACGGGCCGCGTTCGACACTCACAGTTGGAAGAGGCCGTGGGCCGCTACGCCGACGAGTTCGGACCCTCCCCGCGTCCCGCGTTTGCCGCCGCTCCCGGCGAGTTGGCGGGGCCGCGCCGACGGTTGGTGACCCGTCGGGTCGAACAGGCGCAAGTCGCCTTGGGGATCCGCACCTGCTCGCGCCATGATCCGCGCCGGTACGCGCTGCGCCTGCTCAACGCCATCCTGGGCGAGAACATGAGCTCGCGCTTGTTCCAGGCGGTGCGGGAAGACCGCGGCCTGGCTTACAATATTTACAGCACCCCCAGTTTTTACGCCGACGCCGGAGATTTGGTGATCTCGATGGGGTTGGACAGCGAGAATCTGGGGCGCGCTTTGAGGCTGGTCCTCCGCGAGATGCGCCGACTCGCCGAAGAACCGGTGAGCGCGTCGGAATTGCGTCGCGCCCGGGATTACGCCATCGGGCAGATCAATCTGGGGTTGGAGAGCACAGAGACCCAGATGAACTGGGCGGGAGAGCAGCTCCTTGGCTATGGCCGGATGCTCTCGCCCGAAAAAGTCAAGGAACGGCTGGCAGCGGTCACGCAGGCGGAGATCCGCGCGGCAGCCCGGGACTTTTTCGTTGCCGAGCGGTTGCACCTGGCGGTGGTCAGCCCGCTGAAGGAATCCGACTTCGATCCGCGCTGGTTAAAATTCTAATCCTGGCGTCCCGCCGGTGGATGTGATCATCAGTCAGGAAATACCCCGGCAACAGAGCATCGAGAGCGTCGCCGCCAGCCTGGCGGGCGAGCGTGGCGTCATGTTTTTGCGCAGTCAGGGGCGAGTCGAGGAGGGGCGGTTTTCGTTCCTGGCCGCGCGGCCGTTTTTGACCCTGAGCGCACGGGGCTCACATTGCGAAATCAAGAGCGAGGGCGACCGCGCCCAGGCGCATATCGGAAATCCCTGGTCTTTGCTGGACTCGTTGCTGGGGCGCTACCATATACCCGACGTGCCCGACACGCCTTTTCCGCTGGGTGGTTGTTTCGGTTTTTGGGGCTATGAGCTGAAGAATTTTCTGGAGCCCAGGTTGCGCCCGCGTGCGGTCCCGGATTTGCCGATCCCGGATTGCCAGCTCGGGTTCTACTCAAGCCTGGCCATTTTCGACCGGCTGCTGGACAAGTTATGGGTGGTTTCGACCGGCATGAGTCCGGATGGCTCTCGGGAAGGCTGGCGCGCGCGGGCGGAACTCGAGTTTTGGAAACGCCGGTTCGCGCGGGTGGACGAAGCGGCGCTCCCGACAAAATCACCCTCCTTCGGCGCGCCTTTGCAAACCCAGTCCAACCTGACGCGCACCGAGTTTATGGGGAAGGTTGCAGCCATCCAACGCTACATTCGAATGGGAGAGGTTTACCAGGCCAATCTTTCGCAGCGGCTTTCCGCTCCGTGGACCGCCGCCCCGTGGAGTCTCTTTGAGACCCTCGGCGAGGTTTCACCCGCGCCGTTCAGTGCGTTCTTGAACGGCGGCGATTTCCAACTGGTATCCTCCTCGCCGGAGCTTTTCCTGCGGCTGAATGGCTTGCGGGCGCAAACCCGTCCGATCAAAGGAACGCGGCCGCGCTCGGCCGATCCAGCGCGGGACGAGCAGTTGCGGATCGAATTGCAAGCCAACGCCAAGGAGATGGCTGAGCTGGTGATGATCACCGATCTGTTGCGAAACGACCTTGGAAAAGTGTGCGAGTACGGCTCGGTGCGAGTTCCGGAGCTGGCCCGGATCGAGGGTTACCCTCAGGTCTGGCACCTGGTTTCGACTGTGGAGGGGGTCTTGCGGGGGAACGTTTCGCACCTGGGCGCGCTGGCGGCCTGTTTTCCTGGCGGCAGCATCACCGGGGCGCCCAAGTTTCGCGCCATGGAGATCATCGACGAGCTCGAACCGCAGACTCGCGGCCCCTATACCGGCGCGATTGGTTATTTGGGGTTCAATCGCGCAAGCCAATTCAGCATCGCCATCCGCACGGCCCTTTGTCAGGGCGGGCGGGCCTGGTTCCATACCGGGGCGGGCATCGTGGCGGATTCCTCGCCCGAGGCGGAGTATGAGGAAACTCTTGCCAAGGCGCGGGGATTTTTGCAGGCAATCCAAACCTGCCCGGCGCGAGCGGAGGAAACCGGCTCACATCTCTCCGCGAATCAGCTTACCGCCGGAAGCGCACTCCGATAACGGGCGCACTCCAGGCGCGATGCGATATGCTCAAGCTGCCGAAGGGCTTGCCCGAGGTAAACGTGTTGACGCTGCCAAGTTTGTATTCGAAATAGGGGACCAGTCTCACCCTAAGCCGATCACGAATGCTTCGGCGTGCAAACCATGCAAGGAATAAAAACCAGGTTTTCCGCGCCGCATCCGCGCCAGTTCTATCACTCGATCCGGTTTGGAATATCTTCAGCCATTTGGCGATGCGTCGGCAATGGGAACCTCGCTGCGCGAACGGGCCGCCCGCCGGGTGACAAGGCTCGGCTTTTCGCTCGTTCGCCGGCTGCTTGGTTGGGCGAGAGGGCGCCGAACTTAGTAATCGTAAAGGCCGCTGTCGTGACTGTAGCCGCTGTCTGACCCGCCTTCCTCGCCGACCCCCCCCATCAAATCACCAAAAATGTCACCCATATCCTGCTCGATTTTTTCCGGATCTTCCCCGGCTTCCAGGCGTTTGATGGCGAGTTCCAAATCTTTGGGCACAGTGCCGGGCGGCATGAGATCTTTCATTTTTCGCATCATGTGCGCCATGTGCCGCGGGTTGTTTTCGTCGAGATGCTCCATGTCCCCCTCGAGTTCCATCATGGCGCGCTCGATGCGCGGATCGTCAAAATCCGGCATTGGCCCCTCGTCCTCCGGGCCAGCCCCCGATTTGGCGGTGGGTTCCGGCAAGCCGCGGGTCATCGTAAAACGGCTGATCTGTTTGGCCATCTTTTTGTTGCCGCACTTGGGACACGCCGGCGATTGCGGCGGATTCAGCCGCTTGGATAGAAAGTTAAAGATCACCCGGCATTTCGGGCAGGCATACTCGTAAATCGGCATAAGCTTTCCGCCGGGCCACCGGGCACGACGCCTGACAAAATGCGAGGCGAGTGGCAGACAGTCAAGCGGGGGCAAATGTTCCCCGAACGATTTCAGCGATCGCGCCTGGGATTCACCGGTTCAACTCGAGCTGTTCACGCAGAAATTGCGGGCGATTGGTGGTGATGCCGTCCACGCCAGCGGCTAAATGCCGCCGGGCCATGGCCGGATCATCCAGCACCCAGGTATAGAGCCGCAGGCCGGCAGCGTGGACCTTTTTGACGAAGTCCGCGTCGATGGGGAAGCCGTGATTAAGGTTCAGCGCGTCGAGATTGGCGGCCTTGGCTTTGGCAATGAGATCCTCGACCGGCGGATACTTTCGGTCACGCCCGGCGCTGGCCAGCAGTTGAGCCTGGATTTCGGGCATTTGGGCTTTGGCGGCTTTTACGGATTCGTAATTGAAACTGAGGATGGCGGTTTGCGCGGGTTTAACGCCGGATTCGGCCAGAACCTTCTTGAGGACAGGGACGATCTCCGGGCCGCACTTGATTTCAATAAACAGGCGTTTGTTGAGGGGGATCAGCGGCAGCAACTCCTCGAGAAACGGCAGCCTTTCGTCGCGCCCCTGGCCCCGCCACTTGCCCCAATCACCCGCGTTGATTTTGCGAAGCTCGACCGATGAGGAGGTGGCGATGTGGTTGCTGAGGTTTCCCGTGCGCGTGGTGGTTGCGTCATGGCTGATGATGATTTTGCCGTCGGCGGTCAAATGAATGTCACATTCGACGGCGTCGGCCTGTTGCGCAAAGCCGAGGCGAAAGGCGGGCAGGGTGTTTTCGGGAGCATCGTGGGAAGCTCCGCGGTGGCCGATGATTTCCGCCGCCCGACCTGGTGTGGAGGTCAGCAGAGCGCCGACAAACAGAGTGAAAAACCAGCCATTGAGATTCATATCAGCACTTCTCGCCCGCGCTTCGGTTACCGGTTTAGACCAAGCTGCTCGCGCAAAAATTGCGGGCGGTTGGTAGTGATACCGTCCACTCCGGCATCCGCCTGCCGGCGGGCCACCGCCGGGTCGTCCACCGTCCAAGTGTAGAGCCGCAAGCCGGCGTCATGCACCTTTTTTACAAAGGCGGCGTCAATGGGGAACCCTTGTTCGAGATCCAATCCGTCCAAATTCGCCGCTTTGGCCCTGGCGATGAGCTCGTCAATGGGCGGGTACTTTTTATCGTGGCCGGCGCCAGAGAGGAAATACACCTGCAACTCGGGCATTTGCGTTTTGGCCGCTTTGGCCGACTCATAGTTGAAGCTGATGACCGGCGTTTGCTCGGGTAGTTTGCCGGATCGGGCCAGGACCTGTTTGAGCACCGGGACGATTTCGGGGCCGCTTTTGATTTCAATGAACAGACGTTTGCCATCGGGGATGAGCGGCAGCACCTCGTCCAGGAAGGGAAGCTTTTCGTGGTAGCCCCGGCCGCGCCATTTACCCCAATCGCCCACGTTGATTTTGCGCAGTTCGACGGAGGAGGATGCGGGGATGTTGTTGCTGATGTTCCCGGTGCGGGCGGTGGTTGAGTCGTGGCTGATGATGATTTTGTCGTCGGTCGTTAAATAGATGTCGCACTCATCCGCGTCGGCTCCCTGGGCGTAGCCCAAGCGAAAGGAGGACAGGGTGTTCTCGGGGGCGTCGTGCGAGGCGCCGCGATGGGCGATGATCTGCACCGCGCGCGCGGGCAGGGCGCCAAGCAGGGCGCAAACGCCGAGGGCAAGCAAACAGCAATTCAGCTTCATACGATTTCTCGTGATTAACGGTTGAACAAGCGTCAGGCAGAACGCCTAGCGAACCGCCGCCTCCGCCCGGGCCGGAACGGGTTGGTTTTCGGCGCGCGGTTTGAACACTCTGCGGTAGTGTCGCAGCTCATGGTCGCGCACTTCCGCGGGCCAGCCAAGCAATTCCGCCATCCAATCCGCCACCCGTGCGGCGACGGCGTCGGCGTCTTGCAGATAATAATGCCAACTGGAGCGGCGGACCATGACGTCATCCAGATGGAGGGCCCACTCGCGGGTCACGAAATGCTCGACGGCGCGGCGGCTCACCTCCGGCGGCACCAAACCGCTCAGGTCCCGCACCTGGTCGGCGGGGAGAAGCGGCTGTTTCGCAGTCTGGCAGGACGCCAGGTCGTGGCGGCCCTGGTTTTTGAGGAATCGAGCGATTTGATCCACGGTCTGTTCCGCCATGAGGCGATAGGTGGTGAGCTTGCCCCCGGCCACATCCCACCAACCCGGCTCGGGTGATTTGATCTCATGCGAGCGCGAGATATCGGAGGGTTTGCCGTTTGGATCCGCCACCAGCGGGCGCAATCCCGCCCAGGCGCTGATGACATCCGCCGGACGCAGGGCCGCCTTGGGGAAATGCTCGTTCGTGATTCGAAGCACGTAATTGATATCTTCGGGATCCGCCCAGACTTCCTCGAGCGAGCCCTGATAATCGGTGTCTGTGGTGCCGATGATCGTGCGCTCGCCCCAGGGAATGACGAAAAGGATGCGTTTCCCCTCCGTCATGACCACGGTTTCGGAAACCGGCACTCGGGCATGATCCACGACCAGGTGAATGCCTTTGGTCAGGCGCAGTTTCACGCGGCTATGCGGCAGACCATCGGCCCAAGGACCGGTCGCGTTCACGACCGCACGGGCCTGGAGGGTCGAGGATTTGCCACTCAGGAGATCGTTGATTTCACACTGCCAGCAATCGGCGCGAGTGGCGTTGGTGAAGCGGCAATAATTGAGGATCGTGGCCCCATGGTTCGCGGCCGAGCGCAGGGTGTCGATGGCTAGGCGGGCGTCGTTGGTAAACCCGTCGTAGTAGCGGACGGAGCCTTTCAGCCCCTCCTCCCGCAAACCGGCCACTTTGTTTCGGGTCTCGCTCACATTCAGCCACGAAGAGTTGCCGAGATTCCTGCCGCCGCAAAGCAGGTCGTAGATTTTTACGCCAATTTTTAGCTGCCACAAAACCCAATTCGGATTGCCGCGATAGGTCGGGAAAATGAAGGGCAGGGGCGCCGCCAGGTGCGGCGCGATGTGATGGACCACCTTTTTTTCCACGCTCGCCTCATGCACGAGGCCGACCCGCCCCTGGGCAAGGTAGCGCAAGCCGCCATGCAGCAGGCGACTGGAGCGGCTGCTGGTGCCGAAGGCGAAATCATTCTGCTCGAACAGACCCACCCGCAAGCCGCGCATGGCGGCATCGCGGGCAACCCCAGAGCCCACGATGCCGCCGCCGATGATCAGCAAATCCAAAGGAGCGCCGGCCAAAGCCTGAAACGCGCGAGCGCGTTGCTCGCCCACGGAAGATGGTAAAAAACTCATAACTAAATTGTCTTAAACGATCGATAATTCGGAGTTTGCTCTACCGGCCAGCAGGCGCTCTCCCAATTCGCCCAGGTCGCGCATGATCAGTTCCGGCCGGGGCGTATGAGCCTCCGCCGCGGCGGCGGTTGTCTCGCCGGTGAGCACCAGGACGCCCACCGTGCCCGCGCGGTGAGCCATGGCCAAATCGGTGTACAAACGGTCCCCCACCATGGCCAGTTCACTGGGCGCGAGTTGGTGTCGATGGAGAATCCCCCGCAGCATGCACGGGTCGGGTTTGCCCAGCACCGTATCGGGCGCCCGCCCCGTTGCTGATTCGATGGCCGCGCAGACGGCTCCGCAATCCACCAGCACAGTGGGGGCGTCGGTGGGACACACCCGGTCGGGATGCGTGGCGATGTAGGGTTTGCCCTGCGCCACCCACCAGGCGGCGCGGCAGAGCGAGGCGTAGGTCAATTCCGTGTCGAATCCAGCCACGATGGCGTCCGGCTCGTCTTTCGCGCAATCCTCGGTAATTTCGAAGCCAGCGCCCATGAATTCCCGCTGCATGCTGGCCGTGCCGAGCACAAACAGCCGCTGAACCAAAGGCATCTGCTCACGCAGATATTCGATCGTCGCCATCGTCGAAGTATAAAGTTGGTCGGGCTCGGCCGGGATGCCAAGCTGCCGCAACCGCGCCAGATAATCCTCCGCGCTTTTGGAGGAATTATTGGTCAGGAACGTGTAGCCGATTCCGGCGTCGGTCATTCGAGCCAGAAAGGGCAGCGTCTGATCAAACAGCGTGTTGCCGCTGTAAATGGTGCCGTCCATGTCTAGCGCCAAGTGGCGGACGGCGGCGAGACGTTTTTGAGTTGAGTCGCTCATTAAGCGTTAACGCACGAACTTTGCCTTTGACGAAATCCGTTGTCAATACATTCAATTCAAATCTGCGCGATTCCACTGCGCAATCCAAGAACATTTGACAGAGCTTCTTGAATTAGTAAGCTCCGCGAATGCAGTTTGCATTTTGGTTTCGTTCGATGTCCCTCGGGATGATGGGGTTGCTGTTGTGGTCCAACGTTGGGTTTGGGGCTTTAAGTATCGGTCATCGGGGGTACTCGCTGGTGGCGCCGGAGAACACCTTGAGCGCGTTTCGGGCGGCGCTGCCTTATGCGGATCTGGTGGAAACCGACACCCAACCTTCTGCCGACGGGGTGCTCATGCTGATGCACGATGGCAAGGTGGACCGCACTACGGATGGCACCGGATCACTGTCGAGCATGACCGCGGCGCAATTGAAGGCCCTGGATGCGGGGTCGTGGTTTTCGAGCGCCTTTGTCGGCGAGCGCATTCCCTCCATGATCGAGATGATCACGAACACGCTTCCCTGGGCAACGCCGCTGATTGAGCGGAAGGCTGGCACCGCCCAGGCGCATGTCACCGAGCTGGCCTCGATCGACGCCACGACGAAAGTGGTGTTGCAATCGTTTGATTGGGATTTCCTGGCGCAGGTGCATGCGCTGGAGCCGCGGATTCGGCTGTGCGCATTGGGTAGCGGCGTGTTCAGCCTGGCCAGCCTGACCAGCATCACCAACAGCGGCGCCAGGATCGTGGCATGGGAGGCGGGAGGCGTGAACCCGGCCATGATCGACATGGTACACACCAACGGACTGCAAGTATTCGTCTGGACGGTGGACGGCCCGGCCATCAAAACGTTCCTTGATCTGGGGGTGGACGGGGTCATTTCTAACGATCCGAGGATGGTCAGGACGCTCCAGCAGGGCGGGGCCGGCACCAACGTGGTGGGCACCGTGACCAACCTGGCGAGCGAATTAATCAGCTACTGGCGTTTCGACGACGGCCTGACCAATCCGATGGCCGCCGTGGTGTTTGACAGCAAAGGGTTTAACTCACAGGCCTTGACCCGCACGGACGGGCTTTCGCACTGGCTCGGCTCGGAAGCCGCGAAATTTGACGGAGGCTTGCAGGTCGATGGAGTGAAATCGTACGTGGTGGTGTCCAACTCGCCGAGCCTCGATATTGGGACCAACGAATTGAGCCTGTCGGTCTGGCTTTGGCTCAAGCGGCTGCCCAGCCAGTTGAGTTCTAGTTACGCCGCTATCTACGATTCCTCCGCCGACTGCTATGTGTTTTATTTGGACAAGGCCAACAAGGAACTGCGGTTCAAGGTTTCGGATATTTCAGGCGCCGCCGCGCGACCCGGCATTCCCGAAAGCTTCTTGCTGACCAATCAATGGATTCACATGGTCGCGACCTACAGCGGCAATGAGGCGGAGAACTCCGGGCGTTCCGCCATTTATCTGAATGGGGAACTTGTGGACCTGCATTACGGGAACGACGGCACCGCGCCGGTGGGGCTGACGAACGTGGTGAAGCCGGGACAGATTGCGGCGATCGGGCGCGAGGGGCCGACCGGCGCGAATTACTTCGACGGACGGATTGATGACCTGGCGATTTGGAAGCGGGCACTGACGGCTTCGGAGGTCGCGGGACTTTATCAGGCGGGCCAGGGGGGCCGCTCGTTGCGTGATCTGCTGGGCGTTTTTTCCCCGACAATTCAACTCACCTTCGCCCGGATGGCGGGGACCCACCTCGAGGTGGAATTTCGCAACCTGGCGTATTGGAAAAACTTTCGGCTGCTGCGGTCGCCCACGGCGACCGGTCCGTTTGTGACCGCTTCAGGGGCGGTATTGACCTCGCTCGGGCGAAATAATTTCCGTTTCACCTGCGCATTGAACGGCGAGGCCGCCGGCTACTTTCGCGTCGAGGGAGAGTAGGCCGCGCATCGCTCGGAGGAGGCCTGGGCACGAGGAGACGAACCCCCGGCCAGAGGGTGAGACGGCGGCGCCATCCGGGGCGAATGGCCGCCGGGGTTGTTTTTGGATAGAGGCGCGTAATCTATTTTGACGACATGGCGGGGTTCGCTGAGGCGTGATAGGCTTGCCAGAAGCCGAAGCTCGGACGATGAGAAAGTTTTTTCAATGCGGCTGTATGCGCCGGTTGGCCTTGCTGGCGCTGGCTGGCCTTGCGCTCGTCTTCACGCCCGGCTGCAACAAGGCGGAAGACGCGCAGGTGGAAACGGCCGACACGAATCCCGATCTGGCGGAGTTAAACCGGGAGGTAAAGCGCTGGATCATGAAACACCGGGACATGCCGACGAACTTTGCTCAATTCGAGGCCACCGCCGGCGTTCCCATCAAGCCGCCGCCCCCCGGGAAAAAATACGTCCTGGACGAAAAAATGCATGTTCAACTCAAGAACCGGTAGCGGCGGATGAGCAGGAACCGAGCGACGGGAAGAGGCTGGCGCAGCCTGCCGGGAGCGAAGGGAGGATTCACCCTGATCGAGTTGCTGGTGGTGATCGCGATCATCGCGATCCTGGCGGCGATGCTGCTGCCGGCGTTAACAACCGCCAAGGCGAAGGCGATGCGCATCCAGTGCGTCTCCCAACTCAAACAGATTGGAGTGGCGGCGAATGTTTTTGTGGCGGATCACAACGACATGTATCCGCCGGCCGGGTTCTCGTCGGG
Source organism: Verrucomicrobiota bacterium (assembly GCA_039806935.1). GTDB lineage: Bacteria > Verrucomicrobiota > Verrucomicrobiia > Limisphaerales > UBA8199 > JBDHQH01. Next base: position 20,349 of record JBDHQH010000036.1, read on the forward strand.
AGGGGGCAACGTCCAAATGGGGTGGGACACCTATCTGCACCGGTACCTGGGAGGAACCGCGACCGAAGCCGATCTCGTGCTCGGGATCCTGGACGCCGATTTTTCCCCAAAAATCGAGCGATGCCCGGCGGATCGGCAGCCGAAATGCCGTTGGATCGGGAATCCGGCGATCTTTGGTTGCCGGACGTACGCGATGAACGCAGTGGGGACGAGTTGGGGCTCCGATTATCAAGTGAACACCGCTAACCGGTCTTATCCATTGCCGAACATCAAGCACGGCGTGGGCATCTACTGGGCGTATGACGGCCAGGGGACGCCGGATTGGGAAGCTCGAGGGTACAAGACTTCGGTGGTGAATGATCCCGCCGGAACTATTTTTATGTGTGAGGAGCCGACCGGGCAGCAGGCGGTTGGCAATGAGTGGACCTGCATTTCGCTGGGGCCGCAGATCGCCGATGGCGGGGCCATGGGGTGTCTGTACCAAATCGATACCGAGGCAAAGCCGCAAAGTCCCTACGCTCAACAGGGGGTCAACCAGGGCGCGGCGTTGTACAAATTACATGGCGAGCGCTTCAACTACCTCTTCAATGACGGCCATCTGCAAACCCTCAGGGTCGAGCAAACCATCGGGACCGGCACACTCCGGGATCCGCGGGGGATGTGGACCATCTACCAGGGCGACTGAATGGCCTAATCCGGTTTTTTGCGCTGGTTTTTTCCGCTCGGCGGCGGGCTTCCGTCGAGAGCGGCAATCGGAAACAATTTTGATGGCCGATGCTGCTCCGCCATGATTTTTTCGAGCGCCTTTACCCGATCCGGATGCCGCGCCGCGACGTCCCGGGTCTCCCCGGGATCTTCGGCGAGGTTGTAGAGTTCGGTTTTGATTTTAGACAGGTCGTTTCCGCGGTTCAAAGCGGTGCGGATCGCTTTCCAGTCGCCCTGTCGCACGCTTTGCTGGCCGCCGTAACCGGGTGATTCACGGTAGAGGAATGGCCGGGGCGCCTGGGCCTTTCCGAGGAGGGTCGGAGCGAAACTGAGGCCGTCGATATCGGCGGGGATTTGCTCCGGGGCGCCGACGAGTTCAAGGAGAGTGGGAAGCCAATCTTCAAAGCCGGCGATGCGATCGCTGAGGCTGCCCGGAGCGATCCGTCCCTTCCAGCGCACGATGCAAGGCACGCGGATGCCCCCTTCATAGAAGGCGCCTTTCCGTCCGCGCAGGCCGGCGGCGCTATTGAAAAAGTCAGTGTCGGTCCCGCCGAGTCGGTCATACAGCGGGCCGTTGTCGCTGGTGAAGATGAAAATGGTGCGCTCCTCCAGGCCAAAATCCTTCACCATTTGCGTGAGGCGCCCGATTTCCGCGTCGAGGCGGGTGATCATTGCCGCATAAGCGGCGTGAGGCGTTCGGTGGGGCAGATAATTGCGCCCGCCAGTGTAGGGTTCTTCGGAGAATTTGCCGCGATATTCGGCCAGCGAGTCTTCCGGCACCTGCAACGCCAGATGCGGGACAGTGGTAGGGTAAAACAGGAAAAAGGGACGAGTATGGTTGGCGTCGAGAAACTTGCGGGCGGCGGCGTTGATGACGTCGGGCGCGTAAGTTTTCCCCGTGAATCGGACGTAGGCGGACGGATCGAGAGGATCGTCCGTCGCAGCGAGCTTCTGGTGGGCGGAAAACGGATCGTTCGGCAGGGTGATTTGTTGATCATTGTCCCAAAGCGCCGCCGGGTAATAATTGTGAGCGGCAGCCTGGCAGTTGTAACCGAAAAAGCGGTCGAAGCCTTGCTTCAGAGGATCGCCGCTGCTGCCGACCGGTCCCAAACCCCATTTTCCAAAGGCGCCCGAAACATAACCGATATTTTTGAAGTTAAGGGGGAGCGTCAGATAATTTTCCGGCACTGGCGCCTGGCCCTCCTCAAAGGGGAGACCGAGGGCTTTCGCTTGTTTGTTTTCACGGATGTAAGCATGGCCCGGATGCAAGCCGGTCATCAGCACGCAACGGGAGGGAGCGCAAACGTTGTGGCCGGAGTAAAATGAGGTGAACCTCATACCCTCGGCAGCCAGCCGGTCGAGGTTGGGGGTGCGGATTTTCGTTTGTCCGTAACAACCCACGTCACCCAAGCCCAGGTCATCCGCGAGAAGAAATACGATGTTGGGCCAGTCGGCTGCCGGACTGGCAACCTGAGACCCGGCGAGCGCGAGCATTAGAAACAGGCGGAGCATACTCCGGGGATTCTGGATCCGAGGAGGAGCACGGGTCAAGCACGCGCGGAGCGTAGAGTAAAAATGCTTGATCAAGACGAGAAACCATTTAATTTCGTCGCGCACAGATGCTGGGATTCCGAGTAGTGATCTGCGGTCTGATTGGCTTTACCGTCGCGATTACGATGGTGTTTGCCATTCTGCGGGTTTGCGCCCGGATCCGATTTCAGCGACGGGCAGACTTCCATCATCAAGAAAAGGAAGCGGTGCCCAGGTTTGGCGGACTGGCGCTGGCCGCAGCCTTTATTGTTGCGGAGGCGGGGATCGCTATCTTCTTTCGAGACACCCACGAGGTGCCGCATCGGGCCGTTGTGATTCTGGGTTCGCTGGCGATGTTCGGCCTTGGCTTTTGGGACGATTTGCGGCCCCTCGGCGCCAAGCGGAAGCTGGCCGGACAGTTGTTGATTGCCAGCGTGGTTTACTGGTGCGGAGTGGGCATTTCCCAATTCAAGATTCCTTTCAGCGAAACCGTGGTGGCGGTGAATGGATTGGGTTTCGCGCTCACCGTGATGTGGTTGGTGGGCATAACCAACCTGATGAACTTGATCGACGGCGCCGATGGCCTGGCGGCGGGCATCGCCTTTATGCTCATGGTGCTGTTGGTTTACATGGGCATGGCCAGCCACTCGTTCGTGCTGCTTTCGGCGGCGATGGCGGGAGCATTGCTCGGGTTCTTGTGTTTTAATTTTCCTCCCGCGCGAATTTATTTGGGCGACGGCGGGGCCTATTTTTTAGGGTTCCAAATCGCCGCTTTTTCGCTGACTGGCTCGCAAAAAGGCTCGGTATTGAGCGCGTTGATCGCGCCGTTGTTTGTGCTGGCTTTGCCAATTCTGGACACGGCGCTGGCCATCTTGCGCCGGGGCTTGCGGGGGTTGCCGGTGTTCCGTCCGGATCGAAGGCATATCCACCATCGCTTGTTGCAATCGGGGATGTCTCATCGGCGGATGGCCTTGTCCCTTTACGGGGTGACCCTGATCTTTTTAATCATGGGCTTTGCCGCCTTCTGGTCGCGGGGCCACCTGGTGCCCATTCTGGCGGGGGTCGGCGCTTTGGTGGTTTTGCTTTGCGCGGGCAGGCTTAAATTCAGCCGGGAATGGTTGACGGTGCATCGCATGGTGGGCGAGTCGTTGGCCATGCGACGCGAAGTGCGTTACGCGCTGTGTTTGTCCGAGTGGTTGCGATTCGAGTCGCACCGTTGCCGTTCACTTGAGGATTTTTTCACGGATTTCCTCTTTGCCGCCAGACGTCTCGGCTTCACCGAAGTGCGGGTAACGCTCGCCGATGGCGAGCGAGTCTGGTCCCGGGAGGACGTTTGTTGCGGGCACTGGTCCTGCACACAGGAAATTTTAGGTGGAGCTGGCGGGCGGCTTACTTTGGGCGCGCCGGCTGGCGGAAAAAGCAATCACATGGCGCGCGATTGCGTGGAAGCGGGCGAGGACAGTGAGGCGCCGAAATTGCACGGTGTCCTGGCGGAGCTATTAGCGGAGACGTGGACGAAATCAGCTCAGCGATGGCTGCCGGCACAGGGAATGCTGCGTTTCCAAGAACCGGTGGCGCTCGATCCTTCATCACAAAGCGTGCGGGCAACTCGACCAGGATGGGTCGCGCGGTCGGAGGGAGCGGCTCGGGGCGCCTGACCAGCCGATGAATTTTGCGATAAAAAATTTGACAGTTTGGACAGACCTGCGTAAAGCTTTTTTGTGCAGTGTAATAACCTTGGATAAACTATGAAGAAATTGTTCTCGTTGATCGTCACCGCGGCGTTTTTGGGCAGCGCTGTTTCGTATGCCGCTGGCAACCATACAGCTCAGTTCACCAAGACGCTTTCCGCCGTTCCCGCAGCGGAATTGCCGGCCAAATGCGCCAAGCTGGTGACCACTGCCAAAGCGCGTGACCGGGGCTTCACTACTGCCAGCGTCGTGAAGACGGCGGTGGAGTTGAATCCAGCGGCGGCGCCCGCGATCGCCGCCGCGATTGCCAAGGCCGCGCCGGAAATGGCTCCCATCGCCGCGGCCGCCGCAGCGGAGGCGCAACCCTCGCAGGCGGCGGACATCGCCCGGGCTGCCGCCGGCGCCGCGCCGACAAAGGCCGGTAAAATCGCCGCGTCGGTTTGCCGGGTGGCGCCCAACGCCTACCGCAATGTCGCGGTGGCGGTTGCTCAGGCCGTGCCGGGAGCAGGAGCCGAGCTGCTGAAATCCATAGCTTCCTTATTTCCGGAATTGAAACCCGGGATCGAGGCCGCGCTGGTGGGCTATGGCGCCAATCCCCCGTCGGTGGCGGCGGTGCTGGATTCGCTCAAGTTGAATCCGTCGGTGATGGCATCCGAATCCCCCGCCGCCTCGAATCCCGACCTGCCGCAAACGCAGGGTTTCTCCCGCGGGCCAACTCTGGCTCCTCCCTACGTGCCGATCTCGGGAACTCCCGCCAACGTCACTCCGTCCACCTCGGGCACGGTGCCGCAGGGCGGGCGGAACTACGCCGCGCCTTAAGCGTCGTCCCAGCCTTTCGCCGCCCGCTCCCCGAACGAGAGCGGGCATTTTTATGGCTTCAAACGTGAAACATACGGCTGGCGGCGGGGCCGACTCGGCGTTTGAATCAGCGGACATGGAAGACCGCCTCGCAGCGGCTTCGGACCCCGCTTTCCCGGAGCCGCCGACTGCCGCCCGATCGTGGTTGCCGTTGCGGGCGATTGATGTTCAGGTGTACCGTTGGTGTGACGCCCTGACCGAGCCGGGGCTTTATTTGGCGGTGGTGTTTTCTCCCTGGGCTTTCGGTTCCACGGAACCTTGGTCCATTTGGGTTATGAACGCCGCGGGCGGCCTGCTGGGGATTCTATTTGTTGTCAAGTTGTTGATTCGCCGGCTCAAGGGCTACCATGCGCCGCGCTGGGGACAGCCGGCCGCTTCCGCGGCCGCGGAGAGCCGGGGCAGTGCCCGCGGCGGGGCGGCGGCCTGGCTGACCGGCGGCTTGGCGTGGCTGACCATCCTGTTGCTGCTTTACATGCTGGTGAGCGCGATTAACGCGCGCGCCACCTGCCATCCCGCCCTGGCAAGCTTTGAGTATCATGATTGTATTTCCTGGCTGCCGCACAGTTTTGATAGTCGGAGCACCTGGTTCACTTTCTGGACCTGCCTTGGGCTGGCGGGAGCGTTTTGGGCCGCGCGCGACTGGCTGCTGGGCAAATCCCGCGGTGAGGAGGTTGCGCAATGGCGTCCACCGGCCGCCAGCGAGGAAGCACGCACCCCGATGCCGGCGCGTCTGCGCCGGCTGCTGTGGCTGCTGGCGATCAATGGCGCCGTATTGGCGGTGGAGAGTCTGGCGCAGCGACTGGCGGACTCGCCGAAGTTGCTCTTTGTGGTGCTCCCGCGCATTCACCAGACTGCGGCGACGCAGCTTGGCCCATTTGCTTACCGTTCAAACGGGGCGCAATACTTCAACCTGCTCTGGCCCGTGTGCGTTGGGTTTTGGTGGACCTTGAACCGGACCTACGGAGGACGGCGGTTCGGGCATCATGCGTTGCTCGGGTGCGCGGCCCTCATGGCTACCGGTTCTATCATCTCGACGAGTCGCGCCGGCGCGGCGGTCACCGCGGCGATCCTGGCTACGGCGGCTTTGCTGTTACCCGCCACGCACTTTCTGCTGGCGGCGCGCCCAGGCGAGCATCGGCGCAACCGGCGGTTGACCATGGCGGCGCTGGGCTTCTTTTTTGTGGGGGTGCTGGCGCTCGGTTTTACCTTTGGGTGGAAGGCGATGAAGCCCCGGTTGGCGGAGTTGGAGGAGAATTTGACCAGCCGGGAAGCTCTTTTTGACACCGGACGGCGGATGGCGCGGGATTACCCGGTCTTCGGGACGGGACCGGGCACTTATGAAAGTGTATCGGCGCTGTACCGGCCTCCGGAGTTGCCGCTGAACGCTTTCTGGCCGGCGCAGTTGCACAACGACTGGGTCGAGATCCGGCTGACGTTCGGGTGGGTGGGCAGTGTCATGATTTTCCTGGCTTTGATGACCGTTCTTGCGCGGTGGTTTGCGCGGGGCGGGATTCATGGCGGGCGGCGATTCGTGCTGCTGACCTGGCTGGCGTTGGCGGGTTGTCTGGCGCATGCGCGGTACGATTTCCCTTTTCAGGTACACTCGATCCTGTTCCTATTCCTGCTGATTTGCGCGGTGCTGACGACTCTCACGCGCCGACCAGGCGGACCTCCGGCGCGGATGTGAGCCGGGTTTTAACGCGCCGGTTTGCGCCGCTTGAGCGCGCCCAGTCAGCCTCCGGCGGCTTCGGGGTAGGAGGCGTAGTAATCGTGGTATTTGTAGTAATAATAATCCGCCGCGCTCGGGCGCACGGCGTTAAACACCAACCCCAGCACCTTGACCCGCCTTTGGTAGAGCAACTCCAGCGCGGCGCGGGCGACCCGGGCCGAGGTGTATTCGGCGCGGACCACGAAAATGGTCGAATCAGCAAGCGGGGCCAGCGTGGCAGCGTCGTCCGCGGCCATGACCGGCGGAGTATCCAGCACCACGAAATCGTATTCAGCGGCGAGTTGCCGCAAGAGTTTGCCGGCGGCGGGCGCGAGGAACAATTCGCTCGAGCGATGGGTGACCGAACCGCGCGGCAATAACGTGAGATTGGGGGTCGAGGTGGCCGTGATCGCCTCGCGCCAGGGAACGCGGCCCGCCAGAACCTCGGACAGACCACGCTCCATCTTCAGGCCGAGGCGTTCGTGCAACAAACCCTTGCGCAGATCGGCGTCGATCAGCAAGACGCGCGATTCCGAGCTCGCGAGCGTCAGCGCCAGATTGGCGGCGGTCATGGACTTGCCTTCGCCCGGGACGGAACTGGTGATCAAAAGCGTCTTGCGAGCGCCGGGGTCGGCGCCCGCGAAAAGGATGGACGAGCGCAGGTTGCGGTTAGCCTCGGCGAAGCCGTGTCGTTGGTCCTGCGGCTGCAGCAGCAGAGGGCCGGAGGCGCCTTTGGGCGCTTTCTCGCGCGGAATTTGGCCGAGGGTTTCCTCGTCGAAAAGATCCTGCAGTTCGGAGAAGGAGCACATACGATCGTCCAGGCGGTCGATTACCAGCAAGACAAGAAAGGCCAGACCCAACCCGGCCGCGAGGCCGAGCGCGACGAGTTTGGCGGGGTTCGGTTGATCTGGCAGCGCGGGAGTGGCTTTCTCGACGATGGTTACGCTCTCAGGGCTGATTTCCTTGTTCACGTCGAGCGTTTGCATCGTGGCGAGCAACCGGTCGTAGAGCGCCTGGACGCGCTGGGAGTTCGCCTTGAGCCGCTCGTATTCGGCGGTTTTGCGGCTGATCTCGAGGTTCCGCGCATCCCAATCCTGCGCCTCTCTCTCCAGGCTTTTGATTTGAAGCGCCAGCGCGGACTTGCGGCTGTCGAGTTGATCAGCGCTCTGCTGGCGGTAAATGTCCAGCAATCGCTCACGCCGGGCGATTTCGTCGCTGAGCGCGATCATCTTCGGATGTTTGGGCCGCAGGAATTGGCTCATTTCGTCGCGATCCGCCTTGAGCAACAGGATTTGTTGCTTGGCTTTGAGGTAGTCCGTCTCGGTGGAGGCCAGCGCTGGCTGGACCGTGGCGCCGCCCAGGTTGGCGCCGGCGTGGGTGTCAGCCCCCTCAGCGCTTTGGCGGCGTTCGAGATCCTGGTCGAGAGTGAGGGCCTGGATCAGATCGTATTCGGATTTGGAGATGGCCAGGCGCTGATTCAGGGCGGCGAGGTAGTTGCCGGCGCTGTTGCCCTGCTCCTGCAGGAGCACCACGCTGTTGCTGCTTTGGAAATCCGCCAAATCCGTATCCAGCTTGCGAAGCTCCTTTTGCAGGCGGAGCACTTCCTCCGTGAGACCCGCCAGCGTGGTTTCCGAAGTTTGCGTGCGCATTTCGCGCTTCAGCGCGGCGTACTCCTCCATGACGGCGTCGAGGAAGGTCTGGGTGTATCGAGGATCGGCGCCGGAGGCTTGGAGCACGAAAATCGTGGTCCTCGGCATCACCGTGACCTTGAGCTCGACCGGTTGGCCGCCGGGGGCGGCGAGTTGCGCGATCGTGCGCGCGTGAGCGCGGTTTTGCACGCCGCCGCTTTGCATCAGCGCCAATTGGGTGCCGAGGAAATTGCTCAGTTCCTCTGTGTACACGGAGCCTTCCGGCAGGGTCAGCTTCATGCTCATCATCATCCGGCCGGAGGAGAAATATTCCGGGGCGCGGAAATGCTGCCAGGCGAATGCTCCTCCGAGCCCAAGACATAAGCCCGCGAGGGGCACCCACCACCGGGTCCGCAGCAGATGGCGGATGCGGTTCATCCGGCTCAGGAAACGCCGCCGCCAGGCGTGGCGCTCCAGTCCGGGATTGACGGTCTCGAAAGATGGTTCGTTCATGCGGGCGGTTAGAAATTGATGAGGCGCGAAGGCACGATGATAAAGTCGTCCGGCTGCAACGGGATGTCTTTCTCGGTCTTGCCCTCCTCGAGGATTTCGATCATGTTCAGTTCAAAGGTCTGTTTGGCGGCGGCGGGATCCTCGAGCGAGGCGCCGCCTCGCACCAGTTTCACTTTCTTCTTGTTGGCGAAGTCGCCGAAGCCGCCGGCGCGCAAAATGGCCCGGCCGGCGGTGATGTTTTCGTTCACGGCAATATCAATGGGACCTTGGTTGCGCACTTGTCCCCAGACGTAGATGCGGCCCAGATATTTATTGGCGGAATCCAGCGAGACGATCACGGTGGCGCGGTAATAGTACTCCTTTTCGAGTTGTTGTTTGAGCTCTTTGGAGAGCTGCATGCAGGTCTTGTCGGCCGCGGCCACTCGCCCGAGGTAAGGCACGTCCAGTTCGCCCGAATCGGTCACCAGCAGGCTTTTGGGCAGGTCGCGATCTTCGAGAATCTGGAAGGCGACCCGGTCGCCGGCGCGCAATTTGTATTTGTCATCGGGCACGTAACCGCTGAGCGAGGCGGGCAGGGCGTTGGTGCCGGGGGCATTCGTCCAAAGAGAGTCGGGCGTCGCGGATGATGCGCCGCCCGAGGCCGCTGGCACGGGGGAGGGAAGCCGGCCGGCGCACCACCCCGCGGAGGCCAGCCAGAGATGGGCGAAGAGGAATAGTGCCATCGATCTCATATCACGTAAAATCCTGGAATTTCTCAGAAAGCGTAACGGAGTTGCAAGCCAATCGTGTTCACCAGATAGTTGCGGCTGGGCAGATTTGAGTTGCGCCAGTGGCCGCTATAGGCGAGATCAGCGCTCAGGTGCCGGGTGACGGGCCGGCCGATGCTCAAACCGCCGCCGAACCAGTCGAATGTCTCGCGCCCCGCCTCCAGTTCTTTGCCGTGCTGGTAATCCAGAGTGGTGCTGAGCGTGGTTTGGCGCAGAATCCTCCAATTTACCCGCCAGCGCGCGTAATAAGAATCCACCGAATAACCGTAGAGCGTGATGGCGACCGAACGGCCCGCGGAAAGCGTTTGGGAGATGTGCTGGTTCAGCCGGTTCCGGACAGAGAGATCGAAGTAAACCGCGCGGTAATCGCCGGCGAGCGTCGAGAGCGGGCCGGGATCGGGAGCATAGACGGTATAGCCACCGCTGGCCCGGACCTGAAGATACTCGCTCACCTGGGCGTCCGTAAACAGACCCGCATTCCACTGGACGCCGCCGCGGGCGAACCGGGTATCTCCCTGGTAATCGATCAAGGCGCCGCCTAATTCAACACCAGCCAGCGCCAGATTCCCCACGTTGTATCCGGCGGAGGAGTAAAGCACCTCCTGCTGCCCGTCCGGACGCCCGATATTTCCCGAGAGCGTCGTGTGATTGACATGATCAAAGCCGGCCCGCACGACGGCCTGGTTCAAATCCCAGAGGGCCGAGGTTCCGATGGCGTTATCGAGCCGGGAGTAACCGCCGCTGCCGACGATGGTGGGATCCTGGTAGGCGTCCTGAATGATCGAGAATCGGTCGTGCAGATTGATGGTAAAATCACCGGCGTAGATGTCGAACGACAACTCGGAGCCGGGGCGGATGAAATAGCGGCTCAGGCCGCTGTGCTCGAGGTAAGCGGAGTACCCCGCCCCCACGCGCAGGCTCAAGGCATTCTGATCGGTCAGCGGCCAGAGGAACCCGGTCTCGAGCTCCGGGCGCAGGATCAGGTCGGATTGGGGATGGGCGCCGGTATTTCGGATGTTGTCGTTCCCTTCGGCGCCGAGCGCAGCGTTGAATCTCCAGGCGGTCGGGCCGAGCCGCAGATTGTAGTAACCGAGGGTGGTGTTCGCCGCGCGGCGCGCGCGGGCGGCTTGCTCGCCGGCGAGGGACATCCGGATCGCCTCCTGGGCCGGGGCGCCGGCGGCCCACGAGAGCACCGCCGCCAAGGCGCAGCTAAATGCCTTGCGACGACGTGATATGGAACTGGTTTGGATCAAAGCTTCAGGCCCGCCAACGTTTGCGGGCCGAAGGCTCGCAGGGATGAGCGCGAAAGTGAAGCAAAATTTCAGGTGTTGATTCTCGATCCGGAGAGAGCCGGCCTTCGGCCGCGTTGGGAGAGCCGTACTGACCTCGCGGGGGGAATTGACCCAG
>JBDHQH010000182.1:0-5368 GCA_039806935.1 Verrucomicrobiota bacterium
AAGTTCATCGCCGCAGGGCCCGGAAATCATACTCCAGCAAATCACGCGCGCGGCTTTCCTGGCGTCGAGGCCGCCTGTTGCGCTTGAACTTTCGATTTGCCAAAACCCGGGCCGCTTTCTAGGTTGCGCGCGTGGTTTTAGTGACAACCTGACGCCATCCTCCCCGAGGATGGTTTCGCGAGCCTTGGATGACCGTCCGCGGCTCCGGCAGTTTTCTATCCACATCTTTTATGGAAACCCAGGCCAACGAAAAATCCGAGCGCAAGACAATCGAGCAACGGCATCAGATGAGCGACCTGGAGCGATTGCGGCACTCCTGCGCCCATGTGATGGCTACCGCCATTTTGCGCCTTTGGCCCGAAGCTCAGTTCGCCGCCGGCCCGCCCGTCGAGCACGGCTTTTACTACGACGTCGAGCTCTCCCACCGTATTACTCCCGAAGATTTTCCGAAAATCGAGGAGGAGATGAAAAAGGAAATCAAAGCCAACCACGTTTTCGAGAAAAAAGTGGTCACCCGTCAGCAGGCCATCGCGGATGCCCGATCAGGGCGGTTGGGCGGCCTCAGCGAGCGTCCGGGGAACCTCAGCAAATTCAAGCTCGGCAACCTCGAGGACATTCCCGAGGACGAACCGATCTCCTATTATCAAAATGGCGACTTTGTTGACCTCTGCGCCGGGCCCCACGTCATGCGCACCGGCAACATCGGCGCGTTCAAGCTCACCAGCGTGGCCAGTGCTTACTACAAGGGCGACGAGAAAAACCCCCAGCTCCAACGCATCTACGGCACCGCCTTCAAGAACAAGACCGAGATGGAGGCGTACTTCAAAATGCTGGAAGAGGCCAAACGCCGGGATCACCGCAAAATCGGCGCGGAAATGGGCCTCTACGCCCTGGACGCGGAATACGTCGGTCCGGGCATGCCGCTCTGGCTGCCCAAGGGCGCCGCGATGATCGAGGAACTTGAAAAACTGGCCAAGGAAACCGAATTCGCCGCCGGTTACGTGCGCGTGCGCTCGCCGCATTTGGCCAGGGAGGTCATGTACAAAACCTCCGGCCACCTGCCCTACTACGCCGAATCCATGTTCCCGCCGATGATGGTCCAGGAGGAGGGCAAAGCAGCCGCCGGCGAAGGCGAGCGCTATTACCTTAAAGCGATGAACTGCCCGCATCATCATCGCATCTACGCCGCCGAACCGCGCAGCTACCGCGATTTGCCCTTGCGCATGGCGGAATACGGCTGCTGCTATCGGTACGAGCAATCCGGCGAACTCTTCGGCCTCATGCGCGTACGCTCGCTCAACATGAACGATGCCCATATTTACTGCAGCCCGGAGCAGTTCGCCGAGGAATTCAACGCGGTGAATGAGATGTATCTGAAGTACTTCAAGATCTTCGGCATCGAGAAGTACGTGATGCGCTTCAGCACCCACGATCCCGCCCGGCTCGGCCAGAAATTTGTGAACGAGCCCGAGTTATGGGTGCGGACCGAGAACCTGGTCCGGCAGGTGTTAAATGATTCCGGCATCCGCTTCCTCGAGGTGCCCAATGAGGCCGCCTTTTACGGGCCCAAAATTGACGTCCAGGTCTGGAGTGTCATTGGCCGCGAGTTTACTCTGGCAACCAATCAGGTCGATTTCGCCGTGCCCAAACGTTTCGGCCTCACTTACCGCGACCGCGATAACACCGACAAGACCCCGCTGTGCATCCATCGCGCGCCGCTCGGCACTCACGAGCGGTTCATCGGCTTTTTGATCGAGCATTATGCCGGCAATTTCCCGCTCTGGCTCGCGCCCGAACAGGTCCGCGTGCTGACCATCGGTGAGGATGAGGCGCTGGTAAACCATGCCCGGGCCATCGTCCGGGAACTCCGCGCGCACCTGGTGCGGGCCGAGGGGGATTACAGCAACGACAAGATCAACGGCAAAATCCAAAAAGCCGAACAGGCCAAAGTTCACACCATGCTCGTGATCGGCCCGCGCGATCTACAGGCCGGCGCCGTCAGCGTCCGCCTGCACGGCAAAGGAAGCCTCGGCGCCCAACCCCGAGCGGAAGCCATCGCTCGGATTTTGACCGCCATCCGCGAGCGGAGCCGGTAGCCGCTGGAATCATGGCGGCAAGCCGGCGCCGCACCCTCCCCGGTCAAAACCTTTCCGCGCCGATCGGCCAGCGACCCGCTTGGCGAAAAGGCTCGCCTTTTCACGGGAAAGAGAGATGTTCTCCCAGGACATGAGAACCTTTGCCGAATTGGAATTTCCCGGTCGCCTGATCGCCGTGGAGGGCCTGGATGGCTCCGGTAAATCCACACAGATTTACCTGCTGAAGCGGTGGCTCGAACTGCAAGGGTTGAAAGTGTATTTCAGCGAATGGAACTCATCGGAGATCGTCAAATCCGCCACCAGCAAAGGGAAAAAACGCGAATTGCTCACGCCCACCACCTTCAGCCTGATCCACGCCACGGATTTCGCCGATCGCTACGAGCGGCATCTGGTTCCCCTGCTCCGCGCCGGCTATCTGGTGTTGTGCGATCGCTATTTTTTCACCGCCTTTGCCCGTGACGTGGTTCGCGGCTGCCGTCCGGAATGGGTTCGCCGCATTTACCGCCTGGCCGCGCTTCCGGATCTGACGTTTTTTTTCAAGGCAGACCTCGAGGTCTCACTGCAGCGCATTCTCGATGGCCGGCCCCAACTCAAGTATTTTGAGGCCGGCATGGACATGCGCCTCTCGTCCGATCCGTATGAAAGCTTCCGGATTTTCCAGGGCCGGATGCTGGAGCAATACCTGGCCATGAGCACGGAGTTTGATTTTTTGATGATCGACGCCAACCAAATCATCGAGCACCAGCAGGAGCTGGTGCGGGGCCTCGTCGCCCAGCGGCTGGACTTGCGGCAGTTTCGCCAGGCCGGACGCCCCGCGCCGCCGCCCGTTCCCGTCGGACGCCGCAAAGCCCGGTTGGCAGACACGGGGGGCGAGGAATGAAACCCGAACCATCCGCTCGCATTCAGGCTCCGCGCCCCACGCCGCGAAGGTTTTACGGCTATGGCATTCCCAAAGTCGATCTGGAAAAACTGGCGGGGCGGCTCATTGTCGTCGAGGGCGCGGACGGCTCGGGCCGCTCGACCCAGATTGCCATGCTGGTGGACTGGCTTGAGGGAGGCGGCCATGCCACGGTCCAGGTGGGGCTCAAACGTTCCACCTTGGTCAGCGAGGAACTCGAAAAAGCCCAGCAGGGCAATATCCTCAGCCGAACCACTCTCAGCCTTTTTTACGCCACCGATTTTGCCGACCAGCTCGAAAACATCATCCTCCCCGCCCTCAAGGCCGGCTTCATCGTGCTGGCTGACCGCTACATTTACACCCTCATGGCGCGTGACATGGTCCGCGGCATGGATGAGGACTGGCTGAAAAACCTCTACGGCCTCGCGCTGGAGCCGGACGCGGTCTTTTATTTGCACGTCGCCCCGGAAGAACTCGTGCAGCGCGCGCTGGCCAAAAACGCCGCGTTGGATTATTGGGAGAGCGGCATGGATCTGGGCCTTTCCCGCGACATGTTTGATTGCTACATGAAATACCAGACCGCCATGGCCGCCACCTTCCGCCAATTGCAGTCCTCCTACGGGTTTACCATCGTGGACGGCTTGCGATCCGTGGAGGCGATCCATGCCGACCTCCGCAAGAAAATCGCTGGAGTTCTGGCCCGCAAATAGCCGGAGCTCTCTCTAAGGACCCCGCGGCTCGCGCACGACGCGCTCGGTGGTTTTCGCTGGCTCGCTCCTGGACCACCGGCTGCGCCGCGCGCCATAACCGGCATAGACCAGCAACCCGGCTCCCATCCAGACGAAGAATCGGATCCACGTCACCCGCGGCAGCTCGCACATCAAATACACACAGCAGGCAATCGCCGCCAGCGGCACCCAGGGCACCAGCGGCGCGCGAAACGGCCGCGGCCGATGCGGATCTTTCCAACGCAAAATGAGGATGCCGAGGGCGACAATCGCAAAGGCGAATAGGGTCCCGATGTTGGTTAGTTCCACCAATTCGTTGATGTTGGCCACGGATGAGCAGATCGCGACAACCGTGCCGGTAATCAACGTGGCCACATACGGCGTGCGATAGCGCGGATGCACCTTGGCGGCCCAGGACGGCAGCAGGCCGTCCCGCCCCATCGAGAGGAAAATCCGCGGTTGTCCCGCCTGGTAAGGAACCAGCGCCGAGGTGGTCGCCAGCACCGCCCCCAGCGCGATGATTCCCGCCGTCCAGTTCATGCCCCGCTCGCTAAAAACCGCCGCCAGCGGCTCCGCGTTGCCCAGGGAACGCCACGGCGCCATTCCGGTCAGCACCACCGCCACCGCAACATATAACACCGTGCAAATCGCCAGGCTCGACAAAATCCCAATGGGCATGTTCCGCTGCGGAGTCTTCGTCTCCTCCGCGGCGGTGGTAATCGCGTCAAAGCCAATATACGCAAAAAAAATAATCGCGGCCGCGCTGGAGATGCCCTGAAACCCATTCGGCGCGAAGGGCGTCCAGTTTTCCGGCCGGACGTAGCAGGCGCCCAGCGCCAAAAAAAACCCGATAATCAGGAGCTTGCCGATCGCCAGACTGGTGTTAAATCGGGCGGTTTCGCGAATCCCGACCAGCACCACCCACGTCACCAGCGCGACAATCCCGAAAGCCGGCAGGTTGAAAATGATGGGCATGCCGAACACCCGGGGAGCCGCCGCCCAGGCCTGCGCCTGGCGCAGCGCCTCGCCCCCCAACGCCGCCAAGTTCGCGTGAGCCGCGGCGGCTTGCGCCGCCGAGCGATAATCCGTCCCGAGCCACGTCGGCACGTCCAGGCCGAAGCCCGCAAGCAAGGTCTGAAAATAACCGGACCAGGATACCGCCACGGCGGCGTTGCTGATGGCATACTCGAGGATCAGATCCCATCCGATCAACCAGGCCGCCAGCTCGCCCAGCGTCCCATACGCGTAGGTATAGGCCGAGCCGGAGACCGGAACCATCGCCGCGAACTCGGCATAGCACAGCCCCGCGAAGCCGCACGCCACCGCCACCAAAAGGAATGAAACCACCAGCGCCGGCCCCGCTCCAAGGTGGGCCGAACCCCCCGCCGCCGCGGTTCCCACCGTCGAAAAAATTCCCGCTCCGACGATCGCCCCCACCCCGAGAAACGTGAGTTGCACCGGTCCCAGCACCCGCCGCAACTGCGGCTGCGGGCCAGCCGTCTCGGTGAGCAGGCCATCCAGCGATTTGCGCCTGAAGAGGTGCCTCAGGTCCATCATCAATCGGGGCTTTCCAACACGCGCATCACCCAACTTGCCCCGACCACTCAGGTCAGGACAACTCCAAATTCTTTGGCCGGACGAGGCGC
>JBDHQH010000037.1:0-30222 GCA_039806935.1 Verrucomicrobiota bacterium
GCCCGGATCTCCGCGGCGCGGGCGGAGATCCCGTCTGGCGATTGGCCGCGATGGGGCGGTTTCAGAGAACCGTTCTCAGGTAGCGTCCGGTGTGGCTGTGTTCGCAGGCGGCGATGATTTCGGGTGACCCCTCCGCGACAATGCGGCCTCCGCCCGCGCCGCCTTCGGGGCCCAGATCAATCACCCAGTCAGCGGTCTTGATCACGTCGAGGTTATGCTCGATCACCACCAGCGTGTTCCCCGAGGCGCGCAGCTTGAACAGGACCTCGAGCAATTTCGCTACGTCGTGGAAATGCAGGCCGGTGGTCGGCTCGTCCAGAATATAGAGGGTATGGCCGGTGGCCTTGCGGCTCAATTCCGCGGAGAGTTTCACGCGTTGCGCCTCTCCGCCGCTCAAGGTGGTGCCCGCCTGGCCCAGTCCAATATAACCGAGGCCAACCTCGGCGAGAGTCAGCAAGGGCTCATAAATCTGGGGGACAGCTCGAAAGAAAGCCGCCGCCTCGTCCACGGTCATGTCCAGCACATCGGCGATGTTCTTGCCTTTGAAGGCGATTTCGAGGGTTTCGCGGTTGTAGCGCCGGCCGTTGCAGGCCTCACAGGTGACATACACCGGCGGGAGGAAGTGCATTTCGATTTTGAGCAGGCCATCGCCCTGGCATTTCTCGCAGCGTCCGCCTTTGACGTTAAAGCTGAACCGGCCGGCCTCGTAGCCGCGGATGCGCGCCGCCGGGAGGCGCGCGAACAGGTCGCGAATGTGGTTGAACATTCCGGTGTAGGTCGCCGGGTTGCTGCGCGGAGTTCGGCCGATGGGGCTCTGATCAATCACGATGACTTTGTCCAGCCCCTCGAAGCCGCGCAGTTCCCGGTGGGCGCCCGGACGTTCCTTCGAGCCGAAGAACTTCCGGAACAGCGCCCGGCGCAGAATGTCATCGACTAGAGTGCTCTTGCCCGAGCCGCTCACGCCGGTGACGCAGGTCAGCGCGCCGAGCGGAAAACGGGCGTGAATATTTTGGAGATTGTTTTCCGCGGCGTCCAGCACCTCCAGCCAGCCGCGGCTGCCACCGGGTTGCGCGCGCTCTCGGGGCACGGGAATCGACAGTTCGCCCCTCAGATATTTGGCGGTGAGCGAGCGCGGATTGGCGAGCACCTCGGCGAGCGACCCCGCCGCCACTATTTCGCCGCCATGCACGCCCGCGCCCGGCCCGAGGTCAAGGATGTAGTCCGCGCGCCGGATCGTATCCGCATCATGCTCGACCACCAACACCGAGTTGCCCAGATCCCGCAGTCCCTCCAGGGTCTGCAATAGCCGGTCATTGTCGCGCTGGTGCAACCCGATGCTCGGCTCGTCGAGAATGTAGAGCACTCCGACCAACCCCGCGCCGATCTGGGTCGCCAGCCGGATTCGCTGCGCCTCTCCGCCGCTCAGACTTCCGCTTTCGCGACTCAGGGTCAAATATCCCAGCCCGACGTTTTTGAGAAAGCCCAGGCGGGCGCGGATTTCCTTGATGACCTCGCCCGCAATGCGCGTTTCGAAGCTGCTCAGTTTGAGCCCGGCAAAAAAAGCATCCGCGCGCTCGACGGAGAGACTGCATACGTCCATGATCGACAATCCAGGCATCCCCAGAACGGCCGTGGCTGGCCCGGCGCCCAGGGGAGGGGAGGGGAGAAAGGCTTCGCGATCCCGGACGGCGCCGAGGCGCACGGCCAGAACCTCGGGCTTGAGCCGCTGGCCATGGCAGGCCTCGCAAAACTGCGGGCTCATAAACGCCTTCAGCCGATTGCGGGTGAGTTCGCTTTCGCTTTCCTCGAAGAGGCGAAGCAGATTGGGCAGCACCCCTTCGAAGGCCCGCTTCACCTTGCTCATCTTCCCGGCTCGCCAGAAAGTGAACTCGATTTCCTCCGTGCCCGAGCCGCGCAGCAGTTTGCGCTTGAAATCTTCAGGCAAGTCTTTGAAGGGTGCTTCGAGGCTGACTCCGTAGTGGGCGGCCAGTCCGCGCAGCATCGCTTTATAATAAACGATCATGCGCTTGCCTCCGCGCCGCCACGGGAGCACGGCGCCTTGTTCGAGTGATTTTTCAGGATCGGGCGTCACCAAGCTCTCATCAAAAACCATTTTTTGCCCGAGCCCGTGGCAGACCGGGCACGCGCCAACCGGAGCGTTGAAGGAGAAATGCTTGGGAGTAAGCGGTTCGTAGCTCTTGCCGGTGGCGGGACTGAGATTGCGGTTGGAATGCAGGGTCTCGATCCAGGCCGGGGGGGGGGGCGCCGGTGCTTCGGCGGGGGGGTGATGCAGCGTGAGCAGAATGCCATTGCCCCATTTCAGCGCGGTCTCCACCGAATCACTCAGGCGCACTCGGATTTTGTCGTCCACGACCAACCGGTCCACCACCGCCTCGAGGTGGTGCCGTTCTTTTGGATCCAGGCTCACGCGCACGCCCGCGGCAAGTTCGACAAACTTGCCATCCACGCGCGCCCGCACGAATCCCTCGCGCGCCAGGCGGTCGATGACATCCCGAAATTCGCCCTTTTCTCCGCGCACTACCGGCGCCAGCAACATCACCCGGCTGCGCGCCGGCAATGCCAGAATGCGATCGACAATGTCACTGGTGGTTTGCCGCACGATCGGCACGCCGGTCTCGGGACAAAGCGGCTTCCCCACATGGGCGTAAAGCAGACGCAGGTAGTCGTAGATTTCGGTGGTGGTCGCGATGATGGAGCGCGGGCTCGAACCCGAGTTCCTCTGTTCGATGGCGATGGCCGGCGACAAACCTTCGATGAAATCCACGTCCGGCTTTTGCATCTGATCCAGAAATTGGCGCGCGTAAGCGGAAAGCGATTCCACGTACTTGCGCTGCCCCTCAGCGTAGATGGTGTCGAAGGCCAGCGAAGATTTCCCCGAACCGCTCAGGCCGGTGATCACTACTAAACGGTCGCGCGGGATGCTCAGGCTCAGGCCTTTGAGATTGTGCTCGCGAGCCCCGCCGATCTTTATGAATTCTTTGCTCAAATCAGCGAATTTGGCGGTTGGGCCAATCAAGAAACTTACCAAGGAACTGCGCCAGTGGCAAAGAGAAGCGGTGCGGATTCCTGCCTAAAAGCGTTTGTCGCAGGCGGGGGGCTTAATTAGAATTGGCGAATGATATTCCGCGGATTGTTACTCGGTGGCCTGCTCGCCAGCGTGATGACGTCTGAGGTTTTGGGCCAGCGAGGCGCTCAAACGGTACTCGTCGAAGCCGAAAGCTTTGCGCAGCCGGGCGGGTGGGTGATCGACCCGCAGTTCATGGATCAGATGGGTTCGCCCTACCTGCTCGCTCACGGCCTGGGGACCCCAGTCGAGGATGCGCGCACCACGGTTCGCATTCCCAGGACGGGGCTCTACCATGTTCATGTTCGGACCAAGGATTGGGTGGCGCAATGGCAGGCGCCGGGCGCGCCAGGCCGATTCGAGGTGCTGGTAAACGGCAAAGCCTTGCCAGCGGTGTTTGGAAATACCAACGCGCAATGGCACTGGCAGCCGGGGGGCGCAGTGCGGCTGTTCAAGGGCATGAATACAGTGGCGCTGCGCGATTTGACGGGATTTGAGGGCCGATGCGACGCGATTTTGTTCACCACGGATCCGCGCCTGGCGCCGCCCAATCGTGAACCGGAAATGGCAAGTTTCCGGCGGAAATTGCTCGGACTCCCGGAGATCCTCGAGCCGGTTGGAGAGTACGATTTTGTTGTTGTAGGCGGCGGTCTGGCCGGATCCTGTGCGGCGGTGGGCGCGGCCCGGCTGGGCCTGAAGGTCGCGCTGGTGCAGGATCGTCCGGTGCTGGGGGGCAACAACAGTTCGGAGGTGCGGGTCTGGCTCCAGGGCGCGCGGACGAAAGATCCCTGGCCGCGAATCGGGGATCTCGTGGCGGAATTTGAGCATGCGAAGCGCGCGCACTATGGGCCCGAAAACACCGCCGAGATCTACGAGGACGGGAAAAAACTGGCGGTGGCGCGCGGGGAACCGAACCTGCGGCTGTTCCTGGGTCACCGCGCTAATGGGGTGGTGACGAATCACGCGGGGATCCAGTCCGTTATTGCCCAGGAGATCACCAGCGGCAAACGAGTGATCATCAACGGGCGGTTATTCGCAGATTGTACGGGTGACGCGGTGATCGGGGAACTGGCCGGGGCCGATTTCCAGATGGAGCCGCAAGGGCGGCTGGGCCAGTGCAATTTGTGGAGCGTCTGCGAGTGCAAGGACACCAACGCGCTTAACGTCACGGTGGACGCGGTGGCGGAGCCCGTTTCTTTTCCACGCTGCCCGTGGGCTTTGGACCTGACCGACAAGCCATTTCCAGGGCGCAGCAAGGTCAAGCCCGACCCCACCAAACTGGGTGGCTGGTATTGGGAGAGCGGCTTCGATCGCGACCCGATCCGCGAAATGGAATATATCCGCGATTGGAATTTCCGGGCGATGTATGGCGCCTGGGATGCCTTGAAGAACGTGGATAAAGTGCTGCCAAATTATCAGCTCAACTGGGCTGCCTATATCCTTGGCAAGCGGGAGTCGCGCCGCCTGATGGGAGATGTCGTTCTCGCCCTCGAGGACCTGAAGGAGGGCCGCTCATTTCCCGACGGCTGCGTGCCCACGGGATGGACGATTGATCTGCATTTGCCGGATTCACGCTATGACAAGGGATTCGAGGGCGACGGGTTTATTTCAAAGGCCAATTTTGGCGAGTACCCGATGCCTTTCTGGGTTCCTTATCGTTGCTTGTATTCCCGGAATGTGCCGAATCTATTCATGGCCGGGCGGAACATCAGCGTGACCCACGAGGCGCTTGGGGCGGTACGAGTGATGCGCACCTGCGGATGCATGGGCGAAATCATCGGCATGGCCGCCAGCCTCTGCCACGGCCGCAACACCACTCCCCGAGGGATCTATGAACAGCATCTGGCGGACCTGCAGGAGTTGATGCGGCGCGGCGTTGGCAAGCAGCCGGCGACCCCCGATTACATCAACTCGGGCGAACCGGATAAAAAGTGGAAGCCGATCAAGGCTCAATCCTCGCGCATCTGACACCGGGCCTGGATTTGCTGGATCGCCCAGCGCGCGTGCTCGGCGATCAAGGGTTCAGGGTCAGCGGCCGTCCGCTCGAGCTGAGGCAGCACCGTCTCATCGCCGATATTGCCCAAGGCGACACATACATTTCGCAGCAGACCCCTTCGCTTGGTGCGGAGCATGGGAGTGCCGACAAACCGCGCCTTGAACTCCTCGTTGGTCAGGGCCAGCAATTCGAGCAAGGCCGGAGCATCCAAATCGGGCCGGGCATGCTCGCGCATTAACCGGCCCTCACGCGCGAAGCGGTTCCACGGGCAGGCTGCCAGGCAGTCGTCGCAACCATAAATGCGATTGCCGAGGCGTGGCCGCAACTCCTCGGGGATGGCGCCTTTGAGCTCGATGGTGAGATAAGAGATGCAGCGGCGCGCATCCAGATGGAATGGCGCTTTTATGGCGCCGGTCGGGCAGGCGGTGAGGCATCGCTCGCAGGTGCCGCAGCGATTGCGTTCGGGGGCGTCGGGCGGCATTTCGGCCGTGGTGAGGATTTCGGCCAGAAAGATCCAGTTTCCCAGGCCGCGATGGATCAACCCGGTATGTTTGCCGACAAATCCCAAGCCCGCCCGTTGCGCGAGATCCCGTTCCAGCAAGGGACCGGTGTCCACATACCACAGCGAGCGGGTGCCCGGGCCGCCCAGTTGATCCACCAGTTCAGTGAGTGATTTCAGCCGCCCGGCCAGCACGTCGTGGTAATCCTCGTGCCGCGCGTAACGAGCGACCGCCCCCTGCAATCGCCTGCCATCAGCGGCTGGCTGGTTCGCGGCGGCCGGGCTGTAATTGATCGCCAGCACAATGAGGCTCCGCGCGTGCGGAAGCACCAATTGGGGATCCACTCGTTTGGCGGCGTTCCGCTCGAGGTAGCCCATCGTTCCGTGTTCGCCGCGTTGCAGCCAGGCTTCAAACTGCCGAGCGGATTCCGGCGATTCCGCGGTGGTGATTCGGCAGTCGTCAAAACCCAACTCGAGCGCGCGGGCGCGAATGGTCTCTTTCATCGTTGGGCGGCCTGGGTCATTTGAAAATGATGGACTACTTGGGCGGCGACTTCCTTCAACGAACGATGCTCCGTATTCACCAGCACATCGGCTGCCTTGTAATAGGGTTCACGTGCGGCGAGCAGTTGGCGGATTTTGGCGAGCGGATCGGGCTCCCGCAACAGAGGACGATGGGAATGCGCCCGCACCCGCTCATAAATCAGTTCGGGCGAGGCCCACAGGCAGATCACCAGCGCGTGCGTCTTGAGGCTTGCCAGGTTGTCCGGATTGACTGGCAGACCGCCGCCGGTGGCGATTACGATCCCGCGCCGGGCCGGCAACTCGGCCACCACTTGTCGCTCCAGCGAGCGGAACGCCGCCTCGCCGCTGTCGCGGAAAATCTCGCTGATGGTTTTGCCGGTGCGAGCCTCGATCAGTTGATCGGTATCCACCAGCTCGAAATCCAGGAGGCGCGCCGCCTGCCGGCCCACCGCAGACTTGCCCGCGCCCATGAAGCCGATCAAGGCGAGGTTGCTGGCAAATCGCGAGTCGTTCATGATGCTCATTAAACCATCTCGCGCGGGTTTGACACGCGGATTCTTCCGGTGGCGATATCCGAAAAGCCCATCCGCGCATCTTTGCTTGGACGGATTGAATCCGGACGGACATATTCTTCGAGAATGCCGGTGGAACTCTCCGAGAATCTGTTGAGGAAAGCGGCGGGATGGGACGTGGTGAAACGCGCCCGCGCCTATCTCGAGCTGGGTCAGGTGCTTAACTCGCACTGGGCCGCGCCGCTGCTCCGCGGAGTGGTGCAGGTCGAAGGAGTCTCGTTTCGCGCTTGCCTGGCGATTCAAGGAGAGATCGACATTGAAAATCTCTGCACCTGCCGCGAGGCGCGAGAATGGGGGAAAATCTGCGCCCATGGCGTGGCGGTGGGCCTTCACTGGCTGCGGTCTCAAGAGATGGAATCCGCTCTCCGGAACCCGAGTTCCGCACCTCCGCCGCCCTCCGTCGCGCCCCGGACAGAGCTGCCCTCGTGGCGAGGGGCCGCCGGCCAACCGGCGGAGCTATTTCTGATTTTTCCTCCCAACCTCGGCGACGCGCTATCTCGAGGCAAAATCATGATCACGCTGGAAGCACGGGGGGACGGCAACCGGTGTCCGCTGAATACGCTGGCCAAAAAAGGGATGTTTGCTTTTTCCGCGCAAGACGAAGCGGTCCTCGCCCGGTTGGAGGAATGGTCGGGCGGCGCGACCCCCGCCCTGGTCCAGTTGAGCGCCGGCCAATTGGCTTCGCTGCTGCCCATGTTAGTCGGCCATCCCCGGCTCTCGTTGGGCAGGAAGGCTGAGGCACGCGTCATCACCTCGCCTTTTCAGCCGCAGCTGCGAGCGACGCTGGAGCCGAACGGCGAAATCACGCTGGCCTTGAAAGCGGCGATCCCAGCTTCGCGGGCCGGCGATTGGATCTGGCAAGAGAACGCCTTTCAGCCATGGTCCTTGCCGCCAGCAGCCGCCCGGTCGCTGCACGGCCCCGTGCGCCTGCGGCGGGCAGAGGTGCCAGGTTTCATTTTGCAGCACTGGTCACCCCCGCAAAGTTCCGGTTTTAGTGTGGAGGCCAACTTTACGCCGGAGAATTTCGATTTTGTCACGCGGCCGCCCCGGTTTCTGCTCGAGCTGCGGGGAGGATTGGCCAGCCTGAGCGCTTTACTGCAATGCCGTTACGGGATTCGGATCTTGCGGGCCGGTCAGGTTGTCGGTGAGGAAGACGCCTGGATGCCGGATCCGGAGTCGCCCACCCGCTACGCGGCGCGGGATCTCGCCGCCGAGCGGGCCGCGTTGGCGCGCCTGCGGCGTCATGGCTTTTCGGCTCCGGACACCCAGGGCCAAATGCGGCTATCCGGCGAGAACGCGGTCCTCAATTTTTTGGCGAGCGACTTCGCGGCTTTACAACGCGAGTGGACGGTCACACTGGATGAGCACCTCGAGCGGCGGACGCTCCAGAATCTCGAGCGCATCGAACCCCGGTTTGAGATTCGCTCCTCCGGAATGCAATGGTTCGATCTTGGCGTGGTGTTTGCCGCCAGTGGCGGCGAAACCTTCACCCCCGCGGAGATCCAGCGTTTGCTGTTGTCGGGACAAAGCCACACGCGGCTCCGGAACGGAAAGACAGCGGTGATCGACACCGACGCGGTCGAGGAGCTGCGGGAGGTGCTGTTGGATTGCGCACCGCAGCAGCAGGCGGGCGGCTATCGCATGGAAAGCCGGCAGGCGGGATTTCTGGAGGCCACTCTGCGGCGGAACAGTCAGTGGCAGGTGGAGGCGCCGGCGGCCTGGCGCGAACGCGCCGCCCGCCAAAGCGGCGAGGCCCCGTTGGAGTGTCCGCCCCTGGGGCCGCTGGAGGGCATATTGCGCAGCTATCAAAAACACGGGGTTGCCTGGCTGCGGTTTTTGCGCGCGAACGGTTTCGGCGGAATCCTTGCGGACGAAATGGGTTTGGGCAAAACGGCGCAAGCCCTGGCGCATCTGGAGCTGCTGCGGACTGAGCCAGGCGGACCTGTTTCTGCCCCGCATCTGGTCATCTGTCCGACCAGCCTGGTGTCCAACTGGATGGCGGAAGCGCGAACATTTGCGCCGGGATTGAAGGCGCTGGCCTTGCACGGCTCCGAGCGCCACGCGCAATTCGGGCGGATCTCCGCGCACGATCTCGTGGTGACCAGCTACGCGCTCATCCGGCGCGATGCCGAACGCTACTGCGCCTTGGAGTTTGACACGGTGATCCTCGACGAAGCCCAGCACATCAAGAATCGCGAGACCCAAAATGCCCAAGCCGTCAAGGCGGTGCGTTCGCGCCACCGGTTGGTTTTGACCGGCACTCCCCTCGAGAATTCGGTGCTGGATCTCTGGTCGATCTTCGACTTTCTAATGCCGGGCTATCTCGGTTCAGCCAAGGATTTTCGCGAACGCTACGAACTGCCGATCACCCGGGAACGCGACGCCGGGGCGCAATCGCGCCTGGCGCGCCGGCTGCGGCCGTTCTTGCTGCGCCGGCTCAAGGCTGAGGTGGCATCCGACCTGCCGGCGAAATTGGAGCACGTTGCCTTTTGCGACCTGACTCCGGCCCAGCGCGGGGTTTACCAGCAGGTGATCGAGGCCAGCCGGAAGGAAATTTTGACGGCCTCCGGGGAGCAAGGGCTGGCGAGGAGCCGGATGTTGATGCTGACGGCGCTGCTGCGCTTGCGGCAGATTTGTTGCGACCTCCGCTTGCTGAAAACAGAGGGCGTGGATCCAGCCACCGCCTCGGGGAAACTGGAGCTCTTCGGCGAGTTGCTGGAGCAGGCGTTCGATGGAGGGCATCGCTTGCTGGTCTTCAGCCAATTTGTAGGCATGTTGGCGCTGCTCCGGGGAAGGCTCGAGGCTGAGGGAATTCCATATTGCTATTTGGACGGATCCACCGTGGATCGCGCCGGAGTGGTGGATCGTTTTCAACGGAATGGCTCGGTGCCAATCTTTCTGATCAGCCTCAAGGCCGGTGGCGTCGGCCTGAATCTCACCGGCGCGGACACGGTCATTCATTTCGATCCCTGGTGGAACCCGGCCGTCGAGGACCAGGCCACCGACCGAGCCCACCGGATCGGCCAGACGCGTGTGGTAACGAGTTACAAACTCGTCGCCCGCGACACGATTGAAGAAAAGATCCTGGCGCTCCAAAAACGGAAACGCGAACTCATTCAGGCCACCGTGGGCGGAGAGGAGCAGTTCACAGCGGCGCTCACCTGGGATGAAATTCAGGAGTTGCTGGGCTGAGGCGGGGGCGGCCCGGATTGTTCGAGCGGAGTTTCCCAAACCCCCGCGCTACGCGGGGATCAGCCGGGGTGCTTTGCGCCGGCTCGGACTCGCGGCTCCGTTTGCCCCGGCGAGCAGGCGGTCAATTTCCGCCCGGGTGGGGGCGGAGGTTTGCGCCCCCAGGCGGGTGACGCTGACAGCGGCGGCGGCGGCGCCAAACCGCGCGGCGTCCAGCAGGGACTTCCCTTCCGCGAGGCCCGCTGCCAGCGCGCCGTTAAAAACATCGCCCGCCGCGGTGGTATCCACCGGCTTGACTTTGAAGGCCGGGATGAAGCCCTCGCCTTCCTCGCCGGCGGCCAGCGCGCCACGAGCTCCCAAGGTGACGATCACGTTGCGAACTCCTCGCTTCAGCAACGCCCGAGCCGCCTGGCTGGCGGAAGCGTTGTCTTGGACCGTGATGCCGGTCAGGAGTTCGGCTTCGCTTTCGTTGGGAGTAAGCAGATACAGTCGCGAGAGCAGTTTATTCGGCAGGGCGCGCGCCGGGGCGGGATTGAGAATGACCCTCATGCCGGCGGCCAACGCGCGGTCGGCCGCGGCCTGGACGGTGTTAAGCGGCGTCTCGAGTTGAAGCACAACAATTCCCCCCGGCTGAAAGGCCCGCTTGGCCTTGAGGACATTCGCGGGAGTGAGGTTGCCATTGGCCCCGGAGGCGACCGCAATGCTGTTTTCGCCCTTGGCATCCACAAAAATCAACGCGACGCCGGAGGGGCTGGCAGCGTCCTGCACGATGAAATCCGTGCAAATGCCGTCGGCGACAAATCCAGCCACCGCTTTTTCACCGAACATATCCCGGCCGACTCTGCCAATGAAAGTTACGCGGCCGCCCGCGCGGGCAGCGGCGACGGCCTGGTTGGCGCCTTTACCGCCGGCGGCGGTGGCAAATTCGCCGCCGATAATGGTTTCGCCCGGCCGGGGAATGCGGTCGAGCTTGATGATCATGTCGGTGTTGGAACTGCCAACCACGAGCACAGGATGTTTCGTCATATCAATGCAAAAATTCGCTTGGGTGAATCAACGGACGGCCAGCCGTCCGGGTTCACAGTTTGGAGGCGATCAGGATGGCCAGTCCCACGAAATAGAACAGGAACATCGCCGCCAGGAATTTGTTGGTGCCCGGAGGCGCGCCTTTGAATTCCTTCCAGATAAAGACACCCCAGAATGCGCCGATCATAGTCGCGCCCTGGCCGAGGCCGTAGGAGAGCGCCGCGCCGGCTTTGGTGCTGGCGATGATGCTGAAGGACATGCCCAGATTCCAGATCATGCCGCCCAGAATGCCCACCAGATGCAGCCGTGCGCTGCCTTTGAAGTAATCTCCAAATGGCACCGGAGCGCCGGTGAAGGGCTTGACCATCATGATGCTGTTCCAGATGAAGTTCGACAGCAACAATCCAAGGCTGAACAGGACGACGGCGGTATAGGGGCTCAATTTGCCCGGTTCCAGGGTGAGCGCGCCATTGACCGCCTCGATTTTGCCCATCGCCTGCGCGACGTACTTGTAGAAAAAGCCCATCAAACAGCCCGCGGCGATGGAAATGACCACGCCTTTCATTGAAGCCCGCTGGCCTCCGCGCGAGAGACGCTTGTAGGCCAGCGCATCGAGGATGATTGCAACCGCGATGGCGGCGACTCCCAGGGCCAGCATGGGGGCGTTGCCCTCTTTGGTGGACAGGTAGGTGGTGATCACCCCCAACACCAGCGCCAGACCGACCCCGACCGGAAAGGCGACCGCCATGCCGGCGATATCGATGGCGGCCACCAGCAGAATGTTGGAGAGATTGAAAATTACGCCCCCGATGAACGCGGACCAAAGCCATCGGCTGTCCGCTTGCCGGAGGTCGGCCAGGAAGCCGCGGCCGCCTTCGCCGGAGCTGCCCATGGTGAACGCCAGCAGCAATCCCAGCAAGAGGACGCCGATCGCGTAATCCCAGTAGAAAAGTTGAAAACGCCATTCTTTGCTGGCCAGTTTCTGGGTGTTGGCCCAGGAGCCCCAGCAGAGCATCGTGATGACGCACATCACCACCGCGAGGCCGTAGGATTGGACGATGACCATAATGTTCCTTGTGTTATATCAGGTGTTGGTGTTGATGGGAGCGGGAGATGGGGATCCCAGCGACGGAGACTCGAGCCGCCGGACCGATTGCCGGACAACCAGGCTGGTGGGGAGCAGGATGCCACCGTTGGTGCGGCGTTCGGGCGCCTGGATTTGATCGAACAACAGTTTGATCGCCACTTCGCCGATTTCCGAATGCTGCTGCGCCACCGCCGTCAGCGGCGTGGCCAAAAAAGCAAAGTACGGCGTATCGTCAAAAGAGATCAGCGAAATGTCCTCCGGGATCCGGCACCCTTCCTCCGCCAACGCTCGAATGGCGCCCAGTGCGTTGACATTGCTCAACGAAAGGATCGCGGTCACCCGCGGCTCCCGCCGCAGCAGCAGTTTGGTCTCGATATATCCGCTTTGATCGGAAAAAGAGTCGCCGACGATCAGGCTGGGATCGGCGGGCAGCCGGTGCCGTGCCAGGGCGGCCTTGTAGCCTTGCACGCGAAATTCGTTCGGTGAAGTCCGCCGCGCGCCTTGCAGGCACGCAATGCGGCGGTGTCCATGGGAAATCAAGTGCTCGGTGGCCCGCCGAGCGCCCGACTCGTTGTCCGAACTGACGTAGGCCAGGGGCAAATCGGGGAAAAAGCGATCCACCAGCACCAGGGGGAGCCGCCCGCCCACAAACCCGCGCAAATGTTCGCTCGACCGGCCGACCGGGCACAACACGATGCCCTCGACATTCCGGCTTCGCAGCAGCCCCAGTTGTTTGATCTCCGCCTCGGAGCTGTCCTGGCTGTCGCACAAGACGAGTGAATAGCCATGCCTGCCGCTGCCGGCGGTGACCTGATGGGCAATGGCGGCGAAAAACGGATTCGTGAGATCCGGAACGATCAGCCCGATGGTGTTGGTCTTGCGCAGGCGCAGGCCGCGGGCCAACTGGTTGGGCACGAAGTTGGATTCGCGCGCGAGCTGGCGGACCCGCGCCTCGGTCTGTTCGCTGATGCGATAGCGGGCGGCCTGGCCGCTCAACACCCGCGAGACAGTAGTCACCGACAAGCCGGATTGCTCGGCGATCCGCTGCAGCGTGGGCGGCGGATTCAAATGGGTCTGACTGTTCGGGGTTGCGTTTTTTTTCATGCCCTTTCCGCCACCGCCCGGCCGCGCTTGGGGCGTGCCGCCGTTGGTCGAGGGCGCGTTTCGCCCGGGCCCGGAGTTTGGCAGCGGGCCCGCCGCCCCGTCAATGTATAAGATGGGATTCAACGCGGTCCTTTACCAATAACCGATGTAACTTTGGTCGGGTTGCCGGGTCGTGGTGTTCCAAAAAACCCAGCGCTGGCGCATGGCGCCCTGCTTGCGCCAGGCGACGCTCCCATCGACCAGCCCGACATTGCCGCCCTCGGAACCGATCACCGCCGGGTCCACCACCTGGCCGGAACCCGAGACTCTCGGCCCATCCTTGGTATGCGGGGCGTCCGTGACTTCCCGCAGATCTCCATAGACATCCGTGCCTTTGCTGATGATATCCGCGAGCAACACGGTGTAGCGGGTGTTGTCGGTGGTCTTTTTGGGCGAGTCCCACGGCGCGGCGAAGGGCAGGGGAGGCCCGTCATTCAACGACCGGTCGCGGGTGTCCCCTTCGGTGGGAAAACCCCAGAGACAGAAAAAGCCCACGCGGGTGCGGTTGGCGCCCACGGTGATCCATTTGGTGTCCCGGTTTTTGTTGGGGCAGGTTAACACGTTGGTGGCCAGTTTGCCGCGCTGGATGAAATCCAGAAAAACGTCGGTGGGCAGCCAGACCGCGTGCATGTTGTTGTTATTTCCAAATTGCAGCGAGGGAAACTTGTCCTGGTTGTCCATGGCGTACATGAGGGCGGTGAGACTGACTTGGCGCATGTTGGATCGGCAGGTGGTGCGGTGGGCCCGTTCCTTGGCTCGACTCAGCGCCGGCAGGAGCATTGCGGCAAGAATGGCGATGATGGCAATGACGACCAACAGCTCAATCAACGTGAAAGCGCGCGGAGCGCGGCTGGGAGCGGGGCAGGGGAGTTTAGCGCAAACCTGTGTTGCAGCCGAGCTGGATGTTTGCATAAAAAGGCTCAATTGCTTTTGATTTTCGCGATGCACGTCAACGCAATCGTTTGCGCAAGAATGCGGTGATCCCGAAATGATGTCAATACCTTTCATAGTGTTTCCTCAGTTTTTTGGTTCTTCTTGGCGGTATTCAAAGGCGCCCAAATCAGGTCTTGCTCCCTGGGGAACCGGCACACCGTCAAAATCAGATTTATAGGCTAATTCCAGACCGGCATCGATCGCCAGACTGTCCGGCCGCAAGTGAAAGTCGCCTCCCGCAAAATCGCGGAATCGGGGGTCGCCGATCAGATCTCCGCTGCCCAGGTGTGCCCCGCCTCCGAGGTATTTACGCTCATAGGCATGGCGATTCGCTTGTTTGGGGAGGCGATCGTGGTCGATGCGGTAAAAGAGGTTATGTGAATGCGCCAGTTCGCCGCGCGAAAATATTGGTTCCACGCGCTCGGGATCATAGACAAAGATGTTGTTGCGAAAGGTGATGTTGGTGTTGCCTTCACCATAAAGCCAAAAAATCACATCCTCGGAGTCCGCCTCGGCATGCGCGAGCGTGCGCACCACGGTATTATTGTCCACGCGAATATTTGTGCAGGGTCCTGTGAGCCCAAGGAACGACTGGTAATCCATCGACACATTGTGATGGATGTAGAACTCGTCCTGGACAACGCGGCCGACCCATTCGATGAACCCCTGATTGCGCAACGAAAGGTTGTGGTGAATGCGGATATTTCGCTTGGGCAGGGAGCGGTCGTTGATTTCGATGGCGCCGCCGTCGTGCCCATATTCCGCGCTGGGCGCGGAGTAATTCTCGAACCGGTTGTAAGCCACCTCGTTATCCGAGCCGCAAATCACGACACCCATCGGCCCCCAATGAGGTTTGATGGGCTGGTTGTTGTCGTGGATGTAATTGCGGGCAACGAGATTGCGTTCGCCGTAGATCGTGATCCCGACGGGTGTCCGGGTCATTTCGCAACGGCGAACGACGCATTGGGTGGCGTTCGTGGTTAGAAAAATGGCCCCGAGCGTTTGGATGCCAAGGGGCGTCGGATTTGCGGGGCAGCGCTCGAAGAAGAGGCCTTCCACGACGATGTGGCTGGCGTTGATGCGGATGGCGTTGCCATTCAGAACGGATCCTTCGGGATTGGTGAAGCGCGGTTTGGGTCCGGAACCGAAGGCTTTGAACGAAATCGGCGCGTTGGAGGCGCCGGACTGTTTAATCTCGAAACCACCTTTAAACTCGGAACCGGCGGCGAAGAAGATTGTGTCGCCAGAGTGGAAGACTGCTTCGTTTACTCGCTCGAGCGTTCTCCAGGGCCGCTCCCGCGAACCGGTGTCGGTATCCACTCCGGTGCGGCTGTCCACGTAGTACTCGGCCGCCGGGGTGGCGGCCGCGCAGAGGAGGACCATGAGCCCGAAGGCTTGGAAACGGAAAGGAGTCATCCGACCGGCTTCCTAATTGAGGAATGCCCCCAGCTCGGCGCAGGTCGAGAAGGCCTGCCGGGGCTTGTCCCCTGAGGCGGGCTTGCCGGCGACGCGCGCGCCGAACACCCGGAGCGGCTGGGGCCACCGATGAACGAATGACTGACTGTCCTTCAGTCCGGCGGGGTCCGCCGCGGTGGTGGCCGGGTAATCGTCCAGCGTACCTATGATGTTCCAGGGGCCGCCGGCGGTGGTTTGGACTTCGATGCGTGGTTTGCCCCGCGAAGCGTCGAACCAACCGCCGTCGTGATAGCTCTTGCCGTGGGTGAAAACCAGCCGCGAGATCAGGACCGGTTCCTCCAACTCGACACCGAACCAGTCCAGTTCCGCGGACCGGTTGTTGAATGTGGCGGCGATCGTCTGGACGTTGCCGTCGAGGATCGATCCGGTATTGGGCTTGCGGGAACGGATCTCGACGCCATCTCGCAAGAGATTGCGATCGGGCCGGGCGGGCTGGCAGGGAAGCCAGATTTTGTAACGCGTGCCGGTCGCGCCAGCGTCGGCGAAGGGGAGGAGTTTCGCTGTCAAGGGCTTCGCCGCCTTGCTCTCGGGGGTGGGGCGGGAAACGGCCCGAATGCGGAAAACCTGAGCGCCGGGCCAGGTCTTGAAATCTCCGGGCGCCGCTTCCGCCTTGAACTTTATGGCGTTCAGGTCGCATTGGGAAACGCCGAGATGGCTGAGTGGTTCCTGGCTGTCTCCCAGCAGAGCCTCGTCCGCCGCGAGCACCAGCGGGCCGTAGAGGATGGCGATTCGCCCTTCGTTCTGGCGCTGGCCAGTCACCAATCGCGGTTCGAGCGCTAAACGGAGATGGATTTGATCGCCGCGTTTCCACTCGCGTCGGATCCAGGCGTAACCGTCGCCGCCGCGCGCCGGAGCGAGCTTCGTTCCGTTCACGCGCACCTCCGGGTTTGGACACCATTCTGGAATTCGCAATTTCACCGTGAAGGTTTTCACCGTCTCTGGTCTTACCGAGATTCTGATCCGCCCGTCGGCGGGGTACATGGTCTGCGAGGCCAGGGCTACCGCAGCGCCATCGCGCAAGGTGAGCCGCGCGCTGCCCGTTTCATAGAGATTGACAACCACGCCATCCGCGTCGGTGCTCAGGGCAAAGGTGGAGATCAGCGAGACACCGCGGGGCCCGCTCGAGAGACAGCAGTGCCCGTCGAGCGAACCGCTGTAGGGCTTTTTGCCTTCCATCTGCACGTAATAGCCCCAGGCGGAGCCGTCCGGACATTGGGCGCCGAACAACTGATTCAGCACGACTTTTTCGAGTTGCTCGGCGAACCGGGCCTCGCCGGTCAGGCGCAGGAGTTGGGCGTTGAATTGCAGCCAGGTGACGGTGACGCAGGTTTCGCCGACGTTGTTGACATTGGGCAGGTCGTAATCGTCGCGGAAGAACTCCCGGTAGCTGGCCGTGCCGGTCAAGTAAAGGCGGTGTTTTACGATGTCCTCCCACGCGTTCAGACAGGCCTCAAAGAGCGGGCGCTCGCCCGTGGTGCGGTAATACTCGAGGGCTCCGTTCAGGCACGACAGCATTTCGTAGGCTTTGCCGTTTCCCACTCGATCGACCCGCTTTTCGTTCAAAAGCGTGGAGACGACCTTGGCGCCATTGGGTTTTTCCCAGGCGCGCAGAATGTATTTGCAGAAATCCAGGTAACGCGACTCGCCGGTCAGACGGTAGAGCAGGATCATTGGCTCCAGCACGCTCGTGGGCGCCATGCCCAGGTGCTGCCCGGCCAGGTTGAGGTCGCGTTTTCCCGGTTCGTCCCCAAAGGTGCCGCACAATAAATCCGCCATTCGCCGGCAGGTGGGCATTGGCGCCAGGTTGCCCGTGTAGCGCATATAAGTCACGAGCCCGATCAGATTGTATTTATGCGCCCAGACATCCCACATGGTCCAACGTTCGGATTGCGCATAGGTGCCGAGGTAGCCGTCTTCCATTTGGCATTTCGCGAGTTCGACGGCGACATAATCGAGCTTTTTGCGGATGACGGGATCGCCGGTATTGGCCCAAGCCAGGGTCGCGGCATGCAGCCACTTGCCAATGTGTTCGCCATCCCAGGTCTGTCGGCCGGGCCGATGGCGGTAACCTTCCAGCAGCCGGTCGGGGTCGATTGCGGCCATTCGATTCGTGGCGTTGGCGTCCATCCGCGCGCCTATCCAGCCTCCCAAACGCACTCGATCCGCCGACTGGCAGTCCTGCCGATCGGCGACGGCCGGCGTCACTTTTTCTGGAACCAGGCGGATGGGGGGGGCGGCCCCGATCGGGCTGGCAAGAGTGAGCATGGCCAGTCCGAGGAGGAGCCGCGGGGGAGGCTGAGGTGGCTTCGCCGGGAGGGTGGCAGGAGGTGTGCTTCGCATGATGAAAAATTCTGTGATGTCAAAAACCTTTGAGTCGAATGCAGTTGATCCCCACCACCGTCACATACGGGACAGCTTGTTGCACCTAGCGCAGCCATTGAGGCCAAGCAGGACGAGGCGCACCCGACGGCGGGACTGGCGCGGAGTTTGCCGCCGCGCCAGTCCGCTTTGCCCGGTGATCAGCTTTCCTCATTGACGGAGCCTGAAGAAACGCCGGGCTTCCGAGGTGGTGCTGTTCGTAAAGGGACGGGTGCCGTTGATCACATCCGCGTAGGGGCCGAGGACTTCCGGAGCGGATTGCAGGAAGTACGAACCTTGCCAATCCAGCACGATGACGCCGTCGGCGGGTGTGGCCGAGAGCAGCGGCTGTCCGGGCGGGGCGGGCTGAGGTCCAAGTTGCGCTCCGCGAAAGACCTGCCGGGATCCGGCGGCGGCGATCGTGGCGCCCGCGGCGGCAGCGCCGGTATCCTCGATGCGGACGATGCGGTTGTTTTCGTTCTCGCCGCTCACGGCATACACCACCCGGGGGTTGCGGCTGAAATCAACCGTGACATACATCGCGCCGGCGGGCAACCCGTCGGACAAGGTGTATGACAGGTTGTAGTTGGCGCCGTCAAAGTCCCAGCGTTGCACTCCGCCTCCCGACTCTGACTTGGCGGAGTCGGCCAGGTAAATGATCGCGCCATCCGGACTGACATCGCAGTCTGAGGAACTCCCGCGACCCGTGGTGATCACCACTTGAACGTCATTAGTGACCGTGGGCAGGCCGGGCAATTTCATGACCCCGGTCTTGCCGGAGACGGCGGAGACGCCGTAGATGCTGCCGTTGAAAATTCCCATGGAGCGCAGATTGCTCCAATCGCCTTGGACGAGCGTCGCCGGATCGTCAAACCCGAAGTAATAGGTGCCTGGCGCCCGGCCCCAGCCCCAGTAGTTGTTGGTGCCGTCTCCGACTGCGCCGCGCCAGAAGGTGCCGCCAAAGGCATTGGTTACCGAGGCGATCAGCGAGTAGCGGCCTTCCGCATCCACCAGCGCGATTCCGCGCGGCACCGCCGCGGCGCCCGAGCTGTTCAAGTCAGCGGTGTAATTGAGATTGGTGTGGTAAGCCCCCAACAACAGGAACTGGCGATTGAGCGATTTGGATAATCCGTTGCCGCTGATGGAGGTGCTCCCGCCAGACAAGGTGACGATGTTCGGGCCGGTCGCTACAAGCGCGGCGGGACCGCTGTCGGGAATGGCTACTGTGCCGTCGATGACCCCACTGGCGGTGAAGCTGTCCAGAAACATTGAATTGCCTTTGGTGGTGAGCGTTTGCGCGCCATCTCCCACCCGCAGGACCACCACATTGGTGGCCGGCAGGCGTGCCGGTTGCGTTGCAAGCTTCAAGGCCGCCACCGCGCTGGTGACGGAATTGCCCGGGCCGGTGATGATCGCGCGATATGCTCCCGCGTGGATGGGCTGCGCGTGGTTCACCACGTAGGCGGCGGCGGTCGCACCCGGCAGGTTCGTGCCTTCGAGTTGCCATTGATACGAAACGGGGCCGGTGCCCGAAAATCCGACCGCCATGACCGTCTTGCCGTCCAGCGGGACCACTCGGGGAGTCGGTTCCGCGGAAATGGCAATCGGGTTCACGATGGTAAGCGATGCCAGGTCGCTAGTGACTGAGGCGCCGAGGCCATTGATGACGACCACGCTGTAGTCGGCCTGGTCGGTGTTGGAAACGGCGGTGAGGGTGAGGGTGTCGGTGTTGGCGCCGGAGATATTACCGCTGTCCCAGAGCAGGTTGACCCCCTTGTACCACTGATAATAAAAGGGCGAGGTGCCCGCGGCGGCGACGTGGAAGGTGACGGTCGCGCCCACGAGGTTGGTGGTCGAAACCGGCTGGGTGATGATTCGCGGATCCAGAATGGGGTCGTTGATCGTGAGGTAAGCTCCGTCGCTGTAAGCTGGCTTGACGCCGCCAGTCACCATTACCGTGTAGTTTCCAGCCTGGGCATGGCCCGCTCCAGTGATGGTCAGGGTGCGGGTGTTCACCCCCGAGTACGGCGCGCTGTTCGGGAGGTTCACGCCGTCCTTTTGCCAGGTGTAGGTCAACGGGTTGGCGCCAGCCGCCAAGGCGTAAAGAACCACTGTCCCGCCGGTGAGCGCCGTCTGATTCGTGGGCTGCAAGGAAAACTCCACGCCGCCCGTGACGGCGGCCCAGGTGCGCCCCACCCGCACTTCATCAATGGTCGCCGAGGGCGCGCCCGCATATTGGCAAAGCAAGCCAAACGCCCGCGGCCCATTGTTGCCGAGGTTTCCAACCATGGTGGTGAACGTGTCGGCGGATACCGTCGGCGCCGGGATGGCGGGTTCACCGAAGCTGGAAGCGGCCGGGTTGATCCAAAGGTTCACGTTCGTGACGCCGCCCGTCAACTCGTACGAGGCGACGACAAATAGCACCTCATTCACATTGCGCACAGTGCTGTCGTAAACATAGTCCTCCGCGGTGCCGTTGCGTCCGATCCCCAGCACATAGCCGGATCCGGACCGCTTGCTCACCAGGCGACTGCCCAACCGCTGCACCGCAACTCCTTGCTCCTTGGGGTCATCGCAAAAAGCCGCGATGGGGTTGTTGGAATTGGCGGCGGGCACGTTGGCCAGATCGGTTACTTTCAAAAGCAGTGAATAATAGGCCGTGGCTGTGGTGCTGATCCGCAAATCCAGGCGCGCGCCGACGCCGCCAGCCAAATTCGTCGAGGGCGCAACCGCCACACTGTTGCCGGAGGAGGCAGGCAATCCCACATACGAAAGGTTGCCGGCGATGATCGTCGGCCTGATGGTGCCCAAAGTGGTCCCCGTCGGGTTCCAGCGGTAGTAGGGCGCGTTCGTCTGCCCCCCAAGAGCGCTGCCGAGGGCATAATCAGAGCCGCCATCCGCCGTTTGATCACCAAAGGAATCCGAATTGGGCATGCTCCAGGCCGAAGTTGTCCACACGAGCAAACCCAACGCCAGGATCCCGGCGGCGAACGACCGATTTTGGCGGTGGGTAGAAGCGGAATTAAGGGCGCAAACCATTGTTCTAGTTGAGGAAGAATCGTGCATAATTGGCCTTTTTCACTGGGGTTGCTGGTTTAAAGGTTGTGCAATCGTTTGCGCATTATTACCCATCCGCTCAAGCTGTCAATAGTTTTCCTGCGCATTTCCGATCATTTTTTATACCTCTGGCGAAATCATTATCGGGTCGG
Organism: Verrucomicrobiota bacterium; assembly: GCA_039806935.1. Classification (GTDB taxonomy): domain Bacteria; phylum Verrucomicrobiota; class Verrucomicrobiia; order Limisphaerales; family UBA8199; genus JBDHQH01. Next base: position 21,099 of record JBDHQH010000037.1, read on the forward strand.
GGTGGCGGCGATACGGACAAATAGCGTGGCTTGACTCGAAATAGGCGGGCTGGCCCGGAATTCAACCTGTTCAAAGCCGTGCAGTGACGGCGCGGTGGTGACCGCGATTTCTTCACCTGGCAGGGAACGCCAGTTCAGGAGGTCGGGCGAGCTCTGGCATTCGTAGGCAAGTTCATGGGTGCCCGACGGGCGACGAGTGAAGATCACGTGCAGATGATCGCCTGCGAGTTGGGCGAGCACGCGCCGCAACTCGGGGTCGGCGAGGTGCGGTTGCCCGCCAAAGGCGTATTCGGCCAGGCGGCTGGCGCCGTCCAGGTCATCATCGGCGCTCCACTCCGGTATCGCGGAGCCAAAATAGCGGAAATGCCAGGCAGCGGCGGATTGGCTCGAGGCGCCGAATTCCGCCGCGATTTCCGCCCGGGTGAGCGCGCGGTTGGCGAGGCGCACTTCATCCAGCACACCATTGAAATAGCGATTCTGAATATCACACCCGATCAGGACCTCGCCGGCGGCGGCGGTGTCAATTTGGGTCGGAGCGCCACCCGAGACGGGGTCGGGGCGGCCGTCCACGAATAGCTGGATGTTGGTCGAACTAGGGGCCGTCAGGCGCTCGAGCACACATGCGACGTGATGCCACTGGCCGTCGTTGACCGGAGAGCTGCCGATAATGTTCCCGTAACCCGCCTCGAGCCGCAGCGATCCCTTTGGTTCGGTGGTGTTTTGGATAAGAAATGACCATTTCCTGCCGGACGCCAGATCGCCCCAGGACGCGATGCCCATGGACTTGGCCGTCTCGGTCGTTTTTACCCAGGCTGAAACCGTTCGTGGTGCCGCTCCCGTGACGCCCTGGTAGCCATTGATGACGGCTTTGTTGGCCGCTCCATCAAATTGGAGACCCCGGTTCCACCGGCCTTCGACCCATTGCCGGGGATTGTTGGTGAAGCCAAGCAGCGAAACGGCCACCGAGGTTGCTGCATCCGGAGAGGTCAGGCCGGAGGTTTCGTTGAAAGGAAACCAGTAGCTGCGGTCTGCGAGATGCACGTTAACGGTCACGGTGGCCCGGGCGGCGGACTGACCATCTCCGATGGCATAACCAAACACATCCTCGCCGAGGAAACCTTCGCGCGGCGTGTAAAGGATGCGGGCACCCACGACGATGGCCTGGCCTGCCCGCGGCGTTTCGATTGCGGAGATGCTGAAAGGCACCGGGCCGGAGTCGTTGGCCAGAACGTCGATGGTCACCGGCTGGGCCGCCGGGGTGGATGCCTGATCATCCATCGCGCGGAGCGCCTTTGCTTTGGCGCTCCGGCGAAAAGCAGAGGCCGGAATCGCCTGTCGGGGAAACCCCGGGCCGCCCCAATCCAGACTCAGGGATGGAGTGCCAGCCGAGCGATGGACATACGCGAGGCGGAAGGGGTGCCACCCGGCGCGGAGCCGCGTTGCGCCGCTAATCTCAGCGCCGGGCGTGTAGCCAAAATCCGCATCGGCCACAATGGCGTCATGGATGCGCAAGAGGGCGCCGCCATCCACTGACAAGTGGAACGTGTAATCTCCGTCGGCGGGAGCGTAGAGAAAACCGCTGAATACCAGAGCCAGATTTTCCTTTTCTGTCCGCACTGTCGCATCGGGACGATCGGCGACACCCTCGGCGAAAGGCGTCGCACCAGCCATTTCGGCCGCCCAGGGGAGCGGCGCCGCGTATGCTTGCCATTCTACCCCCGCGATAGTGGGCGAGGGGGAGACCGGCGGTAGGAATTCCTCATCATACGGCCGTGGAGCCGCAGAGTCGGGCCGGCGCAACTGAAGCACGCGATCCTTCATCCGCTGCTGGAGTTCAGCCAGGTCCTGAGTGAGCGCCAGGTTGACAGCCTCCTTGGGATCGTTGAGGACATCGTAGATCTCGAAATTGTCGGCATGCGATCGGATGTCGTAGCGCACCCCTTTGAGGCCGTCCAGGTAGATCACCTGCATCTGGTTGTGGACACGGTTGCGATGGGCCGGCTCGAATTCAGGGTAGGCGGGCGTGCTGTACGTGTCCTCGTACTCGACATAAACAGTGCCGGGGGCTTGTTCGCCTTGACCGGTCAGGGTAGGCGCGAGCGAGACGCCATCGGAACTGGCGGGCGCGGGCAGACCCGCCAGCGCGGCGAAAGTGGGCAGCCAATCCTGAAATTGAGACGGGCTGTCGCTGATGCGGCCCGGGGGGATGACGCCCGGCCAGCGGGCCAGCAGCGGCACCCGAATGCCGCCTTCCCAGGTGTCTCGTTTGATTCCGTCCAGCGGCCCGAAGGTGTCGAAAAAATCGGCCGCGTAGCGGACGGGGAGGTTGAGCTTGTCTTCGCGTGTCGGCCCGTTATCGGAGGCGAAGATCACCAGCGTGTTGGTGTCGATAGCCAGATCCCGGAGCAATTGCTGAAGGTCCCCGACCGCGTCATCAATGCGTCGAACCGAGGTGGCGTAGCGTTGGAAAACTTCCGGATACCTCACCCGCGGTGTGTTTGGGTCGCCGTCATCGTCATAGGTGGCTGCCGCGTAGTCCGGATGGAAAAACGAGTCCACCACGCCGTCGGCGGTGTTGATCATGTGCCCGGGTTGCCCCAGCCATTGCAAGCCGCCGGCGAGTCCGCCTCCCGCCGGATACGCTTGAGTGGGCAGTTCATAAACGCTGTGCGGAGTGTCATACGCGAGATAAAGGAAAAACGGCTGTTCGGGGCGGGCTGCCTGTTGATCCCGGATCCATTGCTTCGCGCGCGCGGTGAAGAGGTCGGTGGTGTAGCATTTGTCCAGCGCGGGGGTGATGTTGTTGGTGCCATCGTAGCATTCCTTGCTGCCGTTGGCGTATAACGCTTCCTTGGGATAATGCTCGTGACCGTCACCGTGGCGCACGTAACCCATGAAGTAGTCGAAACCGCGTTGGGTGGGATAGCCCGGCCAATCGGCGGGGGTGGCGCCTCCGAGATCGTCTCCCGCAAGTCCCCATTTTCCGATCGCCGCGGTGGCGTAACCCGCCCGCCGCAGGACTGTCGCCAGGGTATGATTTTTCGCCAGCGCTTTATCCCATTGTTCATCGCGGACATTGGCGTGTCCCTGGTGTTGACCGAGGAGCAGCGAAGCGCGGGACGGCGCGCACACGGGCGCGCCGCAATAATGGCGCCGAAGTTGCAGGCCTCCCGCGGCCAGGGCATCCAGATGGGGAGTGGATTCCCGCGGCAGTCCCGGCGCGCGCTGATTTTGAAACAACACACCCAGATCGCCGTAACCGAGGTCATCCGTCAGAATAAAAACTATGTTTGGCCGCGGCGCCGGGCCGGTGACCAACAACTCGGCGGAGGGACTGACCGCGCCGGCGCCCATCGCGTTGGTCACGGAGACCGAATATTTTCCCGCGTCATTGGCGGTCAGGTTGCTGATGGTCAGCCGCGGGGTGATGGCGCCGGAAATCGAGCCGCCATCCGCGAGCGGCGCGCCTTCTTTCCACCAGCGCCAGGCTAACGGCGCCGCGCCGCTGCCTTCCGCGTGGAAAAGGGCCGTCGCGCCCGCTGGCATCGCCAAATCACGGGGTGGAATGGTGATGGCGGGGTCGCGCACGGCGAGGGTGGCCGCCGCGCTGGTCACCGCCCCGAGAGCGTTCGAGATGCGGACCGTGTATTCGCCGGCGTCCGTCTGCGTCACCGCGCGGACCGTCAGTTGGGGGCCGTTCACGCCCAGCACCCGCGGGCTATTCGTCAGCGCCACGCCGTTTTTTCGCCATTCATAATTGAAAGGCTCGGCCCCCGCGGCGACCACCGTGAATCGGGCCTCAAGCCCGGCGTCGAGTGTCTGGCTGGCCGGTTGAGCGGCAATTCCCAGACTGCCGGTCACCAACGCCCACGAGGAGCCCACCCGTAATTCATCCACGAAGCAAGCCGGCGGGGCGTTGGTCCGGCAGCCGAGCACCAGCGCGCGCACTCCGTTGGCGTTGAGGTCGGCGCCCCGGGTGGCCGTCAACGTCGGCGCGGGGGGCATCGCGGCCCCAAAAGTCGAAGGCGCGGGGTTTACCCACAAATTAGCGGTGTGCTGGTCGTAGTCCTGGGAACCCACCACGAACAGCACCTCGTCGAGGCGGCGGACGGTATTCTCAAATACCCAATTCGAGGGCGCGCCGGAGTTGCGCGCAACCCCCAGGTTGAAACCCCCGGCGGCGCGGCGTGAGTACACCCGTGTCACTGCCCGCAGCAGGGTCGCGTTTTGCTGGCCCACCGTATCCCCAAACCCGATAAAGAAATTGTCCTGCGCCCCGCTGGTGTCCAACGCTGACACATCGGTTACCTTCAGCAAAAACGAGAAATACACTGCGCCGGTAGTGGTGGTGAAATCGAGGGAAAGCCGGCCCATTACGCCAGTAGCGGAAGGGATGAACAAATGGTTGCCGCTAGAAGCGGGCAGGCCGGGGTAGGTGAGATTTCCCGCCGAGATCCGGGGGAGGCCGGTTGCTGGCGGAGTTGGGGTATTCGTGAGGGCATGCCAGACATTCCCCTGATGATTGGCTTGTCCAAAAAGAAAGCCGCCCACGGGATACGCCGTCCCTCCCCTTCCACTGGCGTCAGCAAACGGTTCAAAGACAAACCCCGCCAGGGCCGAAGCAAGCGAGAAGAACCAGCAACCGAGGAGCAGACAGCGCTTCATAAGGAAGGGAAATGCGAGTGAAATTTGACGTCGTGCCCCAGCACAACCAGGCTGAAAAAACTACCGGTCGGCTCCGACGCAAACGTTTGCGCTAATGCTCCCAAGCACCACTCGATCACCGTTTCTTTGAGATCAATCATGGAATCCGTCCGGTTCCGGCCCGAAAGATAGTCACAGTCGAAGCGCGAAGGCAAGCTCGGTTGGCCGTAAGCGTTCATAGGGACAGGCAATTTGTTTTAGTCCCTTTATGAAAAAATGTCGCGCAAAGTGCGCAACATTTTCAGGCGGCGGACAGCGCGGGCAACAGCAGGTGCTCTTTGAGTTTCAAGCCGGCCAGCAGGAGGCGCTGGCCAAAGCTCATCGCATAATATTTGCAGGTCGCCCGCGCCTCCGACCCGCGCGACACCAACCCCCGCCACCGCATCGGCCCGGTGCTTACGCTCATCGCTCTGACCCTGCTGTCCGGGCGGCGGGAGATCGCCGAAATCGCCCGCTTCGCCAAGACCTTCAACCTGCCCCAGCCCTCAGTTTAACGCTATGAAAGATTTTACAGAAACAAACTTGCGCCGCCTTGCAGCTGCATTGGGAGGAGGTCGGGCGCTATTTGGCCTGTTTCAGTCCACCCTCAGTGAATAGGGATTTGAACGCGATGCCAAAGTTGGTCTGGAAGATCAGCCGTCCAGCCAAGCTGCGGTCCTGAATGCTTGAAGGCACATCATTCGTGTCCGTTACCTCTGTCAAGTAGAGCGTCCGCTGCTCGACAGTGGGTCGGGTTCGGCTCTCGAATTGGAAGAACGCCTTCGCGCAGGGCGACTGAATGCAGAAGCTGACTGGGTCGAGGTCGGCATTCTCTGCTGTAATTACGACTTGCTCATCAATCTTTCGGAATAGAGATTCCCCGTCGAAACAACCGGTCGGGTGCATCCCAAGATAATGGAGGATTGTGGGGAAGATGTCCACCTGGCTCGCGAGGGGTGGTCGTGCCGAGAGTGGGACGGGCAGCGCTTCTCGCGGTGGGAATCTGAGCAATAGCGGCACGTGTGTTTGCGGGCGGTAGAGATTGCTCGCATGGAGGAGCTTGCCGTGTTCAAGAAATTCTTCACCGTGGTCCCCGGTAACGGCCAGCACCACCTTTTCGTAGCGCCCCTGGCGCTTGAGTTTGGAAAAAACTTCACCTACTAACCGGTCTTGAAAATGAAGGGCGTTGCGATAGCGGTTCATAACCAACGCAAGGCGTTCCCTGCTGAGGCGGAAATCGGAATAGTTCCAACGCTCGGCGTAAGGGGCAAAGGGCGCCGGTTCGTCCGGAGGCCAGTCGTAATCGTGATGCGTGGAATGGAGAAAGAGGAGGAACAGGCGGCCCCCGGGGGGGCCATCCATGGCAGCCAGAACGCTCCTGATAACCTGCAAGTCCCGCTGCGGGGAGCCTCGGATGCCCAGTTTCTGCGCGTCCACGATGGAGTCGCAGAGCTCCAAGTGGTCGCCAAATGCAATCTTGTCAATATCATGATAATCGAGCGTACTGCTGCAAAAGACATGAACCTTATAGCCGGCGCGCCGGAGCAAGCGGATGGCCGCGCTGCCCTCGTGCCTTGGGGCCCTCTTTTCCACACCGAAATAAAGGCCCTGGCGGCCCGTCAAAAGAGAGTACCACGAAAGGTGACTGGCGTTGCCAGAGGCAAGCGTGTCGAGAAAGGGCAAGCACTCTGCGCGCAACTGCTGTAAATTTGGCGTAATCTCCTTGGTAATGAAATCGCCCCGCGTGCTTTCCAGCACGATTAGAATGATGTCCGGCCGCGCGGAATCTGTAGCTGCCATTTCTATGCTGATTTCACCCAGGGGAGGAACTTTGGGTTGACGCAGACCTTGGATGAGCAGCGGGGTTCCAGGAATCCGCGCCGCGGGACCAAAGCAGATTGGCATGGCCTTCCTCAAGTCCGCGAACCCAGCGACCCAGGAGGGATCATCCCCGACACTGGCAATTGCGGACACCAGAGCCAGGTAGCCCAAGCCCAACAGAGCTCTGCCCAACCTAAGCCCCACGGCTGGCGGGCGCCACCAGCGAACAATCGCGTAGGAATATAGCCCCAAGGTCAGGACCAGAACGGCCGCGCCTAGAACATACAGGCGCAGGGATTCGCAAGGGATGCCGGTATGGGCCCAGTTGAGAGGGATATGAGACACGCCTCCTTGGCACAGAATAGTCAGCCCCTGGACGAGGTGAAGGGACATGATTCTAAACAGGAGTGAATCCAGGTAAAGAGCGGCAAAGGCCAGATGCGCCAGCCAAATCCATAGCATTCGGGCCCGCCGCCAACCCGCCAGGCAAATGGCTCCGTCGGCAAGAGCAATAATACCGAACAGAAGCAGCGACTGCGCCGCAATAAAGAGAACCGCCTCCGCTCGAAAGGCCGCGCTTGAAAGGGCTGCATTCGCCGAAGCCCGCCAGGCAATCCAAAGATAGTAAATCCAGCAAGGCAGCCAGGGCATAAACTGCAATGCAACCGGGCGGGACCAGAGATGCAGCACCCGCCTGCAGATTTGCTCGATGCGCGGCTGCCCAAAAGTTCGCGTCTTGCGGTTCACGGTTCAGTTCATCCTCAGGCCACCCAAATGAAATTAATGTGCCGCAAGAGGAACCAGAGCTCGAGGGTGCCCATCAGCAGCACGACGTAGCACAAAATAAATCTCCGCTCCGGCCGGCTCAGCGCCACACCGAAAAGAATGAAAAGAGGGAAGCACATCATCACATTGCGCGTGTAGGAGAGAAACCAGGATGACAACGCCGGAACGATGCCAATGAACCCAGCATAAACGAAGTAAGCCGGCTTCAACCGGTAGATCGCAAATAGCGAGCCGAGCAACAGTAAAAAGAGGGAACGGTCGATGCCCGAATCCAGCATCCCGTGCAGGCGCAACGGCATGAACGCCGCTTGCAAAACCCCTGGCACATCAAAGATATGTCCGATCGAGGGTTGGTTCGGGTAGAACCGTTGGGCTTCGAAGCCCTCGAAGGCGTGGCCGGTGGCACGGTACATAATTCCGAAATAGCAGCAGTAGCCAAGAATCGGACCGTAATAGGCCAGATAAGCCGGAGCACGCGCTTTTCTTAGCCAGAGATGCGCGACCAGCGGGAAAATGCAAAACACGCCGACGGCCTTGGTCAAGGGCAGGAGAAAGCCGATGAGCGCCACGCAGAGATATTTCTCGGAAAACAGACATAAAAAGAAGGCGATGACCAGCAGAAAGAATAGTGACTCAGTATAAACAAAGCAGAAAAAAATCGCCCCTGGATAGGCCAATAGCAGGGCGACCGCAGTGTTCGCCGCCTTGAGTCCGTGATGAAGCTCGACGAAAAAGTGGAAGATCAGGAAGGCGGCCAGGGAGAGCAGGTTGGCTAGAATCAGTCCCGCCGCGAGATGGTTGTGGAATGTCAAAAATGAACACGCCCGCACCAGGTAGGGCCACAGCGGATAGAATGCACACGACGAGCTTCCGCTCTCATACCCGACCTCGCTCAAGAATAGATAATGGGCTCCGTCCCAAGTCGCAAAATGGGTGGCAAAGGTGGGGGGCCCCTCACGCGGCCAGTGGATGTCGTTGTGGTATTCCCGGAGATGCAAGGAGGGAAATAGCGTAATGGCTGCTATGGCCATGAGAAATACAACCGCCTTTAAGGCCAGGGTGGCCAACAGCAGTTTCTGACGCGTCCGGGTCCAGAAGCACGGGGCCGAACTGGCCAGCGCTGCGGGCGACTGCTGTCCCCATCCTCCCGACTCGGGCGCATTAACTTCGGCCCTGAATTCCGTGTCAAAGCGGTTGGCTCCTGGTTCCGCGCTCAATGTGGCTCCCCCGTCAGGGCGTTGGACGAAGTTCGTCGCTGCAACCAAAGGATGTCGCGATTTCCCGGTTGGTTGCGGATGCCGGGCTGGTGGATTCTGGCGCCCACGGCTGTGCGCGGATCAGTCCATTTGTGGATTTCGGAGTGCGCGTCCGCAAAGGCGATCCCGCACGCGAAATTATGGTAACTTCCGGGCACGTCAATCCAGGCTGTCGGCAGCGCCATCGAGACTGCAAACTGCGCGTCGTTGATGCTGCACTCGTCCTCATCCAGTAGTACCCACAAATCCGATGGGCTTGGCACTGTCATGTCAGCAAACCTTCCGTAGGTGCGCCAGGGAGCATTGGCCAGATTGCCATGGTGGCCATCAAGCCAAGGGGCGTCCACCGCCTGCCGCGGGGGCAAAGGTTTGGTGCCGACTGCCTGGTTCATCGAAAACGTCCGGACGCGCGGATAACTGACACCCCCGATGGTCACCGTGCTGTGGTCGGCCGGGCAGTGATACAGGGCCGGGTTTCCAGCCGTGTAAGGCGCCAGCTTGGCGTAGCGTGCGTCGGTCAATAAAAGCGTGTTGGTGGCCTGTTCCGGGATTTTCATCGTGCCAGCCACCCAGCTTGA
>JBDHQH010000038.1:0-30038 GCA_039806935.1 Verrucomicrobiota bacterium
AAACGATCAATGGCTCTCCTTGTGGAATTAGCCTCACCCACTTTTAATCATACCCCGCCGCCGCTCCCGCTGAAAGCTCAAGTTGCCATCCGCCCCGCCGGTGGCCTAACATCCCTTCTCCCGGCGAACGGACGCGCCGGGCCAAGCATGTCCGAATATAAAGTTAAGTTCGAAGTTTTCGAGGGACCGCTCGATCTGCTCCTGTACCTGATCCGGAAGGAGGAGGTGGACATTTACGAGGTCAATCTGACCCGTCTGGCGGAGCAGTTCATCGCGTACCTCGAGACCCTGCGGCTGCTCGATCTCGAAGTGGCGGGTGAATTCCTGGTGATGGCGGCCACGCTCATGTACATCAAAAGCCGCGAGTTGCTGCCCGTGGATCAGCAGGTCCAGACCGAAGGCGAGGAGGAAGGCGAAGATCCCCGCTGGGAATTGATCCGCCAACTTGTCGAATACAAAAAATTCAAGGATGCCGCCGCCCAGTTGGCCGCGCTCGAGGCGCGGCGCGAAAACATCTTTCCGCGCGCCCCGGTCCAGCCCGAGTTCGGGACGGATCCGCGCGCGCCCGGCGCCGAGGCCTCGATTTTCGACCTCCTTAACGCGGTCAACACCGTGCTGCACCGCCTCCAAAAGCGCGCGGAGGAAACCCGCGAGATCGTCGAGGACCGCTTCAGCGTCAGCGAAAAAATCGAGGTCTTGATGCGACTCGTCCACGAGCGGCCCCGGCTTCATTTTTTCGAGTTGTTCGCCGGCGCTGCCAGCCGCTCCGAGGTGGTGGTGACTTTTTTGGCGTTGCTCGAATTGATTCGCCTCCGGCAGATCACCGCCGTGCAAAGCGAGGCCTTCGGCGAGATCGAGATCCAACGCGCCGCGGCGTTGGACCACCCGCCCGGGCCGGTCGCCGCCCCCGCCGCGCAAACCCCTGAACCCAGCCTTTAGCATGGAATTGAAATTCATCCTCGAAGCGATCCTGTTCTCGGCCCAAAAGCCGCTTAGCCTCAAAGAACTCCGGGACGTGTTCGCCGGCGCCCCCGCGCACGCCGAGGGCGACGAGGTGGCGCGCGGGCTTAGAAAGGTGCGGGAAGCGGACCTGACCGCCGCGCTCGAGGAATTGGCGCGCGAGCACGAGGCCGCCGGGCGCAGTTACCGGCTGGCCTGCGTGGCGGGGTCGTGGCAATTCGTCACCCAGCCCGAATACTCCCCCTGGCTCAAGGCGCTGGTCGGGCATCGCGCCCGCCCGCCGCGGCTCTCGCAGCCGGCGCTTGAGACGCTCGCCATCATCGCCTACCGGCAGCCGGCCACCCGCTCGGAGATCGAGCAGGTGCGCGGCGTGGCGGTCGATGGGGTGATGCAGACCCTGCTCGAGCGCGGCCTGGTCGAGCAGGCCGGCCGCGCCGAGGTCGTCGGGCGCCCGATGAGGTATGGCACCACGGCCTTGTTTTTGGAATACTTCGGCCTGCGCGGGCTCGAGGAACTGCCGGCGGCGGACGAATTGCGGCGCGTGGTGGTGGAAAAACCGGAGGCGCTGGCCACCGTCGATCCCGGCCTGGCCACCGCCCCGCCTGACCTCTCCATCACTCCGGCCGATGCCGCGCCCGCACCGGCCGATCCCGAGCCACCCGCGCCGGAGCCCCCCACGCAGCCCGGCACGGACCACACCCATTCCCCGTTATGAACATCCCGAAACATCGGAAAGCCATCGACGAGTTTGACGAGCAAATCGTCCGCCTGCTTAACGAGCGCACGCGGCAGGTCCTGGCCATCGGTGAAATCAAACGCCGCGCCGGCCAGGAAATCTACGCCCCGCATCGCGAAAAAGCCGTGCTCAACCGCCTCGCCCGGCTCAACCAGGGGCCGATCACGAACGATTCGCTGCGCGCCATCTACCGCGAGATCATGTCCAGCGCCCTCTCGCTCGAGAAGGCGATGCAGATCGCCTATCTCGGCCCCGAGGCCACCTTCACCCACCAGGCCGCCATCCGGCGGTTTGGCTCCAGCCTGCGCTACGCCCCGCTCAAAACCATCGCCGATGTCTTCGCCGAAGTGAGCAAAAACCGCGCCGAATACGGCGTCGTGCCCGTGGAAAACTCGACCGAAGGCGTCGTCACGCACACCCTCGACATGTTCGTGGATAGCGACCTGAAAGTCGTCGCCCAGATCGTGCTGCCCATCCAGCATTGCCTGGTGGCCAACTGCCCCCGCGCGCGGCTCAAAAAACTCTACACCCACCCGCAATCCCTCGGGCAGTGCCGCGTCTGGATCCAAACCAATCTTCCCCGAGTGGAGATTATCGAGACCTCCTCGAATGCCCGCTCGGCGGAACTGGCCGCCCGCGAGCCCGGCGCCGCGGCCATCGCCGGCGTGCTGGCCGCCGAAAAATACGGCCTGGAGATCCTCGAATACGACATTCAGGACAACGCCGCCAACGCCACTCGTTTCCTGGTGCTCGGACGAGTGTGCAGCCCTCCCACCGGGCAGGACCGCACCAGCCTCATGATCAGCGTCACCGACAAAGTTGGCGCCCTGCACAACGCGATTTCCGCCTTCCGCCGCTTCCGCATCAACATGACCAAGATCGAGTCCCGTCCCAGCAAACGCAAAGCCTGGGAATACTTCTTCTTCATCGATTGCGACGGCCACCTCGAGGAACCCAAGGTCGCCCGAGCTATCAAACACCTGGCCGGGCATTGCAACTTCGTGAAAGTCCTCGGCTCCTACCCGAACGCGGAATAGCCCCCCTGCAACCGCGGCCGCGCCGCCACGCTCAGCGATCCGGCGCCGCGCCGGAATTAAATCGCACCAGCTTGTCCCAGAGGATGGCGCCGTCGGGATGACAAAACTGCTCGATAAACGCGGCGGTAAACCGGTTGATCACTTTGCCATATTCGACCTGAAACGCCTCGTTTCGCGCCTTCGCATCGTGCCCGAGCGGCTCAATGATCGTCTGATAAAGCTCCTCATCGCCCGAAATGAAGCTCCAAAAACTCTGGCCGCATTTCTTCAGATAATCGCCTTGATCCTCTCCTGGCTCCCGCCCATAGCAGCAGCCGTTAACGGCCACCACATTTGGGGAGGACTCGTTCGTGCGCAGGATGCGTTTGGCCCGCTGAAAGTTCTGCCGCATCTTCGCGATCTGCCCGCTATTGCCCCAATTGGGGCCGGACTTGATCGAGACAATGTAGCGGATCCCCTCGCGCTCGAACTCGAGATCGATCCCCTCCGCTGATGATTTTCCACCCCCATACACCTTATAGCAAATGTGCCTGGCGAGCGCCTCCAAAAATCCCCCAAAGATCGCCTCCTCTTGGGAGGACAAATGGGCGTCGAGGATCGCCTTGACCAACTCCGGGGCGCTGGCCACAAATTTCGCCTTGTACAAATAGGGATTCTTTCGCCGAAGGACTTTTTCCAACTTCAGACCGGCCAGGCTCTCGAGGCGTTTTCGATGGAACTCTGGGATGTTCTCCTCAATGAACTTTGTAATTTCTAGAACCGTTACTTTTCCCATACTTGGTGGCTTTCTCCAGCAGCAACGGGGCGCCCGGCTCGATCTCCCGCTCCGCCAGGCCGCAATAGCCGGCCAGAATTTCGATGCCCACCGAATGGCGCCGCAAACTCTGCGCCACCGCGCAGGTGGTGCCGGAGCCGGCAAACGGATCCAGCACCAGATCCCCCTCATCGGTGAACAGCTTGATGAACCATTCCGGCAGCGCGGCCGGGAAAGCCGCGCTATGGCTTTTGTTCCCGCATTCCGTGGCCAGGTGCAGGACATTGGTCGGATACGCCATCTTCCGGCCCACCCAGTTGTTGATGTTTTTGCCGAAGCCGCTGCCCACCTGGGAGTCGAAACGCACCACGTCATTTTTACCCAGCGACTTCAAACGCGCCTCCGCCCAGTCCCCCATTGGGACCATCACGGCGTCCTGATTCATTTTGAAGGCGCGAGTCTTGTTGAATTGCAGGCACCGTTCCCAGGCATCCCGGAAGCGGTTGGGCCATTTGCCGGGATAACAATTCTTCTTGTGCCAGATAAACTCCTCAGTCCAGAGCCAGCCCTGCTGGCGCAGGGCGAGAATCAACTCCAGGACAAAGGTGTGTCTCTCCCCATCCTCCACCTTCTCCTTGATATTGAGAATAAACGTCCCCGTCGGTTTGAGCACCCGCAGGAATTCCCTGGCGCGCGGCAAAAACCAGCCCACGTACTTCTCCGGCGGCACTCCTCCATAGGTGCTTTTCCGTTTGTCCGCATAAGGGGGCGAGGTGACAATCAAATCAAACGTGTCCTCCCGGCAGGCCCGCAGCACCTCCAGGCAGTCTCCATGCTTTATCTCCGCGGTGACGGTTTTCACGATGCGGAATTATCGCCAACCACCGCCCGGACTCAAGTTGATTTCCTGAAACCCGCGCGCCGGCGCTCCTCGCCAGGATCTTTTCAAGGCGGCTGGTTTTGTTATTGTGCCGCTCATGCGAACGGTCATTTATCCGGGCAGCTTTGATCCGATCACCAACGGCCATCTGGATGTGATCCAGCGGGCGAGCCGGTTATTTGACCGGGTGATTGTGGCGGTGGCGCGCAATGAGAGCAAGCAGCCGCTGTTCTCCTTGCCCGAGCGGGTCAAGCTGGTTTCCCGCGCGGTGCGGCACCTGCCGCAGGTCGAGGCGGACAGCTTTGGCGGCCTGCTGGTGCATTACGCGCAGGCCCACGGCGCCGCGGCCGTCGTCCGCGGCCTGCGGGCGGTCTCGGATTTTGAGTTTGAATTTCAACTGGCTTTGATGAATCGTAAGTTGGACGAGCGCATCGAGACCATCTTCATGATGCCGAAGGATACATACACGTTCCTCAGCTCCCGCATGGTCAAGGAGATCGCCGGTCTGGGAGGGGACGTCAGCCCGTTTGTGCCGGCTCACGTGCGCGCGGCCCTCCAGGAAAAACTGAAAACCCCGCCGGCTTGAGGAGCCCTTATGCCTTTGAAAGTTAACCTCCGCCATTTGGAGGATCACCCCGTCCAGCTCCAGGGGGAACTGAGCCTCGAAGAACTGGATATTGACACCCTGGACGAAGTCATCCAGACCTTCGAGCCGCTGAAATACGAGGTCGAAGTCGAGCGGGTGGAGAACGGATTGCTCGTCTCGGGGCGGCTGAGCATGAACCTGCTCTGCGAGTGCGTCCGCTGCCTCACCCGGTTTGTGTGCCCGGTGGAATTGCCGGACTGGACGGCGCATATCCCGCTGGAGGGGGAGGATGCGGCGCCCGTGGTGAATGACATGATTGATTTGACTCCGGTGGTGCGGGAGGATATTCTCCTCGACTTTCCGCAGCATCCGTTGTGTAATCCGAACTGCGGCGGCTTGCCTGACACCAGAAACGGCAATGCGCCGGGTCAGGCCGGAACCGGCCAGCTCGAGTCGGGGTCACCGGCCTGGGCGGAGTTAAACAAGCTAAAGCTGAGAAAGTAGAGATTTAATTATGGGTGTCCCGAAACGCAAACCCTCGAGGAGCCGCCAGCGCATGCGCCGGGCGTATAACAGCGTTCTGAAGCTGCCTCAGTTGAGCGTCTGCCCGCAGTGCGCTGCGCCTTACGTCCCGCACCGGGTTTGTCCCTCGTGCGGTTTCTACAAAGGCCGCCAGGTGCTGACCATCACTGCCTGAGCATGGGCCGTTTGCGGACGCCCAGGCGCTCCGCCTGCTATGCGTATCGCAGTGGATGTCATGGGCGGCGACCACGGCTGCGGAGTGGTGATTGAGGGCGCCTGCCGGGCGCTCCGGGCCGATCGGAAGATTTCCTCCCTGTTTCTCGTCGGCAATCGCGGGGCCATCCACGCGGCCTTGCCTGCCGGGGGGTTTCGCGACCATCGCATGCGCGTGGTCCACGCCTCCGAAGTCCTCACCATGGAGGACAAACCGGCCCGCGCCGTGCGCAGCAAACGCGACTCCTCCATCGTGCGCGCCGTCGAGCTGGTGCGCGCCGGCAAGGCCGAGGCGGTGGTTTCCGCCGGCAATACCGGCGGTATTTTCACCGCCGCCACCTTTCGCCTGGGCCGCATCCCCGGCGTGGATCGCGGCGCCATCGCCGCGTTGATCCCCACCCCGGACCATCATTTCGTGCTGCTGGACGGCGGCGCCAACATCGATTGCAAACCCGAGCACCTCGCTCAATACGCCGTCATGGGCGCCATTTACGCCCGCGAGGTGCTCGGCTGCAAAAACCCGCGGGTCGGCATGCTCAGCATCGGCGCCGAGCCCGGCAAGGGCAACGCCCTCTCGCTCGAGGCGGCGGCGCTCTGCCAAAAGCTGGACCTGAATTTCATCGGCAATGTCGAGGGCCATGATTTATTCCGCAACCACGCGGATGTGGTGATCTGCGATGGCTTTGTGGGCAACATCGTTCTCAAGTCCTGCGAGAGCCTCGCCCTGGCGATCTTCGGCATGCTCAAAAGCGAGTTGCGCGCCAATCCCAGCCGCCAGTTGGGCGCGCTGCTCACCCAAAATGCCCTCCGCGCCATCAAACGCCGCATGGATCCGGAGGTTTACGGCGGCGCCCCCCTGCTCGGGTTCAACGGAGTGGTGTTCAAAGTCCATGCCTCGGCCCGCGAGAAAGCCGTCGCCAACGCGATCCGCGCCGCCACCGCCAACCTCGCGCATCACGTCAACGATTTGATCGCCCGCGAAATCGCCGCGGCCAACCGGGTGATCCAGCCCGATCTCAAACCCGAGACCGCCACCGGCGTCTCCTGAAACCTTCATCCCAACCCTCACTGAACACCCGCCAATCGGCGCGCGCCGACATGAGTCCCCTATCCAACTCCAAATTCCACAATCCCCGAGCCAAGTATAATTTCCAGGGCCGCACCTGCTCGATCGCGGGCGTCGGCTCCTACGTGCCCGCCCGCGTGCTCACCAACGGCGAGCTCGAAAAAATGGTGAACACCTCCGACGAGTGGATCACCACCCGCACCGGCATCAAGGAGCGGCACCTGGCCGCCGCGGACGAGTTCACCTCCGATCTGGCCACCCAGGCGGCCCGCCGCGCCATGGAGCAAGCCGGCGTCACCGCCGAGCAAATCGACCTCATCGTCGTGGCCACCATCACCCCCGATATGCCGTTCCCCTCGACGGCCTGCCTGGTGCAAAGCAAACTCGGCGCCCGCCGCGCCGCCGCGTTCGATCTCGAGGCCGCCTGCTCGGGCTTCATCTACGCCCTCGAAATCGCCCAGCAGTTCATCATGTCCCGCACCTACGACACTGTCCTGGTCATCGGCGCCGAGAAGCTCTCCGCCATCGTGGACTGGCAGGACCGCAACACTTGCGTCCTGTTCGGCGACGGCGCGGGCGCGGCCATCCTGCGCAACCGGCCCGGAACGCACGGGTTGCTCACGGCCGTGATGGGGGCCGACGGCGCCAAGGGCGACCTGCTCTTCATGGCCGCCGGCGGCAGCCGCTGCCCCGCCAGCCCCGATTCCGTGGCCGCCCGGCAGCATTATCTGCGGATGGAGGGCAAGGAGACGTTCAAATGCGCCGTCCACGCCATGCAAAACGCCGCCGAGGAGGCGCTGCGGCGTTGTGAATTGGACATCAGCAAAATCAAGTGCGTCATCCCGCACCAGGCCAACCGCCGCATCATCGACGCCGTCGGCCAGCGGCTGGGCGCCACCCCGGAGCAAATGTTCGTGAATCTCCACAAATACGGCAACACCTCGGCGGCCTCCGTTGCCATTGCCCTTGATGAGGCGGTCAAGACCGGCCATGTGCAACCCGGCGACCTGATTCTCCTCATGGCTTTCGGCGCCGGGCTCACCTGGGGCGCCGCCATCATCGAGTGGTGACCGGAGGAGCGGCCGGCGGCGCCGGGAGACTCGAGTTCCGTTGGCGGCGGGTTCCAGCCGCCCGCCAGTGACGCCCGCGCTGGCCGCCGCCCGGCGGAGAAATTCTCCTGTGCTTTTTTCTCGCGTCAGCCCACACTGCGGGCATGACTAAGAGCCGGGTTTCTCGTCGCGAGTTTCTTTCGTTGCTGGCGGTTTCCGCCGCCGCCGCGGGCTGCCGCAGCCCCGAGGCCAGCGTTCTCGGGGGCGACCGGATCATTGATATTCACCAGCACGTCGGATATTCCGGCCGGCCCAACGAGACGTTGTTGACGCACCAGCAATTGATGGGAGCCAGCAAGACTATTCTGCTGCCCGCCGGCCGGGACGGACGGGCGGCCTCGACGCATTTCGGCAAGGCGAACGGGCTTCAGGCGCAATGCCTCGGCAACGCCGAGTGCTGGCGGGTGGCCCGCCTGCATCCGGGCCGGTTTTTCTTCGGCGCCAACGAGATTCCGGACGCCCCGGGAGCGGTCGAGGAAATCGAGCGCTACCTGAAGCTGGGCGCGGTGGTCATCGGCGAGCAAAAATTCGGGGTCGAGTGCGATTCGCCGGCGATGCAACGGCTCTACAGCCTGGCGGCGGATTATGACGTGCCGATCCTCCTGCACTGGCAGCACGGGATGTACAATTACGGTTTCGAGCGCTTTCACAAGATGCTCGCGCAATACCCGCGCACGGTGTTCATCAACCACGCGCAAACCTGGTGGGGCAACCTCGACGCCGGCCTGAAGGACCAGGCCAATCTCTATCCCAAGGGCAAAATCACCCCGGGCGGGCTGACCGACCAATACCTGGCCGATTACCCGAATTGTTACGGTGATCTCTCGGCCGGCTCGGGCTTGAACGCCCTGACCCGCGACGAGGATTTCACCCGGGACTTCCTCGCCCGCCACCAGGATAAGCTGCTCTACGGAAGCGACTGCAATGACCGCTCGGGCTCCGGCTCGTTGTGCCAGGGGTGGCAAACGATCGCCGTCCTCCGGCGCCTGGCGCCCGACCGGCTCGCCGAGCGCAAACTTCTCTACCTCAACGCGCGGCGTTTGTTCCGGGTGTAGCCCTCAGCGCGCGCTCGAGGAATTCATAGGCGCGCTCCCGCGTCGGCGAGGGAAAATCGTGGCCGCCCGCGGGATGCTCCAGCGTGATCCCATCCGGGCGCCCGAGCAGTTGATACACCGGCCGCGCGGCGCGCACGATGGCGTCCACGCTCGCGTGGTTGAAGTTGGCATCCTCGAGCGGCGCGTTGATGAACAGCGGCCGCGGCGCCAGCGCGCCGAGAAGCTCGTAAAAATCAAACGGAATTTCCGCCAGCCGCTCGCGGTATTCCAAGAGGGCCGGCAGGTAGCGCTCGCTGGTCCAGCCGTGCAGGTCGCCGCCCTGGTAAACGCGGAAGGAATCGAAGCCGCAACTGCTCACCACCGCGCGCAGACGCTCATCAAACACCGCGGTGAAGATCGCGTTGTGCCCGCCCAGCGAATGACCAATCGCGCCCACCGCCCCCGGCCGAACCTCGGGCCGGCTCACGAGCAGGTCCACCCCGCGCAGGTTATCCCAGATCGCCTTCATGGTCCCGCTGCGGTAGCCCAGCGCTTTCAGGTCCGGCTGGTAGTCGGCCATGATGGGGTAGGCCGGCGCAAGCACCACAAACCCGCGCTCGGCCAGATCGTGCGCGTAGGCGCGATAGGTCGTTCGCAACGGATCGACCGTTACCCGGCGGCCCAGGCGCATTTCCGTCGGGTGCAGCGCGAGCACCGCCGGCGCCGGGTGCGCCGCCGAGGCGCCATGCGGCAGCAGCAGGAGGGCGGGCACCCGGCCGCCCGGTTCGGCGGCATAGGTGAGCTCCTGAAGCTGATAGGCGCCGCGGTTGGTTTCCCCGAGCACTTGCGGATCAAGCGGACAGCGTTTCTCATTCCCGGGCAGCGGACCCATGATTTGTTGCATGCCGCGGAGAATCTCGGCCCGGCGCAACTGCCAGTCTCCCGCGGACTTCACCGGCCGGGTTTGGCCGGCGGCGTCGTGAAACACCATCAGGTTGGTGGCGGGCAGGCGGTTGGGTTCGCTGGCGTTCATCAGCGCCGCCGCCGGCAGCAACGCAAACAGGGCGGCGAACCAACCCGGATATTTTACTTTCGTGCGCATACATTCTGCTGGCCGCCGAGATCACCGGGAGGACTGGAGCGCGGGATGCTGGCGCGCCCGGGAGCCGGAGATGCAAAGAAATCTCTCGGTGGCCTCCCGGCAACTCTCCGATCACCGGGAGATTCTCTTGATTCCGTTTTTGAGCAATCGTTCGCCAAGGTTAATAAGGAAGGCTCGCTTGCAACCGGTTGCCCCCCAAGTGCGACAGCCCTTGCGTCAGGGCGACCTCCGGAAGAGCAGTCAGGCTCTTGAGTGCAACGATTGGTTCGCCCTCCGCAAGCAAATCCAACCGCTGCCCTTGGATGACGATCTCCTTGTGGATGACGTCCACTGGCTTCTGCCGCTCGAACCGGATTCCCCGCAGCCCGAACTCGTGGCATAAAGCTTCCTCATAAATGGATTCCCATAAACCCGGCCCGAGCAGGCGATGCGCCTCCAGTGCGGCGCCAATCACTGCTTGCGTAAGGAGATCCCCCTCGGTGTTCTCGGTGGCTCTCATCTCTCCCCTCCGGCCGGCTCATCGTTCTCCGTCCCGCCGCGCCGTTCCCAGCGGCGCGGGGCGCGCTCGGGCAGCGCGGTGTCGATCTTGGCGTAATAGGCGCCGGGGCCGAGCAGGGCCTCGACGGCCGCCTGAAAGGCGCGGGTGGGATCCACGCGGTAACGCTCGTGCGCCTCGATGAAGAGATGCTCTCCGCCCGGGTGGGCAAAGCAGAGATAGAGCGGGCATTGGCCCCGGTGAGCCGCGGCCAGCTCGCGGGTTTGGGTCAGCAAATCCGGCGTGAGGCGCGCCAGATTCAACCGCAGATGCACCTGTTTGGTGAAGCGCCGCGGGGCGTCGTCCAGCGGCAGGATTTCCTGGGGGAAAATCTTGGGCTGCTCATCTCCGGTGTTTACTTCGCCAATGACCATGAGCATGCTCTTGACCTCGAGCAGGCGGACAAATTTCTCGAAGCTTTCGTTGACGCAGAGCAGTTGCACCGAGCCCTCGAGGTCCTCGAGGGTGACCAGCGCGTAAGCCTTGCCGCTGCGCTTGGAGATGCCCTTCTGCACCGCCCCGACCATGCCGCCCAGGCGGGTCAGGCTGCGGTTGGGCAGCGCGGCGATCCCTTTGGTGGTGGTGAGCGAGTATTGCCGCAACAAACTGGCGTACGGGGTCAACGGATGGCCCGTGACGTAAAAACCGAGCAACTCCTTTTCCTGCGCCAGCAGTTCGTGTTCGGGCCATTCCGGCAGGTCGGCCGCGGCCTCGACGCCGCCGGTCGCGGAGTCCTCGAGCCCGTCAAACAGGGAGGTTTGCCCCCGCAGCCGGTCGGCGATCACCCCGGCGGCCCGCGCGAGGGTACGGTCGATTTGCGCCGCCAGCGCCGCGCGGGCCTTGCCGAAACCGTCGCACGCGCCCGACTTGATCAAGGCCTCGAGAATTTTGCGGTTCAGCGCGCGGCCATCGACCCGTTCGCACATGTCGGCCAGCGACTTGAAACCCCCGAACTCGCCACGCGCCTTGAGCAGAGTTTGCACCGCCGCCTCGCCGACGCCTTTGATCGCCGCCAGCCCGAAGCGGATCGCCCGGGGCGAATCGGCCGGCCCGGCGTCGTTCCCCGCCCCGCCGCGGCGCCCGGCGCGCACCGGGGTGAAGTGGACCTCGCTCTCGTTGATGTCCGGCCCCAGCACCTCGAGGCCCAGGGAGCGCGCCTCCTCGATGTATTGACTGAGCTTCTCGGTGTCTCCCATGTCGTTGGTCATCATCGCGCAGTAAAACTCGACCGGGTAATTCGCCTTCAGATAGGCGGTCTGGTAAGCCACCATGGCGTAGGCGGCGGCGTGCGATTTGTTGAAGCCGTAGCCCGCGAATTTCTCGAGCAAATCAAAAATCTGGTTGGCCCGCGGGCCGGGAATATGGTTCACCCGCGCCGCGCCCTGGACGAAGGTCTCGCGCTGGCGGGCCATTTCCTCGACCTTCTTCTTCCCCATGGCGCGCCGAAGCAGATCCGCGCCCCCCAGCGTGTAGCCGGCCAGCGCCTGCGCGGCCTGCATCACCTGCTCCTGGTAGACCAGAATGCCGTAGGTCTCGCGGCAGATCGGCTCGAGCAGCGGATGCTCGTACTCGATCTTCACCTCGCCGTGACGGCGCGCGATGAACTCCGGAATCAAATCCATCGGCCCCGGCCGGTACAGCGCGATCAACGCGGTGATGTGCTCGATCGAGCTCAGTTGAAATTTCCGGCACAAATCGCGCATGCCGCCGGATTCCAACTGGAACACGCCGAGCGTGTTGGCGTTGTTCAGCAACGCGTAGGTCGGCGCGTCGTCCAGCGGCAGGTTGTCGATCGGCACCTCGATCCCCCGCCCCCGCCGCGCCATCTCGCAGGTGTTGCGGATCACGGTCAGCGTTTTCAGCCCGAGAAAGTCCATCTTCAGCAGGCCCAGATCGCCCACCGGCCCCATGGGGTACTGGGTGACGATGCCGCCGTTGTCGTCGGGCTTGAGCGGCAGGAGGTTCACCAGCGGTTGATCGCCGATCACCACCCCGGCGGCATGCACGCTTGAATTGCGCGCCAGATCCTCGAGCACCAGGGCGGTATCGATCAACTCCCGGGTGACCTCCTCGGAATCGTAGGCCGCCTTGAACTCGGCTGACTGCCGCAGCGCCTTTTCCAGCGTCATCTTGAGCTCGGCTGGAATCATCTTCGCCAGCCGATCGCATTCCCCGTAGTCCAAACCCATCACGCGGCCCACGTCGCGCACCACTGACTTGGCGCCCAGGGTGCCGAAGGTGATGATCTGCGCCACGGCGTCGCGCCCGTACTTCTGGCGCACGTACTCGATGACGTCGGCCCGGCGGTCGTCGGCGAAATCAATGTCTATATCCGGCGGATTGACCCGTTCCGGATTCAGAAACCGCTCGAAGAGCAGCCCGTAACGGATCGGGTCCACGTTCGAGATGCCCAGCAGGTAAGTTACGATCGAGCCGGCGGCCGAACCGCGCGCCACGCAGGCGATCCCGCGCTGGTGGCCGTAGGCGACGAAATCCCCGACGATGAGGAAGTAGCTGACGAAGCCGGTTTTCTCGATGACCTTCAGCTCCAATTCCAGCCGCTCGAGCACGCCCCGGATGGCCGCCGCAACCGCCGGATCGGCGGGATCGTTCCGGGGCGCGGACGCGGCCGCCGCCGCGTTCGCCGCCGGCTCGCGCCAGGTCGGCAGCCGCCGCGCGTCGTCCAGCCCCTCGACCACAAACTCCGCGCCCGCCGCCCGCGCCCGCAGCCCGTAGCGTTGGACCAGGCCCTCGGCAAGCAACTGCCGCAAGTACCCCGCGCGCGTGAAATGCTCCGGCGCCGCGAACACGGGGTAGTGCAGTTGGTCGAACTGGATTTCAACATTGCATTTCTCCGCCACCTCAAGCGTGTTCGTCACCGCCTCGGGCGCCTCGGCAAACCGCCTCCTCATCTCCTCCGCCGAGCGCAGGTAAAACTGCTCGGGAGCGTATTTCATGCGCTTGGTGTCGCTGACCAGAGACTGCGTGCCGATGCAGATCAGGCAATCGTGCGCCCGCCAGTGGCTTCGCTCGACATAATGCACGTCGTTGGTCGCCACCAGCTTCAGCCCGAACTCCTTCGCCCACGGAATGAGCAGCCGGTTCACTTTGGCCTGCTCGGGCAAATGATGGTTCTGCAGCTCCAGATAAAAATCCTCGGGCCCGAAAACCTGCTTGAACCAATCCAACGCCTCGCGCGCTTTCTCCGGCTGGTCTTTGAGGATCAAATCCGGAATTTGACTGGCCAGGCAGCCCGACAGGGCGATGAGCCCCGGGCGTTTTGCGGCCAGCAGCTCGCGGTCGATCCGCGGCTTGTAATAGTACCCCTCCAGGTGCGCCGCCGTGGTGAGCTGAATGAGGTTGTGGTAGCCGATCTCGTCCTTGGCCAGCAGCAGCAGATGATGATAGACGTCGCGCCCGCCAGTCGAACTCTTCTTCTCGAACCGGCTCCCGGGCGCCACGTACACCTCGCAGCCGATAATGGGCTTGATCCCCTTGTCCCGCGCCGCCTTGTAAAAATCGATCACCCCGTGCATCACGCCATGATCCGTGATGGCCAATGACCCGAATTTCAGCTCATGCGCCTTCTCGACCAACCGGTCCAGCCGGCACGCTCCATCCAGGAGGGAGTACTCCGTGTGGAGATGAAGGTGGACGAAATCCGCATGCGCCATACCGGTACCTTACCGTTCGGCCGCCGCAGCCAGCAAGCCGCTCTTTCCGACGCCAGGAAGCGCGGGAAAAATCGGCTTTTTTGCCACTGCGGCAGGGAGGCGCGGTTTAAAAACAGTTTCCTCTTCCTCGCTGTGCCTCCCGCCCCCGCAGCTCTCTCCCTGACCGCCCATTGACCGCGGTCAATCCGCGCTTTCCCCCGGTTTTGCCGATGGTTTGAGCGCGTCACCGCGAAGGATTTTGACCGCTGTCCCCTTGTCAGAGGGCCATGCGGACTCGCCTGGCTCCGAAACCAAATTATGAAACGATGTATTACAGTTCTGCTCACGGCGGCCGTCCCCGGGCTCGCGTCCACCGGCTGCCAGGTCCTCTCCTACACCGGCGCGGGCGGCGAGCGCTTCTCACGAGCCTCGCTCGGCTGCAACACCGCGATCGCCGAGCTGGCCGTTGAGACCGGCGCGGACGGTCTGCGGCGGGTAAATCTGCGCGGCTACCAGGCCGACGCCGCGCAGGCGCTCGGCGCCGTCACCGAGGCCGCGGTGCGCGCCGCGGTGCAAGGCTCAAAATGATCCCTCCAACGCCTTGCCGCCATGCCACCGACCAAGGAACAACTTCAAGAGCGCGCCCAACTGGTGCGCATTCACGAGGCCAACTGCAACCTCGAACATCCCTCGGCCCTCGAAGCCAACTTCCGCGCCGCCATCATGAAAAAGTTGGCGGCGGAATACGGACTCAAAGAATTGCGCGCCTGCGCCATCGAAGGCCCGGCCGCCAAAACGGCGCGCGCCTGACCTCCGCTCCCTCCGGTTATATGGACATTCTGCTCGCGGCCCTGCCCGGAATTCTGGCTCCGCAAACCGCCGCTTCGTGGCCCGACTGCCTGGACGCGTGGCTCTTCGAGCGCGATCCCCAGGTGCGCGTCCTCAAAAAGGAATACGCCGCCGGCCCGTTTCCGCGCTGGAATTGCTGGATCCAGGATCCGCGCCTGGCGCGCGGTCTGGCCCGGGAAATCGCCCTCTTCGCGCCCCGGCCGGGGCGCGGACGCCCGGTCGTCTGGTTCGTCGCCCACAGCAACGGCGCCTGCGTCGCGCTGCTCGCGGCCCGCCGGTTGGTCACCTGCGGCTTCCCGATCGGCGGTTTGCTGCTGGTCGGCGCCGCTTGCGAGGCGGATCTGGCGCGCAACCGCGTTCTCGAGTGGCTCCACCGCGGCCAACTCGGGGCCGCCATCGCCTATTGCTCGAGGGCGGACCGCGTGTTGGATGGCGACGCCGCCGACGCGGAGCCGGACTGCTCCCACCCGTTGCGCGCCGCGCGCCGGCGGCTTTGGGGTCTCTTGCTGCGGCCATACGGTTGCCTCGGACGCACCGGCTGGCGCTGGCGCGGCGCCGCTTTCCCCGCCTCCGCGCCGGCCCCTGCGGGCGCCGGCGCCCCGGCCGTCTTCATCCGCTGGTTCGACGGCGGGCATAGCGCCTATTTCGAGCCGCGCCACCGCCGCCGGACGTTCGAGTTGATTTACCAGGACATCCTCGCCTGCCAGCGCGGGCGCGGACTTCAGGCCGCCCCTCCCAACCTTCCCGGCTCCCAAGGAGAAAACACCTCTCCCGCCGCGACTCCCGCCGCCACGCGGCCTGAAGTCCCCGCCCGCGCGGCGGAACTCCCTGGTCATTCCGGGGTTCCCGAAACCGTCCAATCCTAAGCCCTCCATTATGCCGATCTCCACCCTCATGGCTGGGAACCTCCCGGTCGCTGGCCTGGCGCCGGCGCAAATCCCCGCCCCGCCCGCGGGCGCTCTGGAATCCTGGCTCCTCTCCGCCGCCGTGGTGTTGTCCCTGCTGGCCCTCGGGCGCAAAGCCCTGTCCCGCCCCGGCCCGGAAGCCGGCGCGTGGAATGGACCAGAGGAATTCCGGGCGCTCCGGGCGGCGGTGGAAAGCGAACTCGGCGAGCTGCGGGAGCGGCTCGACGCGCGCTTGCTGCCGCTCGCCGAGCAACTGCGGAAAACCAAGGACGAACTGCTCGAGGCCGGCGAACGCCGCCGGGCGGCCGTGGATCTGCGCCTCGGCGCGCTCGAGGCCGGTCTGGCCCGGCTGGACGAGCGCACCCGCGACTCCGGACGGAACGAATCCCTCCGATCCTCCAGCCCGCCCGGCGCCTCCCGATCATGAGCGCCACCCGCCGGCCATCCCGCGAAATCGACCGCCTCCCCAAGACGGTCCGCGACACCCTCGGACAGCTCCTGCGCGAGGGCTGCTCGGCCGCCGAGGCGCGCGAACGGCTCGACCCCGCGCTGCCCCGGCCGGACGCGGCGGACATCGACGCCTGGCGCGCGGGCGGCTACCCGCGCTGGCTCGAGGACACCGCCCGCCTCGAGCACCTCCAGGCGTTGCGCGAGGCGGCCCTCGAAGTGGTAGCCGGCGGCGGCGGCGCTCTCTACGAGGGCAGCCTCGAGCTGGCGGCCGCCTGCATGTTCGAGCTGTTGAAAAATTTCGACCCCCGCGCCGTTCGCGAGCAGATCGAGGAGGATCCCGCTCAGTTTGCCCGCATCCTCGGCATCATGGCCCGGCTGAGCGACGGCGGACTCAAGTACGAAAAATACCGGGCGCAGGTGGCCGAGCGCAAGACGCGGTTGGGGCGGATGCTCCGGGAGGCGGGAGACAAGGGCCTGACGCCCGAACGCCGGGCGGAAATCGAGCGGGAGCTGGGCCTGCTATGAGCGCCAGGTTTTTTCTGCCCTACCAGCGCGCGTGGATCGAGGATGCCTCGCCGCTGAAGATCATGGAGAAATCCCGCCAGATCGGGATCACCTTCGCCGACGCCTACGACTCGGTGGCCAAAGCCGGCGCGCGCGGGGCGCGCCTGGATGTGTGGGTTTCCTCGCGAGACGAGTTGCAGGCGCGGCTGTATCTGGAGGACTGCCTGCGCTGGGCAAAAATTCTGGACCTGGCGGCGCGCGAATTCGGCGAGCGCGCCCTGGCGGAGGAAGCGCCCGCCCGCGCCCACGTCCTCGAGTTCGACTCGGGGCGGCGCATCTACTCGCTCTCCTCGAACCCGAACGCCCTGGCGGGCAAGCGCGGCCATGTGAAACTCGATGAATTCGCGCTGCACCAGGACCAGCGGCTGCTCTATCAGGTGGCCAAGCCGGTCACCACCTGGGGCGGCCAGCTCTGCCTGATCTCGACTCATCGCGGCGCCCACACCCTTTTCAACCAGTTGCTCGTCGAGGCCCGCGCGGGCGGCAACCCCATGGGCTGGAGCGTGCATCGCGTGCCGCTGCAAACCGCCGTCGCCCAGGGACTCGCCGAGCGCATCCGCCGCAAAACCGGCGCGACCGGAACGGACGAGGAATTCGTCCGCGGCTTGCGCGCGGGTTGTGTGGATGAGGAACAGTGGCGGCAGGAGTATTGCTGCGATCCGGCCGACGAATCCGCGGCCTTCCTTTCACACGAATTGCTCGCCTCCCGCGCCGCGCCCGGCTGCCTGAAAGATCTCACCTACCTGGCCGGCGCGGCCCACCCGCTCTACCTCGGGTTGGACGTGGCCCGCCAGCACGATCTCTGCGTCCTGGATGTGGGTGAAAAAATCGGCGAGACAGTCTGGGACCGGCTGCGGCTCGAATTCTTGAACCAGCCTTACGCCGAGATCGAGCGGGCGCTGCACCGGCTCCTCGGGTTGCGCCAACTGAAGCGCGCCTGCCTCGACGCCACCGGACTGGGCGGCCAACTGGCCGAACGCGCCCGCGCGTGCTTTCCCGGCAAAGTCGAGGCGATCGTCTTCACCCCGGCCGTCAAGGAAGACCTCGCGGTCGGATTCAAAATCGATCTCGAACAGGATCGCCTCCGCCTGGCGGAGGATGACCGCCTGCGCGCCGATCTGCGCGGTCTGCGCCGGGAAACCACCGCCAGCGGACATCTCCGCTACGCCGGCGAGTGCGCCGACAGCCATTGTGACCGGTTCTGGGCCAAGGCCCTGCGCCAGCACGCCGCCCGGCATCGCGTCCGGGCCGGCGGGCGGGTCGCCTGATCCAATCCATCCATCAGCCAACCCCACTGACTCCCAGCATGAAATTATTCCCATTCAAATTCCTCCGCGCCCCCGCCCCGCGCGCGCCGCGGCGCGCCTATGCCGCCGATCCCTGGCTCGCCGGCCGGGAGCCCGAGGGGCCGGTGATGACCAACGCCTATGAGCAGGTCGTCTGGGTGTACCGGGCCGTCAACGCCCTGGCCGAGCAGGTGGCCAACGTCCCCTTCCTGTTCTCGCGCGGCGAGCGCGGCCGCGAGAACCAGATCACCGCCGGTCCGCTGCCCGCGTTCTATCAGCGGCCGCATCCCGGCCTGAACCGCTTCCAGTACTGGGAGCTGCGGGTGCTCTGGCTGATGCTGCGGGGCGAGTGCTTCCGCGTGCCGATATTTGAGGAAGGCCGCGAGCGCCGGCTCCGGGCGGTGCTCCTGCCCGATCCGGCCCGGTTCCAGCATCTCGTCCGCGATCACCGCCTGGTGGGCTGGCGCTACACTGGCGGCGGCCCGCAAACGCCGCTGGCCGACCAGGTCTTCCTCCCCGAGGAGGTCTGGTTCGAGCGGCTGCCCAATCCCTTCGATTTCTGGCGCGGCCTGAGTCCGCTGCAGGTGGCCGGACCCCCGGCCCGGGCGGACTTCGCCGCCAGCTCGTTCATGCGCGGGCTGATCGAAAACAACGCCGACGGCGGTCTGCTGGTGCGCAGCCAGGAACCGCTCAGCGAGGAGCAGCAGGAGGAAATCCTCGCCGCCTTGCGCGCCCGCAAACGCCGCGCCGGCGTCGCCGACCGCCCGCTCTTCCTCTGGGGCGTCAATTCCATCGAACAGCCGCAACTCTCAAGCAGCGACCTGCAATTCCTCGAAAACCGCCGCTTTACCCGCGCCGAAATCTGCGCCGCTTTCGGCGTGCCCGAGGAAATCATCACCACCACGGAGCACGCCAAGTACGATGTGATGGAGGGCGCCCGGCTGAACTTCATCGAGAACCGCGTCGCGCCGCTCTGCAACCGGCTGAGCGCCGAGGAGCAAATCACCGTGCGCGCCCTCGATCCGGAAGCCGCCGGCTGGTTCGACCTCGACAGCCTGCCGATCCTCCAGCAGTCGCGCCGGACGCGGCTGGCGGCGGCCAAGGTCGGGTTCGACATGGGCATCCCGCTCAATGAACTCAACCGCTGCCTCGATCTTGGTTTCAAGCCGCTGCCCTGGGGCGACGCGGGGTTTGTCCCCGGCCACCTGCGGGAGCTTCACAACGGAACCGCGCCCCGTCCCCAACCGTAAACACCCAACCTCGGATTGATGATTATGAGCCTTGCCCTTCCCTCTCCCCTCGCCTCGAGACTGGTGCCGCTGGCCGGCGGCCGGCCCGGGCTGCGCGCCGGTTTGCGCGTGGCCGCCACCCCCGCGCCGGACGCCGGGCCCGCCGAGCGCGCCATCCTGGATTTCGCCGCCTCGGACGAGACGCTGGACCGTTGCCACGAGCGCATCAGCGCCGCCGGCTGGCGGCTGGACGCCTACCGGCGCAACCCGATCTTCCAGAACGCGCACCAGTACGGCGACATCCTCTTCACCCTCGGCCAGGCGCTCCTCACCGAGGTGCGCGAATCCGGCGGCCGCCGCTTCCTGTTCCAGCGCGTCGAATTCGCCACGGCGGTCCATCCCGTCGCGCGCATCGCCTACGGCCTGTACCGGCACGGGTTCCTGCGCGCCGTGTCGGTGGGCTTCGAGCCGATCCGCTGGGAGGAGGGCGCGCCCGGCGCGGCCTGCCGCCGCGCGTATCTCGAACAGGAGTTGCTCGAGGTCTCCGCCGTCGGGCTGCCAGCCAACCCCAACGCCCTGGCGCTGGCGTTCAAGTCCGGCGCCCTGGCCCCGGACGACCTGCGCGCCGCCTCCGCCTGGTGCGCCGGCGCCCGGGCCGCCGCGCCGCCCCCCGCGATGCTGCCCGCGCTTTTCAATCTCGCCCGTTGCCTCAAACGATTGATGCAACGGCTGTAATCCGCCGGCCTGGCGAGCAGCCGGCGAACGTTCCAACAAACCATACCTATGGACAACATCGAAAACCCCCAAACCCACCGCCCGGAGGCGGCGCCGGACCCCGCGGCGAGCCTCTCTCCCGCCCAGTGGGCCGAGTTCTCGGCCAGCATCGACGCGGTGCGCGCCGGTCTGCCGCAACTGGAAACCCTCGGCGCCACCGTGCGCCAACTCGAGGATCAAACCGCCGGCCTGCGCCGCAGCCTCACGGACCTGCGGCGGAGCGCCGCGGCCCGTGAGGGCCGGGCTGCCGCGCCGGCGCCGGGCCGCGTCAGCGACGACTGCGCGCGGCACCTCGCCGCCCAGTTCATCGTTCATTGCGAACGCGGCGGCCGGCTCGGCGCGCTCTGCTCGGCGCCCTCCCAGCGCGAGGCGCTCCTGCTCCACGCCCGCGAGACCCTCGACCTCACCACGCGCGCCGCGCTCGGCACGGGCGACATGCCGCTGCCAGCGGTCTATGGCGCGGAAATCCGCGAGCTGGTCTCGCAGTTCGGCGTGTGCCGCCGCCAGATGTTCCCCTACCCGCTGGGATTGGGCACCGCCCGCCCCGCGCGCGTCGGCGTCCGGCCCGCCTTCGGCTCGATCGCCATGAGCGCCGCCTTCCCCGAAAAGTCGCCCGGCTTCGACTTCGCTTCGCTCGAATCACATAAAATCGGCGGCATCGTCCGCCTGCCGCGCGAGCTGGACGAACAAAGCGTGGTCCCCATCGGTCAATTCCTCGCCCGGTACGGCGCGGTCGAATTCGCCCGGGCCGAAGACACCTGGGGCTTCCTGGCGGACGGCTCGCCCGCCTACGAATCGGTGCGCGGGGTGGTGAAAGTGGCGCGCGACCAATCGCGCGCGGTTACGCTGGCGGCGGGCAAAACCAAGGCCAGCGACGCCACCCTCGAGGACTTCCGCGCCCTGCGCCGGATGGTCAACAAGGCGGCGCTCAACGGCCAGCGTTCCGCCTATTACCTGGATACCACCTGGGAAACCCGGCTGGCGGCGTTTCGCACCGCGGCTGAGCCGAACGTCTATCAACGCCTGCCCGATGGCAGCGCCCGGCTGGACGGTTACCCGGTCATTTGGGCGGACGTGCTCCAGCCCTACAGCTCGGATGCCGCGGCCGACAAATGCCTGGCGGTATTCGGCGCCCTCGAGTTCTGGTGGTTCGCCGAGCGCGGCCTCCCCCGGCTCGACACCTCCGAACACGTCTGGTTCGCCAACGACCAACTGGCCGTGCGGTTCATCGAGGAAATCGACTTCGACTACGCCGCCGGCGACGCCTGCGCGGCGTTGCTGACCGCCGCGGCTTAACCCCCGCCGCCGCCGGGCGGCGCCCACCACCCGGCGGCCCCCTCCCCAAAAAACTCCCCGCGCCCAAACCATGCTGACCCTCCTCTCGACTGTCAAAACCCGGCTCGGCATTCCCGAGCTGGATATCACCCAGGATGCCTTGCTCGCGGCGGCGATCGCCGCCGTCAGCGCCCGGTTCGATCTGGAATGCGGTCGCCGCCTGGTGCGGACCGCCGACCTGGCGCAGGAATTCGACGCCGGGCTGCTGGACATCGTCCTGCGCTGCTCGCCGCTCGAGAGTGTGAGCCGGTTTGAATGGAAGCTCGAGGAAGCCGGCGGCTGGGAAGTCTGTGCCGATCCGGGGTATCTGGCGCGGGGCGGCCTGGTGCTTTCACTCCGCCAGGCGCTGGGCCGCCCGGGCGAACTGGCGCGGGTCATTTATACCGGCGGATTTGTGGCGCCCGGAAGCGCCCCTGGACCGGGCCAATGGCCCTTACCCATTGAAATTGAATGGGCCGCCACCGAGCAGGTGGCGGCCTGGCATCTCAATCGCGATAAGCTCGGGCTGATCCGGCAATGGCTGCACCAAGGCACTTACGCCCAGATCGCCCAGGATGATCTGATCCCCTCCGTCCGCGGCATCCTGGCTCGATACCGGCGCGCGCGCCTGTAACCGCGGCTCAGGCGGCCATCTGCTGCTGGTCCGCCTCGAGCCGGTAGCTGAGCGTGTTATAGTACCTGCGCTTGAGCCCGCGTTTCTTGCGCTGGCGCTCGCGGGCCTTGACCAGGTGCTTCAAGCACCTCGA
The DNA here is from genome assembly GCA_039806935.1 of Verrucomicrobiota bacterium. Lineage (GTDB taxonomy): Bacteria > Verrucomicrobiota > Verrucomicrobiia > Limisphaerales > UBA8199 > JBDHQH01. The sequence goes on from JBDHQH010000038.1 coordinate 22,326, forward strand.
CCCTTGCGCCGCCGGCTCGCCGCACTCGGTGCAGCGGCGGTCGCGTTGCATGCGCAGTTGATATTTTCGCTGCCGGGAAATCGGCAGGTCTGTGAATTCATCTCGAATTGGCTTTCTCATCTCTAACCGGAAATTTTATCCGTCTATTAACTTCGACTCGACAAACCATTTATCCACTCATTTATTTCGTAAAATTTTATCATTTGCTTATTTTTTATCCTTAAAGTCAGGGTTTTGCCCGAGTGCCGCCGGCCAAATCCCCAGGCCGGCGGAGAAATTGGGCCAGTCCCGCCTCGATCAGAGCAGCGGGGCGCTCTCCAGGAGATCGGCGCTCCCGGCCGGGCTCGCCCCGAGCCGGCGGTCGAGGTAATCGGCGGCGCTGATCAGGCCCATGTGCGTGAAGGCCTGCGGGAAATTCCCCAACTGCTCGCCGGTCACGCCCAGTTCCTCCGAGTAGAGCCCGAGGGGGTTGGCGTAGCTGAGCGCCTTTTCAAAGTCAAACCGGGCCAGCTTCAGATCGCCCGCGCACCAGGCATTCGGCATTCCAAAACGAGCGCATCGAGAACGTGCCCTCGCCGCCGGGCACGCCGGTGTCGGCGCCGCGCATAATGTTATAGCGGGAGACCAGGCCATCCTCGACGAGCTTTTCTACCACAACCTGGCGTCCCGTATTTTCATGACTTCGAAGGATTGGCCAAGTCACGGGATTGCTGCGATGCTGGCGGCGATGCAAACGCTTTGTTTTGGCGCCTGGATCTCCGGCCTCGCCCTGGGCCTGCTGCTGCCCGCCGCGAGCGCGTTCGCGCAGGCCGATCACCTTATCTACACCGACTCCCTCCAGAACGGCTGGGAGAATTGGAGCTGGAGCGCGACGGTGGACTTCAATCAATCCACCCGGACGCACAGCGGCGCGAAGGCGGTGCGGGTCGCCATCACCGGCCTCTGGGGCGGCTTTTCTCTGCACCGCGCCGCCCTGGACACGGGCCCGTACACCAGCCTGAGCTTTTGGATTCACGGCGGCCCGGCCGGCGGCCAGAAGCTGAGGATTTACGCGGAACTGGACGCCAACGCGGGGCCGGCGCTCGAGCTTCCCGCCTTGCCCGCCAACGCCTGGCAACCGCTCGCCTTCCCCCTCGCGGCCCTGGGCGCGGCCGGCCAGTCAAACCTCACCCGGTTCTCGATCCAGGACGTCTCCGGCTCGGCCGGCGCGGAGTTTTATCTCGATGACATCCAACTGACGGCCAGCCCGGAGACGCCGACGAACTCGCCGGTGGCCATCACCGTGGACGCCGGGGCGGACCGGCATCCCATCAGCCCCTTGATCTACGGCACCGCGTTCGCCTCAGCCAGCGAGATGGCGGAGTTGAACTTCACGATCAACCGCTCGGGCGGCAACTCGGAGAGCCGCTACAACTGGCTGATCAACGCGCATAACCGGGCCAACGATTGGTATTTCCAGAGCCTGGCCGACAACCCGGCGACCCCGGCCGCCTTTGCCGACGCCCACATCGCGGCCACCAAAAGCGCCGGCGCCGAGGCGGCCATCACCATTCCGATGCTGGGCTGGATGCCGAAACTGGGGCCCGGCCGCGGCAAGCTGGCCAGCTACTCGATCGCCAAATACGGGCCGCAAACCGGCCACGACGCCCAATGGATGCCCGACGCGGGCAACGGCATCAGCATCACCAACAACACCCCGATCGTCTGGAACGATCCAACCGACGCCAATTTCCTGACTAACGCCTCGTTTCAAGAGGCCTTTGTCCGGCATCTGACCAATCGCTGGGGCGTCGCCGCCAACGGCGGCCCGCGCTATTACCTGATGGACAACGAGTGGAGCCTCTGGCACGAAACCCATCGGGATATCCATCCGCAAGGAGAAACCCGGCCCGAGGGCCGCGATCGTTTCCTCGCCTACGCCGCAATGGTCAAGGCGAACGACCCGGACGCGCTGGTCCTCGGACCCGAGGAGTTTGGCTGGTCCGGCTACCTCCACAGCGGGGCCGACCTGCAGTACGGCGCCGCGCGCGGGTGGAGCTACCTGCCCGATCGCGCCACCAACGGCGGTTTGGACCATGTCGCCTGGTTTCTGGACCAATGCCGCCGGCACGACGCCGCCGCCGGACGGCGTCACCTCGATTTCTTCACCCTGCACCGTTACCCCGAGGGCGCCGAGCGCAACGACAACGGCAACGACGTCTCGCCGGCCACGCAACTGCTGCGGAACCGCTCGACCCGCTCCTTCTGGGATCCGAACTACGTGGACGAAAGCTGGATTAACACCCCGGTGAAGCTCATCCCGCGCATGAAGCAATGGGTCGCCGCGTATTACCCGGGCACGCGCCTCGGCCTCACCGAATACAACTGGCACGCCGAGAATCACATCAACGGCGCCACCGCCCAGGCGGATCTGCTCGGCATCTTCGGCCGCGAGGGGCTCGACCTGGCCACCCGCTGGACGACGCCCGCCGCTTCGACGCCCACGTTCAAGGCGATGAAGCTCTACCGCAATTACGACGGCAACCGCTCCGCCTTCGGCGAGCTCAGCGTGAAGGCCAGCGGCCCCAATCCCGACCAGGTGGCGGTGTTTGCGGCCGTCCGCTCGGGCGACGGCGCGCTGACGCTGATGGTGATCAACAAGCAGGCCGGCGTGGAAGTTTCGCCCGTCATCACCCTGACCAACTTCGCTCCGGCGGGGAGCGCCCGGCTCTGGCAACTGACCGCGGCGAACCAGATCACCCGCCTGGCCGACCTCGCGCTGGCCGGCCCGGCGCTCTCCAACACTCTGCCGGCGCAAAGCGTCACGCTCTATGTGATCCCGGCGGCGCCTCCCGAACCGCCGCGCCAGCCCGCTCCGCCGGACGGCGCCGCCCACGTCCCCCTCCCGGCGGACCTGGCCTGGACGCCCGGCGCCAACGCCGGGTCGCATCGGGTGTTTTTCGGAACCGCCTCGAACGCGGTGCGGCTGGCGACCGCCGCCTCGCCCGAGTTCCTGGGGAGCTTCGCCGCGCCCGCCTGCCCGGCGCCGGACGCCGCTCCCAGCGCCCGTTATTTCTGGCGCGTCGAGGAGGTGAACGAGGCCGCCTCCGTCTCGGGGCCGGTCTGGACCTTCTCGACCGCGGCCGCTCCCGGAGCGGCGCTGGCCTTGACGGGAGAATGGGCCGCGCCCGAGGGGTTCGCGCTCACGTTTTCGAGCGCCCGGGGCCAGCGCTACCAGATCGAGCGCAACGACAGCCTGAACCCGGCCACCTGGACGGCGCTGACCGGCGGGCTGCCCGGCACGGGCGATCCGCTGCGGTTTTTGGATGACGAGGCTCGCGCGGACCAGCGTTTTTACCGCGTCGTGATTCTGGCGCCTTGAGCCGGCCTGCCGGTGGCGGCCGCGGCGCCGAAGCGTCCTGCTTCCGCCAACGCCGCCGGGCGCCCGAGCGCGGGCGTCACCGCCGGCGCGGCCCCTGTGATGGGGCTTGCACTTTCGCGGCGACCTTGAGACGCAACGCGTTCAAACGAATGAAACCGGTGGCGTCGTCCTGGTTGTAGGCTTTCGTCGGATCGGCCTCCATCGTGGCGATGGCGGGCTGGTAGAGGCTCACGGGTGATTTGCGTCCGGCGACCATCAGATTGCCCTTGTAGAGCTTCACGCGCACGGTGCCGGTGACGTCTTTCTGGCTTTCGGTGACGAGGGCCTGCAAAGCGAGCCGCTCGGGCGAGAACCAATACCCGTAATACACCAGCTCGGCATAGCGCGGGATCAGCGAATCGCGCAGGTGCATGACCTCGCGGTCCATGGTGAGCGTTTCCATCTGGCGATGGGCGAAATGCAGGATCGCGCCGCCCGGCGTTTCGTACACGCCGCGGGATTTCATGCCCACATAGCGGTTCTCCACGAGATCCACGCGGCCGATGCCGTGTTTGCCGCCCAGTTTATTGAGCGTCAGCATCACCCCGAGCGGATCTTTGGCCTTGCCGTTCACGGCCACACAATCCCCCTTTTCAAACTCGAGCGTCACATATTCCGGCTTGTCCGGCGCGTCCTCGGGCGCAACGCTGAGTTTGAACATGTCCCGGTTCGCCGGGGCGAAAGCGTCCAGCCAGGGGTCCTCGAGAATGCCCGCCTCGAACGAAATGTGCAGGAGATTCCGATCCATCGAGTAGGGTTTTTTGGCCGAGGCTTGCACCGGGATCTTTTTCTCCGCGCAGTAGGCGATCATCTCGGCGCGGCCGGGGAAACGCTCGCGGAAACGGGCGTCGCGCCAGGGAGCGATCACCTCCAGATCGGGCGCCAGCGCGGCGGCCGTCAACTCGAAACGCACCTGGTCGTTGCCTTTGCCGGTGGCGCCGTGGGCCAGCGCCGCAGCCTTCTCTTTCCGGGCGATCTCGATCATGCCCTTGGCGATCAGCGGCCGCGCGATGCTGGTGCCCAGGAAGTATTGGTTTTCATAAACCGCCCCGGCCCGCATCATGGGGAAAATGAAGTCCCGCGCGAATTCCTCGCGCAGATCCAGGATGTAATTTTTCGCCGCGCCGCTCTGGCGCGCCTTGGCGTCCAGGCCTTTCAGCTCCTCCTCCTGCCCCACGTTGGCGCAGAAGGTGATCAATTCCGCGTCGTGGGTCTCCTTCAGCCACGCGAGGATGACCGAGGTGTCCAGACCGCCCGAGTATGCCAGCACAATTTTCATGCGCCCGAATTAAGATTGAAATCCGCCGAAACGGAAAGCGGAAAAATGGCCGGCTCCTCCGCCCTCGCCCGGATGCGGCCCGCCCGGCATTCAGGAGGCCCCATCCCGGCCGGACTGCGCCCCTGAGGGAGAGGGGGGAGGAAGGCGTCTCGCGCCGCCGGGAACGCGTCCGGAAGGCGAACTTTCCATTGAAGGCGCCGGAGCCGGTTTGTATGGTGCGCGCGATGAGCGCATCGGGGTTGGCACAACCAGTCACGGCGTTGGCCGGGGTCGGGCCGGAACGCGGCGCGCAACTCAAGCGGTTGGGGGTGAGCACCATCGAGGATTTGCTCCTGTTGCGGCCGCGCCGCCACGAGGACCGCCGGCGATGGACGCCGATCGCGGCGCTGGCGCCCGGGCCGCCGGCGCTCACCCATGGCCAGGTGGTCGCGCTCGGCGTCAAGTGGTACGCCCGGCATACCAAATCCATTTTCGAGCTGATCGTCCAGGATGGCACGGCGCGGCTGCATTGCCGCTGGTGGAATGCCCCCTACCTCGAAAAATATTACTCCCGAGGCGATCAGGTAGTCCTCTTTGGCAAACTCGTTCGGGCCAAACCGCGCACCATGGATCATCCCGAGACGGAAATCATCGAGGGCGAGGAGGAGCTTGCGGTGCATCTCAACCGCATCACGCCGATTTACCCGCTGACGGAGGGGCTGAGCCAGCGCTGGCTGCGCGGGCTGGTGTGGCGCGCGCTGGCGGAGCACGGGGCGCGGATCGCCGACCCGGCCCCCGCCTTCGAGGCGCGCATCGCGCGGGCGAGCCTGGCGAATGGGGAATTATTTCCCGCGGCGGGCGGAGCGGGCGCGACCCCGCGCTTCTCCCGCGCCGAGGCGATTCGCCGCCTGCATTTTCCCGAGCACGAAGCGGAGCCCGAGCTCGCCCGGCGACGCCTGGCGCTGGACGAATTTGTGCAGCTACAGCTTGGCTTCCGGCGGCGGCGCGAGAATTTCAACCGTCAGGCCGGCGCCCTGCCGGCGGGCGGGGATAATCGCTGGATGCGGCCCTTCCTGCGCGGACTGGGCTGGCCGTTGACGGCGGCGCAGAAACGGGTGCTCGGAGAAATCCGGCGGGATCTTTCCGGCCCGCACCCGATGCGGCGGCTGCTGCAAGGGGATGTCGGCTCGGGCAAGACCCTGGTGGCGGCGGGGGCGGCGCTGATGGCGCTGGAGAGCGGCTTTGACGTGGCGTTCATGGCGCCCACGGAGATTCTGGCCGGGCAACAGTGGCGGGTGTTTCAAGACTGGCTGACGCCGCTCGCCATCCCCGTCGAGCTCTGGACCGGGGCGCGCAAACCGGCGGCGGCGTCCGGCGGGATCCGGCTGAGCGTCGGCACCCACGCCCTCCTCGAATCCGGCTACGAACCGTCGCGGCTCGGGCTGGTGATCATTGACGAGCAACACAAATTCGGGGTGGCGCAGCGCGAGCGCCTGGTGAAAAAGGGACGCTACCCGCATTTGCTGGTAATGACCGCCACCCCCATCCCGCGCACGCTGGGCCTGACCTTGTACGGCGAGCTGGACCTCTCGACCCTGGACGAGCTGCCGCCGGGCCGCGGCCGGATCACCACTTATGTGCGCCCCGCCGGGGCGCTGCCGAAGGTGTGGGAGTTTGTCCGGAGCCGCTTGCGCGCCGGCCGGCAGGCCTACGTGGTGTATCCGCGCATCGAGGAGGACGCCGGGAAAAGCGGCGAGGCGGGCGAACTCCGGGCGGTGCTGGCCGGGTTCGAGCGGCTTCGGGAGGTGTTTGCTCCCTGGCGCGTCGAATGCCTGCACGGCCGGCTCTCCCCCGCCGAGAAAGAGGCGGTCATGGCCGCCTTCCGCGCCAACGACGCCCGGGTGCTGGTGGCCACCTCGGTCATCGAGGTGGGCGTGGATGTGCCAAACGCCACGGTGATGGTGATCGAGAACGCCGAACGGTTCGGCCTGGCGCAGTTGCACCAGATGCGCGGGCGCATCGGGCGCGGGGCGCGGGATTCCCACTGCGTTCTCATCAGCCGCGCCAACGCCAGCGAGGCGCTCGACCGGCTCCAGGTGTTAACCGAGACCAACGATGGCTTCCAGATCGCCGAGGCGGATTTGCGGCTGCGCGGCCCCGGCGAAATGCTCGGGCGCCAGCAAAGCGGCCAGCCGCCCTTTCGCTTCGGCGATTTGCAGCGGGATTTCGAGCTCCTCCGCCAGGCGCGCGACTGGGTGGCCGCCGGGTGAGGCTGGGAAAGAAGTTTAACCGCGAAGGAGCGTAATGGCCCGGGCCGCCTGCCTAACATGCAACAAGCCGAATGGTACTTGGAGAACAAGGCGAGCGGCGGGCCTGTGGAGATTGGCGCTTGGACTGCCGCGCTCTGGAAAGACAAACGCATCAAGGCCGCGTGGCCGGTGATCGCAGAGGCCGTGTTGACCGTCGAGCGCTGGAAGTTCCAGAACGCCCGGAACAACGACGGGAAGAAACAGCCCAAGCCATGAAGCACGAGCTTTCAAGCCACGTTCAGCAGGGAATGGATCGTCGCGGCATTCCGCTGGCGGTCGTGGAATCCGTGCTGGCCACACCCGCGCAAGAAGTGCCTGAACACGGCGATGTGGCATGCTATCAACCGAAAGTGGAAATCAACCACAAGCCGTATCTGGTGCGGGTGATGGTGAACGAGACGGCGACCCCTGCGAAAGTGGTCACGGTTTATCGCACGAGCAAGATCAACAAGTACTGGAAAGCAACGACATGAAAGTAACCTACGACCCGGAAGTGGACGCGCTGCGGATTCTGTTCCGCAACGTGCCCATCGAGGAAAGTGACGAGGACAAGCCCGGCGTGATTCTGGACTACGACAAGGACGGCAACGTCGTTGGTTTGGAAGTACTGAACGCATCCAAGCGCATCGATAATCCACGCGGCGTGGATTATGCCGTGACCGCGTGAAGTGCGGGCATCCCGGTGCAAACGACGTTCACCTACACCGTCCTCCGGTACGTCCACGACATCGCGGCCGGCGAGTTCG
>JBDHQH010000183.1:0-5221 GCA_039806935.1 Verrucomicrobiota bacterium
CGCAGCCTTCAGGCTGCGTCGGGCGTCCGGGTTTCCATGACCTGCGGCCGCTCAGCTTACGAATTCGCGGGGATCGGTGATTTTTCCGGTTAAAGCGCTGGCTGCGACCGTGGCGGGCGAGGCCAGGAAAACCTGAGATTCCTTGTGGCCCATGCGCCCGGGGAAATTGCGGTTGGTGGCGCTGATGCATTTCTGCGGCTTGTTCATGCGCCCGAAAGTGTCCACCGGCCCGCCGAGACAGGCGGCGCAGCCGGCGTTTTCGGTCATCTGCACCCCCGCAGTGGTGAGGATTTCCCAAATCGTCTGGGCGCCCCAGCGGGCGGTTTGGAGATCATGCACGATTTCCGGTGTGGCCGGCACGCCGAAGGTGTCAATCACCACCCGTTTGCCGTTGACAATGCGGGCAAATTCGAGGAAATCGCTGGTCTTGCCGCCGGTGCAGGAGCCGATGTAGGCGCGGTCGAGCTGGATATGGCCCAACTCTTTCGCCAGCTTGCGCTGACCCGGGTCGGGATGACAGGCGACGATGGGCTCCAATTTCGAGAGATCCACCGTGGTTTCGTACACGAACTTCTCGTCGGCATCTCGTTCCACCGGTTCGTAGGCGGCTTTGGTGCCGTTGAGTTTGCAGCGGTAATCCACAAACGCCTTCGTCTGGGCGTCGAACTCGAAGATGCCGTTTTTGCCGCCGGCCTCGATGGCCATGTTGGCGATGGTCATCCGGTCGTCGATGCTCAGGCCGGCCACGCCTGGCCCGTCAAATTGCATGGCGCGGTAGGTGGCGCCGTCGAAGCCGATTTCACCGATGCAATGCAGAATGATGTCCTTGGCCATGACCCCCGGTCGCAGGCGGCCGTCCAGACGGAAATGCATGGTCTCGGGGACTTTGAGCAGCAGTTTGCCTGTGCCCATGACGAAGCCCGCATCGGTGTTGCCGATGCCGGTGGCGAACTCGTTGAACGCCCCCGCCATGCAGGTGTGCGAGTCGGTGCCGAATAACACTTCGCCGGGCCGGGTGTGCCCCTTCTGCGGGAGCGCGGTATGGCAGACGCCGGCGTAATGGGTGCCATACTGCCGCTGGAGCTGGCCTTTCGAGGCGTCAAAGGTCCAATGCCCGGTGGGGTCGTCGATGACATCGTAAAAGTAGGTGAGGTTCTGCTCTTTGACGAAGTCCCGCAGAATATCCACGTTCCGGTTCGAGCGGGAATCCGAGGTGAAAATGTAATGGTCGGGGATGATGACCACCTTCTGGCGATCCCAGACCTTGGCGTCCTGGCCAAATTCGCGTTTGAAAACCCCGATGGTTCCCGGACCGCACACGTCGTGGGTCATCAGGATGTCGGCTTGCACCCAGACATTCTCTCCGGCGGCCACCCGGCCCTTGCCAGCCGCTCGCGCGAGCAATTTTTCTGTCAGCGTCATAAATTGAGACTTGCGTCGGCGGGAATGGCTTCGCGCCGGACGATGGCGGAATCCCCTCGCGGGATCCCGGGTTCGGGGGTTTCACCCGATGGGCAAAAACATACAAGACCCCAGCCGCCCCGGCAAGGCGCGGTCACGCATAAATGAGCTGGCGCAGCCTCGACATCCCGCCCGGGCGAACTGGCGGGGCCGGGCCCACCCGCCAGGAAGCAACCTAAATAACGCATGGCCCCTCCGGGTTTTTTCGGGTAAGTTTTCGCCGCACGGGAAAGTTCCCGTGGTTGCCAAAGTGAAGTCTCGGTTTTTCAGTTTTGCGGTCGCCGGCTGCCTCCTGGCGGGGCCGGGGGCGGCGTCGGCGCAAACCATCCCTGCCCAGATCGACGCGATCCTCTCCCGACCGGCGGTGGCGGGCAATTCCTGGACGATTCTCATCGAGAACGCGGACGGGACGCTCACGCCGTATCAACGCAATCCTACCACCGGCCTCGCGCCGGCCTCGAACACCAAAATGTTCACCACGGCGGCGGCATTCGGGTTGCTGGGCACGAACTACGCCTTTGCCACCCGCGTGTATCGCGACGGCCCGCTCAGCGGCGGCGTTCTGACGGGTAATCTGAATCTGGTCTCCGAGCATGATCCGACGTGGAACACCAGCGTGTTTTCGGGCAACGCGCGCAAACCGCTGGATACGATCGCGGCGGCGATCCAGGCCCTGGGGGTGACGACCATCACGGGCAACGTCCAAGGCTACGGACTGTGCGCCTACGGATTGGGCTCGACCGACAGCCTCGCCGGCATGAACACTCAGAGCCGCAACGCGGTGGCGGCCACGAATTTTGTCGCCGCCCTGCAGGCGCGGGGCATCCGTGTGCTGGGCATGCCGTCCGGGCAAACCGGGTTCTCACCGCCGGGGAGCCTGCTGCACACATATTACTCTACGCAAAACACCTACGGAGGCAAGCCGCTGACCCTGGGCGTCGCCAGCATTCCGCTGATGAAAGTGAGCCACAACGTCATGGCGGATGGCTTGCTGCGGCACCTGGGCTGGAAGCTCGCCGGGACAGATACCTACACCGCCGGACGCAACCTGGTCCTCCCCTGGCTGCAGCGTTCTGCCGGTCTGGTCACGAACGGCATAGTGATGAACGACGGCTCCGGTTTGTCCTCCGGGAACCGCTTTTCCGCCCGGCAAACGGTCGATTTGACGCGCTATATGATCCGGGCCTATCCCACTTGGCCGGTCACCCTGCCCATCGGGTGCGTGGATGGGACGATTGGCTCCCGATTCTGCGGCACGGATGCCGCGGGGCAGGTCCACGCCAAGACCGGCTCGCTGGGCATATCGATTGCCTTGAGCGGTTACCTGGACAACCCTCATGATGGGCAGCGTTACTTGTTTTCGTTCATCGGCAACCAGGCGGGCGGCATTAACCAGGCGGCCACCCGGCAGGCAATGGATGATTGCGTAACTCTGCTGGCGGGGCGCGGGGTGCCTTTCAGCCCGCAACTCACGATGGTGCGCAATTTCAGCTCGCGGCTCACGCTCTCGTGGGCCAACGAAGATTTCGAGCGCATCGGCTATCGGGTTTACGCCAGCGACGACGGCGTGAATTTCCCCGCGACCTTTCCGGTGAGCCCGAATGTCCACAGCTTCAGCGAATCCGGCCTGCCGACGGGCGCGCAGCGTTATTACAAAGTCACCGTCGTCAGCAGCCGGGGCGAGAGCAAGGCCTCGCGCATTTACGGCGCGCAGGCCGGCCCCGCTCCCACGCCGGTGTTGCTGGTGGACGGGAATGATCGGTGGCAGTTCCAGGCGGCGAAGAATCCGGCGGTTACCAATCATGGCTTCGCGGCGATCGCCGGCCGAAGTATCAGCGGCGCCGCGTTCGACACCGCCCACCACAGCGCGGTGAGCTCGGGCGCGGTGGCGCTCACCAATTACACCGCCGTGGTCTGGTTGCTGGGCGAGGAATCCACTGCGGACGAGACCTTTGACGCCACGGAGCGGGCGCGGGTCGCGGAATACCTGAGCCGCGGCGGGCATTTGTTCGTTTCCGGAGCGGAAATTGCCTGGCATCTGGATCGTCCAAGCGGCCCGACCGCGGCGGAGCGGGATTTCTACCACACCGTGTTGCGGGCCGCCTACGTGGCGGACGACGCCAATACGTATGCCTTTGTGCCGGCGCCGGGCGGCCTCTTTCTCGGCAACCCGGCGGGGGGATTCGATAATGGCTCGCAAGGCACTTATAACGTGGAGTACCCGGACGTGCTCGCGCCGGTGAACGGGAGCACGGTGGCGTTGAGCTATGCGGGGGGCACGGGCGGGGCGGCGGCGGTGCAATACGACGGGGCGCCCGCCGGCGGCAAGGTCATGAACTGGGGTTTCCCCTTCGAAACCATTACTGGCGCGCCTGTCCGCGCTGCTTACATGTCCGATGTGCTGCGGTGGTTTGGCGTGCTTCCCGCGCCGCAAATGCTGCCCCCATGGCTGGAGCCGGGGGGGAATGCCCTGGCCCTTTCCTGGAGCGCCAGCGCCGGACTGCGCTATCGGGTGCAATTCAAAACCGACCTCGACGACGTCTGGCAGACGCTCGGCGCGGACGTGGTCGCGACGAACACGACGGCTTTCAAGGCGGATAACGTTTCCGCTGCGCGGCGGTTTTATCGCGTGCTGCTGGTGGATTGAGCCGCTGGCGTTATCTCCGGGCCATGCGAGATTGAGGCGCTGCTCGGACGCCGCCACCGCGCGCGGCCTCCGTCAGGCGCATGAAAATTGCCACGTTCAACGTCAATGGCATCCGCAGCCGCCTGCCCAACGTGCTCGACTGGCTGGAGCGCGAGGCGCCGGACATCGTCTGCCTGCAAGAACTCAAAGCCGCCGCCGACGCCTTCCCGATGCTGGCCTTTCGCGGGGCGGGCTACGGGGCGGTCTGGCAAGGCCAGAAGTCCTGGAATGGCGTGGCCATTTTGGCGCGGGGTGAGCAGCCGAGCGAGCGTCGGCGCAGCCTGCCCGGGGCCGGGGAAGACGCGCAGAGCCGCTATCTGGAGGCGTCCGCGCAGGGGGTGCTGGTCGGCTGTCTGTACCTGCCCAACGGCAATCCGCAGCCCGGCCCGAAGTTCGCTTACAAACTCGCCTGGTTCGATTGGCTGATCGCTCACGCCGCCAGCCTGTGCAATCTGGATCAGCCGGTGATCCTGGCCGGGGACTACAATGTGGTGCCAACCGACCTCGACATCTACGATCCGCGCTCGTGGCGGAAGGATGCCTTGTTGCAGCCCGAGAGCCGGGAGGCCTACCGGCGGCTGCTCGCGCAAGGCTGGACGGATGCCTTGCGGGCGCGTTTCCCCGACCAGCGAATTTACACCTACTGGGATTATTTTCGCCAGCATTGGGAGAAGAACTCGGGCCAGAGAATCGATCACCTGCTGCTGAACGCGCCGCTGCAGGCCCGTTTGACCAACGCCGGTGTGGACACCTGGGTGCGCGGCCAACCCTCCGCCAGCGACCATGCCCCCGCCTGGGTGGAGGTGAGGTCTTGAGCCCCTCGGCGGGGAGCGGATTCCCCGGCGAGACTGAGTTTGTGCTGGCCGCGCTTTCCATGGAAATGATCCTGGGTGTGTTGGTGGTGTTAAACTTGATCGGCCTCACCATTGCCGCGTATCTGGTGCTCAGGCGGAAATAAGGGGAACGTCCGCTCGGGAATCCCCATGTAGTCGCAGCCTTCAGGCTGCGTTCGGCGTCCGGGCCAGGCGGGGAGCGCAGCCTAAAGGCTGCGGCTACATCCGGAGTGTCTGATCG
>JBDHQH010000001.1:0-110821 GCA_039806935.1 Verrucomicrobiota bacterium
TCGGGCTGGCCGGAACTTACGGGTAATCGCCCTCCGGCCCGTGCGGCCTGCTCCTGTTTCCACGCCAACTTGCACCGCCACGCCTTTGCGCTTTAGATTGTTGCTGGCATGCCAGTCTCCGAGGCCATCCGCAAAAAGCTCAGCGCCGTCCCGCACAAACCGGGCATCTACTTGATGCGCGATCGCCTCGGCACGGTCATTTATGTCGGCAAAGCGCGGGATCTGCGGAAGCGAGTCAGCCAGTATTTTCAGCCCTCCCGCCGGATGGGCTGGGATCTGAAATTCAAGGCGCTGGTGGACACGATCCGCGACTTTGACTATCACACCGTTCGCAGCGAACCGGAGGCCCTGCTGCTCGAGAGCAAACTGATCAAGGAATTTCATCCGCGTTACAACGTCAGCTTCCGGGATGACAAGCATTTCCTGATGCTGAAGGTGAACCTCAACGATCCGATTCCGCGCTTCACTCTCACGCGCCTGAGACAGGACGATGGCGCGCGCTATTTCGGCCCCTTCCCCAACTCCGGCGCGCTGCGCAACACCCTGGCGCTCGTCCGACGCCAATATCACCTGCGGGGATGCCGCCCGTTGACGCCCAATGAACGGGATTACCGGCACTGCCTTTACGCTCACTTGAAGTTTTGCACCGCGCCTTGCATCGGGAATGTGAGCCGCGAGCAGTACCTCGAGCAGGTTCAGGCGGCGTGCGATTTCCTCGACGGCCAGTGTGAGGAGATGCGGGCGCAGCTCGAGGAGGAGATGCAAAAGGCGGCGGCGGCGCAGGAATTCGAGCGCGCCGCGGAACTGCGCGATCTCTTGACGGATCTGCGCCGCACCACCAGAAAGGTAAACCGCTTCGAGCGTCTGCCTTACACTCTCCCCATCGCCATCCGCCCCGCGAAGGATTTGCGGGAACTGGCCGAGGCCCTGGTCTTGCCCCGCCCCCCCGAGCGCATTGAAGGAATCGACATCTCGAATATCAGCGGCACATTCAAAGTGGCCTCGCTGGTGAGCTTTCGAAATGGCCGTCCGGACCGCGCCAATTACCGCCGATTTCGCATCAAGACCGTCGAGGGCCAGAACGACTTCGCATCCATCGCCGAGGTCGTGCGGCGTCGATATACTCGGTTATTAAAGGAATCCCCGTCCGCATCAGCGGCAACACCGGGTGAGCGCGCCTCCGACCTCGGCGAACCCGCGCCCAAGGAGTTGCAGACGGCGATCGATCACGTAAGCGCCGGCTTTCGAGGTGTTAGCCCCGGGCCCGCCACCGACGCCTCCGCCGGGGACCTTCGGCAAGGCAAAGCGCCGGGGGCGCCGCGAAAAGGCTCGCCGGGACTGCCCGATTTAATTGTGATCGACGGCGGCAAGGGCCAGCTTGGCGCCGCTTGCGCCGAACTCGAAAAGCTGGGTCTCTCCCACATCCCGATCATCGGATTGGCGAAGGAATTCGAAGAAATTTATCAACCAGGCGAAACAGAGCCGCTGCGTCTGCCGCATGAAAGCGGCGCGTTGAAGCTCCTGCAGCGAGTCCGGGATGAATCTCACCGCCTGGCCAACACTTACAATGCGGAGTTGCGGCTGCGCAAGATTTCCGAAAGCATCCTGGATGAGTTTCCGAACATCGGGGAACGCCGCAAAGCGGCCTTGCTGAAAAAATTCGGCTCGGTGCAGCGCCTCCGCCTGGCCAGTGTCGAGCAATTGCAGCAAGTGCCTGGTTTCGGCGGCAAGGCCGCGGCCGAGCTGAAGGCCTTTTTGGAGGCGCGCGATGCGGGCGCTTGATTTGAAGAAAAAAGACGGAAGGATCCATGAATATTCAAGTAGCCGTATTGTGCGACGCCGCCACCGATGACAACGGGAAGTTAAACCTGCTCGGCGCGTTCGACACCATCTATACCCAGCAACTGCCCGCGGTTCATCCGCAATGCTCGATTGCCCTGCGCGTCACCTTCAGCCACGAAGAGGAGGGCGAACACCAACTGCGGTTGCATTTCGTCGATGCCGACGGCGGCTCGATCATGCCCAGCATCGACATCCCGGTGCAGGTTGTCCTGGCCGAAGATTCCCATTTCGGCACGCGCAACTTCATCGTAAACATTCAACAGTTGAAGTTTGAAAATCCCGGTCTGTACTCGATCGACATCGCCCTGAACGATCACCCGCCCGCCAGCATCCCGCTGCTCGTGAAGCAGACCCCGCCGAGATCCGGTTAAGTGCCCCGGGTGTGCCCAAACAGGTCCAAGTGCAGGCGGTGGCAATAACGGTAACCGCGAGCTTTGCAGATTTCCGCGAGTTCAATCCCGCGGGCGCGGGAGGCTTCGGCCGAAATGCCCTCGGGCATCAATAGTACCTTCTCCCTCGGGACCGCGCGGCCCACCGCTTCGAGCAAATCTTCCACTTCCGTAATGTCCGCAGGCGAGGTGAATACGAATTTCAATTGATAGGGATAATGATCGATCCATTCGCGAATCACCGCCGGTTGCCGGCGCAACGCCTCGTGCTTGCGCCACCAGGCCTCGTCCCGCGGCCGATCCGGCGCCGAGCTGGCCAGCTTCGGGCTGAGCGAGGCCAGATCGCAGGCGATCCCTCCGGGCGGAACTGTGGCGGCGGTTTCGATGGTGATGTGCCTCCCTTGCGCTTTTAGGCCCGCCGCAAGCTCGTGGATTCCTTTGGCAATCATCGGCTCCCCGCCCGTGAGCACGCAATGGCGTGATGGAAAACAGGCGACTCGCTCCAGGACTTCCGCCGGCGCCAGGCGCTCGCCCTCAGGATGCCAGGAGGCGTAAGGCGTATCGCACCACCGGCAGCGCAGGTTGCAGCCGCTTGTGCGAACGAACACCGCGGGAGTCCCGGTCAGCTCACCCTCGCCTTGCAACGAATGGAAGATCTCCGAAATCAACATCGCGACGACGGCTTTGACGGCAGCGGCGGAGAATGGGCGTACACTGTGGGATCGGCCAGGCCGGCCTCGCGAAAGGCCTCCCGCCGCTCGACGCACGTGCCGCAGGTTCCGCAATGCAGCGCCGCTCCCTTGTAACACGACCAGGTGCGCGAGAAATCCACCTCGAGTTCCCGCCCCCGCGCCGCGATCCCAGCCTTGTTGAGATCGATAAAAGGCCGCAGAATTTCAATGCCCGCATAGGTGCCCAGCCGAATGGCGTCCGCCATCGGGCGCAGGAAATCCTCGCGGCAATCCGGATAAATCGCATGATCGCCGGCATGGGCGGCGATCACCACCGCCTCCGCCTGGATGGACTCAGCAAAACCGGCGGCAATGGCGAGCAGGATGCCGTTGCGAAACGGCACCACCGTTTGCCTCATGGTCGATTCCTCGTAGTGGCCGTCGGGAATCGTTGCGCCGCTCGAAAGCAGGGCGGATTGGAACAACTCGCCCACAAACGGGAGCCGAATGATCCGGTGCGGGATCCCCAAGCGTTCGCCATGCCACGCCGCGAAGGGGAGCTCGCGGTGGTTATGCTTCGCGCCATAGTCAAAGCTGAGCGCCGCCACTGGCGTGTGCCGGCGCCGCGCCTCGTAGAGGGCCGTCACCGAATCCATGCCCCCGCTGACGAGCGTCACTACTCGCTTGCTCATTTCGCGCCGCCGCGCCCCGCCTTCCGATTCGGATGTTCCGCCACCACCGAAAGCCCGAGTCCGCCCCGGGGCGCAAACTCTCCTTCCACCCGCAAGCGGCGCGGCTTGCAGGTCCGGACCAGATCATCGAGAATCCGGTTGATCACCCGCTCATTGAATGATGGTTCGTTGCGGTACGACGAAAGATAGAGCTTCAACGACTTTGTCTCAACGCAACTCCGATCCGGCGTGTATTCCACCAGAATGCGCGCAAAGTCCGGTTGGCCGGTCACCGGACAAAGCGAGGTGAAATCCGGGCAATCGATCCGGATGGTATAATCGCGCTCCGGATTCGGATTCGGAAAAGTCTCCAGGCGCGCCTCGCCAGGCGACTTGGGAAAGGCCGCGGCCGAGTTTCCCAGCAATGTCAGACTTTCGAATTTCTTTGCTCTCATCTATCGCCTTCAACATGGCACGGAGTGCTCCGGGGTAAAACCCAAAATCGCCGGGCGAAATCCGCGAACCCGCGCGCAAGAGCTGCGCACCATCCACGGCGGAACTGCGCAAGAGCTGCGCACTGTCACCCAAAACGCCTCGAAAAGTCGCTTGGCACAACTCCTGCGTTAACAGCCGCGCGGGCGGGCGAACGTCGTCGCCCGGCCGCATAAACCATAGGACCATTATGAAGATAAATGATTGGATGATGATCACGGTGTTGGCCGGAGCGATGAGCTTCGGAGGCGCAACGGTGTTTGGCCAGGAAGGCGGCCCCGGCGGCCCTCCCGGAGGGCCGGGCAACCGCTTTGGGCGGGGCAATTGGGGCGATCCAGCGCAGCGGGAACAAATGCTGGCGGATCGGCTGAAAGCCCAATTGGAAATCACCGATGACGCCGAATGGAAGGCCTTGCAGCCCAAGATTCAAAAGATTTCTGATCTTCAGCGCCAGGCGATGGCTGACCGTATGCGCGGCTTTTCCCGTCGCCCAGGCGGGGAGCGCGAGGGCAACGACCAGAACCGGCGCGGGGGAAGCATGTTCGGGACCGCCAGCCCGGAAGCGGCCGCCTTGCAGCGCGCCATCGACGGCAAGGCCTCCGCGACCGAAACCAAGGCGGCGCTCACCCGGTACAACGAGGCGCGCAAAACGCGGCAGGCGGAGCTGGAAAAGGCCCAGAATGATTTGCGCCAACTCCTCACCGTCAAACAGGAAGCGGTGCTGACGCTCGACGGCTTGTTGTAACTGGCTCGTGGAGACGAAAACGAAAGCCACGCCGGCGAGCGGCTCGGAATCCCCGAGGAAAGCCCTGCTGGAGCGCATGGTCGGGGCGCGGCAGTTGTCCGCCATCGACCTGCCCGGGCTTCAGCGCGCCGCGGGCGGAGCGCCGCAGACGGAGGAGGAGGTGCTTCAATGGCTGGCGCGCGAATACGGCCTGAACTACACCACGCTCGAGGAAGTGGAGCCGGACCGGCAGCTCCTCTCGTTGTTTCCCGCGCGGATCCTGATTAAGGACCAGTTGCTGCCGCTGCGCCGGGTTAATGGAGCGGTCGAGATTGCCACCAGCCGGCTCTTCGCGACGCAAGGTATCGACACGCTCAAGACCCTGACCGGCTTGAACCTCAAGCCGGTCCTGGCCGCGACCGAGGCGTTGCAGCGCGAGATGAAAAAGCGCCTGGGCGTGGGCGCGGACACGCTGGGCACTCTGGGCGAGGAGGGCGCCTTCCAGGTCGTTGATGAGCGCCCCGGCGAAGATACCGATCTCGATGCCGCCGCCGAGGATGCCTCAATCATCCGCTTCGTGAACCAGGTGCTGCGGGACGCCATCGAACTCCGCGCCTCGGACATTCATCTGGAGCCGTTCGAGGATGAATTGCGCATCCGCTACCGCATCGATGGCGTGTTGCAGGAGGTGCCGGTGCCGGCGCAAATCAAGCGGTTTCAGCCGGCAATTGTCTCCCGCGTAAAAATCCTCAGCCACTTGAACATCGCTGAAAAGCGCGTCCCGCAGGACGGCCGCATCAAAATCCGCATCGAGGACAACGAGGTGGACATTCGCGTCTCGGTCATTCCGATGTTGCATGGCGAGGCGGTCGTCATGCGTTTGCTGCGGCAGAACGCCACCTTGCGCGGCATGGCGGATCTGGGAATGGAAACGCGCGAGCTGCGGTGCTTCCGGCGCGTGCTGCAAATGCCCCACGGCATCATCCTGGTCACCGGCCCGACCGGCAGCGGGAAGACCTCGACGCTCTACACGGCGCTCAACGAGATCAACGACACGGAGCGCAAGATCATCACCATCGAGGATCCCGTGGAATACCAGCTCAAAGGAGTGAACCAGATCCAGGTCTCGGAGAAGGCCGGCCTGACGTTCGCGCGCGGGCTGCGCTCGATTTTGCGGCATGACCCGGATGTGGTGTTGATCGGAGAAATCCGCGACCAGGAGACCGCCCAAATCGCCGTACAGGCGTCGCTGACCGGTCACCTGGTGTTCTCGACTTTGCACACCAATGACGCGCCGGGCGCGCTGACGCGCCTGGTGGATATGGGAGTGGAGCCTTATCTGGTGGCCTCCTCGCTCGAAGCAGTGCTGGCGCAGCGCCTCGTGCGCGTGCTCTGCGCCCGCTGCAAACAGGAGGATCGCTCCCCCGCCGCACGGACGTTCAAGCAACAGGCGAACATCCCGGCCAACACCGCAATTTATAAATCCGTTGGCTGCCGCGAGTGCCGGCAAACCGGCTTCTTCGGCCGCCACGCCATCTTTGAATGGATGGACGCGGACAGCCAGATTCGCGAGCTGATCCTCAAACGCGCTTCGAGCGACCTGATCCGCGAAGCAGCGCGCGCCGCCGGGATGCGCGCGCTGGCCGAGGACGGCTGGCGGCTGGTCCGGCTGGGCGTGACTACGGTCGAGGAGGTGTTGAGCGTGACGACCGCCAAGGAAGTGGCGCGGGCCACCGTCGCCCAAGCGGACCACGAACATCCGGCTGCCGCCGCCCCAGCCAAGGCGGGAACTCATTGACCGCGCATGCCAACCTTCCAATACAAAGGATTGCACGCCAATGGCTCGCTGACTGAGGGAAAGCTTGAGGCGGCGGGCCGCGCCGAAGCCTTTGCGCAAATGAGCGGGCAGGGCTTGCGGCCGGTCAGCCTGGTTGAATTGCAAGCCGGAAGGGCCTCCGCCGCGGGAGGCGCGCACGGGCTGACCCTGCCGGGCTTTTCTCGCGCGGAGAAGATTTCGGCCCGCGCGCTCGAAAATTTCACCCGCCTGCTCTCGAGCCTGCTGGCGGCGGGCGTGCCGCTCAGCCGCGCCTTGAGCATTTTGCACAAAGAGGCCGCCACGCCCGCGGCCACGGCCAAGTGGAAGGAAATTCACGGGTTGGTGATCGATGGCATGTCGCTGGCCGACGCCATGGCCCGGTCCCCCGAGACCTTCCCGCGGGTTTACACCGCCATGGTCCAGGCGGGAGAGACCGGTGGATTTCTCGATCTGGTCCTGTCCCAGATCGCCGATTTCCAGGCCCGGGAGAAAGAACTGCGCTCGAAGGTGATGACCGCGATGTTGTATCCGGCCATTCTGCTCGCGTTGGCGGTCGGGGTGGTGATTTTTCTGCTGACATTTTTTATTCCAAGATTCCAGTTGGTGTTCGCGGGGTTTGGGGCGGCGCTGCCTTTGCCCACCCAAATTGTGATCGGCGTGAGCGAATCGGTCCGCTCCTACGGATTGCTGGCGCTGGCCCTCTGTTTTGCCGCCGCCATTTCGCTGCGCAACTGGCTGCTTTCAGAATCCGGCCGGCGCGCCTGGGAGGGTTTGATTTTGCGGGCCCCGCTGGCGGGACCGCTCGTTGCCCAGTTCGCCATGGCGCGCTTCTGCCGGATGCTGGGAACCTTGTTGGGCGCCGGCGTGCCTCTGGTGCAAGCCCTGAATGTGGCGCGCAAATCAATTGGCAACCAGATTCTGGTGGATGCGGTCGCAAAATCCATCGAGCGCGTGCAGGAGGGCGGCCAGCTCGGCGGCAGCCTGGCCGATTGCAAAGGCTTATTCCCCGGTTCGGTGCTGGAGATGATTTCCGTGGCTGAGGAAAGCGGCCGGCTCGATCAGGAATTAGTGCGCGTCGCCAACGTCACCGAGGGAGATTTGGATCGCCAGCTCAAGACCGCGGTCGCTTTTGCCGAACCGCTCATGCTGTTCATCATCGCCGCGTTCATCGGAACCATCTTCATTAGCATGGTGCTGCCGATTTTCACTCTTCAGGATTACATCAAATGACCCGCTCAAGCTTATGAAACTCCGCCCCCTTCACCCTGCCTCGATCCCCAGCCGCGCCCCGCACGGCTTCACGCTGGTGGAATTGCTCCTGGTGCTCGTCATCCTTGGCATTTTGGCGGCCATCGTCATCCCCAAATTCTCGGGCCGCACCGAGCAGGCGAAAGAGCAGGCCGCGGTCACGCAGATCGCGACCTTTCGCACCGCGCTGGACGCCTTCGAGGTGGACAACGGTTACTACCCAAAAGGCCGCGGCGGTTTGCAGGATCTGATCGTGCAGCCGCGCGACGCGCAAAACTGGCGCGGACCGTACTTGCAGACCGATCGCATTCCCGCTGATCCCTGGGGCAACGAGTACCTTTACGAATGCCCGGGACGGCACAATCCCTCCTCTTATGACGTAAGCTCGGCCGGGCCGCCGGGAGGAGACAAAGTGATCGCCAACTGGAGCACGCAGAAGCGCTGAGCGAGGCGAAACCGGCCATGAACGATTTGACGCAGCGAAGGAGCAGCTCCGCGTGGCGTAGCCCGCCGCCGCTTCCAGTCGAGGCGAGCCGCGCGGCACGCCGCGCCTTCACGCTGATCGAACTGATTCTGGTGATGACGCTGTTGCTGATCGCAGTATCGCTCACCGCGCCGGCCCTGGCGAATTTCTTTCGCGGACGCGCGCTGGATTCCGAGGCCCGGCGGTTGCTGGCGCTCACACGGCTGGGTCAGAGTCGCGCAGTCTCGGAGGGGGTTCCGGTCGAACTCTGGATCGCTCCTTCCGGGAATACTTTCGGTCTGGAGATCGAGCCCGCGTTCGAGCCTGAAGATCCCCGGGCGGAGATTTTCACGCTGGATGCCGCGCTGCGCATCGAGGTGGACAACCGTGTCGCGGGCAACGCCCACCCCCGCCTGGATTTGGCCGCCTCAGCCGCCGATCCCGGCCTCAGCCGCCACCCTGGCTGGCCGCGGATACGATTCCTGCCGGACGGCGGATTTGATGAGAACAGCCCGCCGGCCTTGCGTCTTTCCGGACGGGAAGGCGGCGAATTGTGGCTGACGCAAAGCCGCAACCACCTGAGCTATGAACTGCGCGCGCGCCCGGATTAACCGCTCTCTCCAGGGGGCGTTTACGCTGGCCGAAGTCATGGCGGCGCTGGTGTTTATGGCCATTGTCATCCCGGTGGCGATTGAAGCCCTGAGCATCGCGGGCCGGAGCGGCGAGGTGGCCGCCCTCAAAAACCAGGCGGCCCTGGTGGCCGATCAGGTGCTCAACGAGAGCCTGGTCACAACGAACTGGGAGCAGACGGCGCGAAGCGGAATCACCCGGCAGGGTTTCCGCGAGTTTCGCTGGACTTTGCGCAACGAGCTGTGGAACGGCGATCCCGCCCAGAGCGAACTCCGCCAACTTACGGCGGAAGTCGCGTTTCAAGCCCAGGGCCGCGATTATTCAGTCGAGTTGAGCACTCTGGCGCTGAGCCCCTCGTTGTTCGGACAAACCAATTCCGCCGCATGGTAGTCGAGGTTCTCCCCACTCACCGGCGCTCTCGCGCGGGCTTCACCCTCATCGAGATGCTGCTGGCGCTGGCCATTTCGGCGATTGTGCTGGCGGCGATCGGCGGCGTATTTTTCGGCGCGTTCCGTTTGCGCGAGCGCACCACGGCTTTGCTGGATCAAACCGCGCCGCTCTGCCAGGCGCTCGCCCGGGTGCGGCGCGACCTGCGCGGCACGCTGCCGCCCTCCGGGTATCTCGCCGGCGACTTCAAATGCGCGCCGCTGGGAGGCGGCGGCGCGAATCAGAGCTTTTCGTTGCAGTTTTCCACTACCACCGGCCAGCCCCAAGCCGGCGTGGCCGGTTGCGACATTCAAGAGATCATCTATGAACTGCGGGACAGCGCGGCCGGCGGTTTCCGCGGCGGCAAGGATTTGATCCGCAGCGTGGTTCGCAACGTTCTGACCGCGGGAATCCTCGAGACCGAGGATCAGCTTGTGCTCGGGCGCGTTGAGAGTCTGGAGTTTGCCTGTTATGACGGCTTTCAATGGCGGGATACCTGGGACACCAGCCTGAGCGATACCAACCTGCCTTCGGCAGTGCGGCTGCGCCTGCGGTTAAGCGCGCCGGATCTTTCCCGAGGGATCGACCCCGGCGAACCGATTGAACTAGTTGTGCCGCTGCTCTGCCAGTCGCGGACCAACCATCTCTCCGCCGGGGAGGGAAGCGAATGATTCCGTCGCGAGCAACCGAGCGCGGTTCGACGTTCATCGTGGTGCTCTGGGTCAGCCTGGGTTTGGTGAGCCTGGCGCTCTATTTCGCCAACTCGATGATGTTTGAATTGCGCGCCTCGGACAACCGGGTCAGCGGCCTGGCCGCCGATCAAGCGATCGAGGGAGCCATCCAATACGTCAGTTACGCGCTGACCGCGTACGAAACCAACGGCGTGATGCCCGACCCTGCCACCTACTTGAATGAGGCGGTGCCGGTGGGGCGTTCGCATTTCTGGTTGATCGGGCGGGAGACCAATGCCAGCGCCGCTTCGGTGACGTTTGGTCTCGTCGATGAGGCCTCGAAGATAAATTTAAACACGGCCACGAGCAACATGCTGGTGTACCTGCCCCGCATGAGCCTCGATCTGGTCCAAGCCATCCTCGATTGGCGCGATACCAACGGCGGCAGCGGCGCCTTTGACACCTGGTACGGCATGCGCAAGCCCGCGTATCAGAACAAATCGGCCCCTTTCGAGAGCATCGAGGAGTTGCGGTTGCTCTACGCGGCGGATGATTACACCCTGGTCGGCGAGGATCGCAATCTGAACGGCGTGCTCGATCCCGATGAGAGCCGAGGGCAGCCGGTGGTTTCTTTCGAGGAAGCGCTGCTTGAGGACGTCACGGTCTTTAGCCGGGAACCCAACACCTACAGCAACGGCACACCCCGGATCAATATTCGGAACCTCACCGCCGACGGTCCCTTGGCGCAGTTGCTGGAATCCGCACTGGGCCAGGGCCGGGCGCAGGCGGTGCTGGAGCGTCTCCAACTTACGGGCGCTTCCGGGCCACGCCCGCCTGGGGGGGGCGGCGGCGCGACTGTCAGCTTCACCAGTCCCCTGCATTTGTATCGCATCAGCGGCATGACCCCCGAGGAATTTGCGCTGATCGGTCGCGCCCTTACCACGGTCAATGGCGACACGATCGAAGGCCGGGTGAATGTGAATACCGCCCCGGCAACCGTACTGGCCTGTTTGCCGGGATTGGTGGACGCTCCCGATTTGGCGCAGACGCTCACGCAGTACCGGCTGGCCAATCCCGGCCTGCTGGGTTCAGTCGCCTGGGTGGCTGAAGCTCTGGGTTCGGCCAACAGCACCGCCATCGAGGCCCTCCAGGCGACAGATTGCATCACCACCGAGAGCTATCAGTTTACGGCCGACATCGCCGCGCTGGGCCCGAATGGCCGCGGCTACCGGCGCGTGCGAGTTGTGCTCGACACCGCCACCGGACAACCCCGAGTCGTGTACCGGCAGGATCTCACCCATCTCGGTTGGGCTTTGGGCGGCGAGATTCGTAAAACCTGGCTGGCAGCCAACCCTCTCCCATGATCGATTCCTCCAAAAAATTATCTTTCAAGCGCTCCGCGCCGAGCAGGCTCCTGGGGCTCTCGCTGGATGGAACGCGCGTCGAGGCGGTGGTGCTCCAGCGGGTCAACGGATCGCTCACCGCCGGACCGCCGTCCACCTTCGCGCTCACGCTGGATCCGCTCACCGCCGATCCGCAACTCGTCGGGCGTGAACTGCGCAACCATTTGGATGCCGCCGGCATCCGGGAACGCGTCTGCGCGGTCGCGCTGCCCCTGAACTGGGCGCTCACCGCCGCCGTGGAGATCCCCGCGCTGCCCGAGGGAGATATTCCCGGCTTCCTGCTATTGGAGGCGGAGCGCGGTTTTCATTGCGACGCGGCAACGCTGCGGGTTGAACCTTCCCGGTTTCAGACGCCCGGCGGCCAAAAGCACGCGCTGCTGGTGGGAATCCCCCAAACGCAATTGCAGACGCTCGCGCAAATCATCCGCGCGGCCCGGCTCAAACCCGTAAGCTTTGGACTCGGCCTCGCCGCCCTGCAACCTCCGCCCCCGCCGGAACACGAAGGCGCCCTGGCCTTGCGCATCGGCGAGACCCGACTGGGCTTGCAGATTGCCTGCGGGGGGGGGATCGCCGCGTTGCGCGTAGTCGAGAGCGCGCTGGCCGCGGAAGGCCCCAAACGAAACGTGGATTCCGACCTGGTGACTCGTGAAATCCGCATCACCTTGGGGCAGATCCCCCCGGACTTGCGAGAGACCATCCGGCGAGTCCGGATCTTTGGCCCTCGGGATCTCGCCCAGCAATTGGCGGACGACCTGGAACTGCGCCTGGATTCCCTCAGTTTGAAAATCGAGCCGGTGACGCACTACGAAGCCAACGAGTTTGGCTTGAGCATCGCCAGCGAGGTCCCGATTACCACGGCCTGCAGCCTCGCCGCGCGCCGGCTGGCCAACCAGGGCACGTTCGAGTTTCTGCCGCCGCAAATCAGCGCCTGGCGGCAACTGACCAATCGCTACGCCTCGGGCCGGTTGCGCACGGCGGGGATCGCCGCGGCGGGGATCGCGGCGTTGGTTCTCGGCGCGTTGTTGATTCAGCAAATTCAGCTTTGGCGCCTACAAGCTCAATGGAGCGAAATCGCCTCTAAAACCAAGGAACTCGAGCAAATCGAGGAGCAGGTGCGCCGCTACCGTGCCTGGTACGACGATTCGCTGCGGGTGATGAGCATCCTGCGGCAACTCACCCTGGCCTTTCCCGAGGAGGGCTCGGTCTGGGCGCGCACCATCGAGATTCGCGATGCCGGCGCGGTGGCTTGCACCGGGTTGGCGCGTGACCATCAATCGCTGCTGAAAACCCATGAGCAGCTCCGCGCCGCCAACGGGGTGGCCGAGTTGAAGATCAGCCAGATTCGCGGCAAAACTCCGGAACAATTCACCTTTGATTTCGTCTGGCGGGGAGGCCGGCCGTGAAGCTCAAGAATCGTCAACAAATCCTGCTCCTCGTGGTGGGCGCCGCCATCGCGCTTCTGCTGCTGGACCGGGTGGTGCTCTCCACTCTCGGCGGCGCCTGGCGACAGCGCTCGGCCCGGATTCAGGAACTTCGGAAAAAAGTGGCGAACGGAAAATGGATGATCCAGCGCGAAATGAGCCTGCGGACACGCTGGGATTTCATGCAAACAAACGCCCTGCCCTCGAACATCTCGGTCGCCGAACAGCAACTGCTCAAAGCTTTCGATGGTTGGGCGCAGGAGAGCCGCGTAACCATTCTCTCCATCGGCTTGCAACGCAAACGTGAGGCGGACGATTACTTGAGCCTGGATTGCCGGCTGGAAGCCTCGGGCAGCCTGGGCGCCATCTCACAATTCTTATATGCGATCGAACGGAATCCGATGGCGCTGCTCCTGCAGAATGTCGAGTTGAGCGCGCGGGACAACGACGGCCAACAACTGGCGCTCGGGTTGCAGATTAGCGGCCTGGTGTTGGGAGCTTCCCAGGAACAAAAATGAAACGATCCTTGCTCTTTCGATTGACTCCTCCAATCGCGGCCCCCTCCGTCGCGCGGGCCGGGCGTTGGTGCTGGCTCGCTCTGCTGGCCCCGGTGCTGTGCTCCGGCGCGGATTCACCAGGCTTCGCCGCCTTCAAGATAATCGGAGATCGAAACATTTTCAGCCCGCGCCGGATCGCCTCGGTCAGCGAGACGCCGCGCGCGACCCGGCGCGCGCCGCGGGTGGACACGCTCACCCTCGTCGGCACGATGGAGTACGATGAAGGACCAGTGGCCTTCTTTGACGGATCCAGCAGCCAGTATCGCAAGGCGGTGCGGCCCGGTGAGAGTATTGCCGGCTTCCAATTAAGCTGGGTGCGTCCCGCCTCGGTGGTGTTAAGCCTCGGAACAAATCACTTTGAAGTGGCGATGGGAGGACAGCTTCGCCGGGAAGAGGATAGCGAATGGCGCTTGGCCGCCACGCCGGAATTGCCTGCCCTGGCGCATTCAAACCGCGCTGGCCCGGGAGCGGGCCCGGGGCCTGCAATCCTGCAACCGGCTCCCCCTGCGCCGGGCGGCGCCAACGCCAGTCCCCAAGTCGTCATTTTGGATCCCGAAGGCGAGGAGCTGGCTGGGTTTCCGTCCGAAATGACGCCGACCAATGGCCTGCCCGAGGCCAATGCAGGCGAAACCGACCCCGTTCTTTTGCGCCTGCGCCAACGAGCCGCCGCCGAGCGCGGCGACCGAGAATAATCAATGATCCACCGATTCCAATCCATGAAACCCAGACTGATGATTCCCCTGGCGCTCCTCGCCGTGGCGGGAGCCTGGCTGCTCCGGGCCCAGACCTCCAATCCCCCGCCGTCTGAAGCCCTTGCCGCTACCAACTCTCACCCGGCGGCCGCCAGCGCCAGCTCCGCGCCGGCCGCCCCAATCGCGCCCACACCCCCGGCCCCGCCCCCCCCCGCCAGCGAACCCCCTTCCCCACCGCCGGCCGCCCCGCTCAATCCCGACGAACTGCGCCTCAACTTCCGGGGCGCGCCACTGGACACCGTGCTCAATTATCTGAGCGAGGCGGCGGGGTTCATCATCGTGCTCGAGGCGCAACCCCGCGGCAAAGTGGATGTGCTCAGCAACCAGCCGCTCACGCGCGAGGAAGCGGTGGACTTGCTGAACACCGTGCTCGCCAAGAACGGCTACGCCGCCATCCGCCGAGGGCGCACCTTGACCATCGTCAATAAGGATGAGGCCAAAACGAAAGCCATTCCGGTGAAGATGGGCAGCGATCCGGACCAAATCCCCGACAATGACGAGTTTGTAACTCAAATCATCCCGGTTCGCTTCGTTGAGGCGGGCCAACTCATCAAGGATTTGCAGCCGCTGGTGTCTCCGCAAACCGCCCTGACCGCGAACGAATCGGGAAACTCGATTGTGATCACGGATACCCAGGCCAACATCCGCCGGGTCGCCGAAATCGTGCGGGCCATTGATGCCGGGGCCGAGGATGTCACCGAAGTCCGGGTGTTTCACTTGCAATACTCGGATCCCAACGAGATGTCCGATCTGCTGGCCAATCTCTTCCCGGACGACAGCCGCACCGGCAGCTCTCAGTCGCCCGTTCAATTCAGCAGCTTCCGCAGCCGCTTTTTCGGAGGTTTCGGGGGCAGTCCCGGCTCCAGCAGCGCGGCCAATAACCAAAACGCCCGCGTGAAAAAACGGAATCGCGTCCTGGCGGTGCCCGATCCCCGCACTTCCTCGGTGGTGGTGACCGCCTCCAAGGATCTCATCGATCAAATCGCGGCGGTGGTTACGGAACTGGACTCGAACCCCGCCCGCAAACAAACGGTGCGGGTCTTCACGCTGCAAAATGCCTCGCCAGAGGAGGCGCGCCAGGTGCTGCAGGATATGTTTGAAAAAAACACCACGGCGAACAATCGCAACACCACGCAAAACGTTTTGCAAAACCGCTCGCAACAGCAGAGCCAGACCTCCGCCAGCGCGGCCAGCCGGTCGCGCTCCGGCTCGAGTTCGCGCGGCCGCACCGTTGGCCGTTAACCCCGCCCCGCCATGTTTTCCATGAATACCTCTCTTTCGCACTCTAAAACCCGGGCGCGCCGCATCGGCGCTGTGGCGCTGATGGCGTTGCTCGGCGCGCTGGCCGCCCAAGCCCAGTTCCCCGGCGGGCCGGGGGGCTTCTCCGGCTCCCGCTCCTCCTCCTCCTCAAGAAACACCAGCGGCAGCCGCCAATACCCCAATAATACCACGGTCGGTGACGCGGTGATTTCCATCGACCCCGAGACCCGCAGCCTCATCGTCATCGCCGACGATGAAACGAGCCAGTACATTTCCCAGGTGGTTTCCAATCTGGACCGGCCGAAGCCGCAGGTGCTGATCAAGGTCGTGTTCCTCGAGGTGCAGCACACGGACGCCAAGGATATCGGGTTGGAGGGTGGCTGGTCCAAATGGATCGGCAACTCGACCACCGGCGCGGTCGCGCAATCGTTCGGCATTTCCGGCCTCAACACCGCCGCCTCCAGCAATAATCTCCTCAACGTGTTCGGTCAGCCGATCCAGGGATTCTCCGGCACCCCTTCCGGGGGAGGCTTGTACCAAATCTTCGGCCGGGATTACCAGGTCACCCTGCGCGCCATCGCCGCCGCCGGAAAGGCCAAGGTGCTCTCGCGTCCGTCGATCGTCGCCCGCAATAATCAGCCAGCCACCATCACCGTGGGCCAATCGGTGCCGCTGATCACCGCCGTACGTTACGACAACTACGGAAACGCCATCAATTCGGTCACTTACCAGGACGTGGGCATCATCCTTGAGGTCACCCCCTTCATCACCTCCGAGGGCATGGTCGAGATGATTGTTTCGCCGGAAACCTCCGATCTGGTCGCTGACCGCAGCCAGTGGGTTCCTATTTCGACCGGCCCCAACGGTTCTGTGAGCGCGCCGCTCATCAATTCCCGATCCGCCGATACAGTGGTGGTCACCCCCAACGCCCAGACCGTCATCATCGGCGGACTGATGCAGAACTCCAAAGCCAATTCCGAAAGCAAAATTCCCTTTTTAGGAGACATTCCGCTGTTGGGTAATTTGTTTAAGCGCCGCACTTCGAGTGACCAGAAAACCGAACTGCTCATCTTCCTCACGCCGTACATTATTGAGGCGCCTGAAGAGCTGGCGCATTTGTCCGATCGCGAGCGGGAAAAATCAGACGCGCCCAAACAATTCGAGGAGCGGGAATTGCGAAAATTTCTGGACGGCCTGCCCATGAAGGAGCCTGAGGCGCCGGAGGGAACGCCTCCGCGATAGGATGGAGCGCGAAAAGGGCTGAATTCAAGCCATGGATTTGCTATAAACTCACGATGCGATCTCGCCGGCGAAATCTCCTCGTTTACAGCCTGCTGGCAGGAGTGTGGGCCATTGTGCTGATCTGGCAGGCCGAGGAGCACGGGCGCGTCCGACAGGCGGCCCAGGCAGACCTTGGCAACCGCTCCCGCGACATCGCGAACACCGTAAGCGCCTGCATCCGCGGAATGAAGTTTCGCGGAGCGGTGTTCCAGGAGCGGTTGGAGTCCGTGCTTGAGGAGCTCGTCAGCAGCCCCACCAACACATTGCTGCGTTCCAGCGACCTGCTTTCCATCGCGCTGCTGAACGCCTCGGGTGAACCTGTCGCCACTTCCGGGCGGCCGATCGATTTCGCCCAACGCGAGATCCTGCAAAACGGCGAGCGCTGGGGCCAGCGGGCAGTCACCTTCGTGCATACGGTGGATCTGGGCACGACCGCCACCTCGAGCGGCGCCTCGAACCCAGTCGTAGTCCTGCCGCCCATGCGCGCTTTCACCAACGGACTCCCCGAGCGCGGGCATGAGGAACCACCCGCGCCGGCAGCTCTGGGACATGATCCCCCGGGGCCCCCGCCCCCGCCGGCGCGCCCGCCGCGGGAGCGCGGCCGCGAAAACGAAAGCCGCACCCGGCGCCCGCCCTGGCTCCGCAACCTCAGCGACCACGACTTCCAGATGCTGCTCGCCCAACGCCAACTCCACGGATTAGTCCTCTCCCTCTCGACTGATTCGTTCCATGCGGCCATGCGCCGCGACCTCTGGCTGCGGGCGATGATCGCGTTGCTCTCCATGGTCTCAGTGGCTGGCGTGGGGCTGGCCTGGCGAAGTCTGACCACCTCGGCGGATTTGCAAATCCGCCTGGTGCGCGCCAGTGAGCTGAACACACACCTCAAAGAAATGAATCTGGCGGCTGCGGGTCTGGCTCATGAAACGCGCAACCCGCTCAATATCATTCGCGGCCTGGCGCAGTTGGTGTCGCGCCGCCCGGAGGCTTGCGCCGAAACCCGGGAAAGCGCGCGCCAGATCATCGTGGAAGCCGACAAAGTCACCGCCCAACTCACCGAGTTCATCAATTACTCCAAACCGCGCGAGGTGCGCCGCGCGGCGGTCGCCCTGCCGGGGGTCGTTAGCGAGGTCGCCCGAGCGCTGAGCTTCGATCTCGAGGAAAAGAACATCCATCTGGAAATCCAAGGCGACCCCGTGCGCGTCGAGGCGGACGAGCAGCTTCTCCGGCAGGCGTTGTTCAACCTGCTCCTGAACGCGACACAAGTATTGCCCCGGGACGGGACGATCGAAGTCGTCACCCGCCGGTCCGGCCTCGATGAGGCCACGTTGGAGTTGCGCGATAACGGTCCCGGTGTGGCCCCGGAAGTCCGGCGGGAAATCTTCAAACCTTACTTTACCATGAAGCAACAGGGCACCGGCCTCGGCCTGGCCATTGTACAACAAATTGTCCAGGCGCACGGCTGGGAGATCGAATGCGCGCCCAACCAGCCCAAAGGAGCGATCTTCCGCATCTCACGTCTGAAACTCCTGACTGGGACCAAAGAGTCACCGACATAAAGCCAGTCCGATCCGCCGGCCAGCGTGGGACGCACGCGCTGGTGGGCGTCGTTGCGCTGAGCGCCGGTCCGCCACCTGCCTCAGACGCGAGGCCGCGTCGTTTTCGTATTAGGCGCCCGCCAGCAAGCCGCGCGCGGTGGAGCGCAGCGAGCGGTTTGTTTGCCGCAGAAACGATTCGTATCCGTGAGTGAGCGACAAGGAGAAGGAGGTACATTAACCCCGTATCCTGTGGGGGCAGGCGAAGCCCGAAGCCCGCGTATGGAATAATAATCGAGCGGAAAATTAAGCCCCACCCACACCCGTTCGAATACTGACGCCAAAGACTTACCTTTCTTTCCGTTTTTGACGGCGCTCAGGCCGGCGTCTAATCTCGCCGGATGAACAAATCGGAACTCGGCGGAAATTTGGAACCATTGGTCCGGAGCGCGGGCAAGGTTTTGATGCGCTATTTCGGCCGGGTGACGGGTTTGCGGCAAAAGGAGGCGTTGAGCAGCGTGGTCTGCGACGCCGATCTGGCGGCTGAGGAACTGATTTTGAAGCGCCTCGCGGCGGAGTTTCCCGAAGACGGGATTATCGCGGAGGAGAGTGGCGTGACGGAGGGGCGGTCGGGGCGGATCTGGATCATCGACCCTTTAGACGGGACCTCGAATTTTGTGGCGGGACTTCCGTGGTTCGGAGTGCAAATTGCCGTTTTGGCAAAGAATCAGCCATTGGCCGCGGCGATGTACTTGCCGGTCTCAGATACGCTGTATCTGGCGGAGAAAGGCCGGGGCGCATGGCGGGGAAGCCAGCAGCTCGGGCTGACCACCGAGCGCCAATTAAGAAACATCTTATGCGCCTTTGGCATGGACGGTACCGACACGGGCCGTGGCAGCCGCAGGCAGGCGGAACTGGTGCGGCGAATTTCGCGGCGGGTGCGAAATCTGCGCGCCACGAACTCGCTGGTGGATTTCTGCTACACCCTGGAGGGGCAGTTTGGCGGGTGCGTAAACTTGAACACGCGGATTTGGGACATCGCGCCCATCTGCCTCATGCTGCCGGAGAGCGGGGGCAGGATTTCCGATCTGCACGGCGCCAGCCTTTCACTGGATATCGGACCCAAAGCGCCGGAGCATCAATACCAGATTCTTGCGGCCAGCCGTCGGCTTCATCCGGCTCTGGTCCGCGCGGCCGCCGGTGAGTGAGCGGCTAATCGCGTCTGCGCCCGAGCAGGAAGCCGATCGCGCAACCGACGAGAGCCACGGTGGCAATGCTCATCCATGCATTTTCGCGCACATAGCGGTCGATGGCCTCTCTGGTTTCACAGGCGGTTTGCTTCCAATCTTGCGCCCGGTGCTTCAACTCATCGGCGGTTTCGGAGGCGGCGCTGTGCCATTCTTGCGCCTTTTCAGTAGTCTCTTCTGCGTCCATGGAATGCAAGGTAGTGGACTTTGGGGAAACTGCCAAATGGGTCCCGCACCCCAATTTCACCCATTCCGCATCGGAGCCAGGGCGGGACACCTGAACAAACGGACTGAGAAACGCGTCAAACTGCGGTGCGGACGCATTTAGATTTGCCAAACCCCAGGAGAGTTTTCCAGGCTTAAGTGCGGTCATGGGTCTGGCCGGCAAACGTGTGAGAGAAGAGAAATGAGTCGCTGGGCCACATTCTGGATTGGAATCATCGCTGGCGGACTGCTGCTGATCAGCGGTCTGCTGGTGCCGGCGCATTTGCGCGCGGTGGACCCCCAGGTTTTGAAAATAGCGGGCCGCGGCTCGCCGAGCGTGAGGGAGCTGGCGCTGGCCTTCATCAAAGAACGGAACCCCGGGGCCGCGCGGCTGTTGCGCAAAGCGTCCGAACGAGAGCAGATTCCCTGGGGCCAAGACGTGGACGATGCGCTGACGGCGGCTGAACAGGCAGACCCAATGCTGGCCCGCTCGGGAGCGCCCCCGCCGCTTTTGCATCTCTCCCGTCCGCCCGCAACCGGCGCCGCGCCGGCCATACTGCCAGTCACGGACCTGTTCATTCCGGAGGAAAACCGCACCCGAGCCTTGGAATCATTTACGGTCTCACGGGATGTCGATCTGGCCCGCCTGCTGCGCACCCGCGAACTTACCAATACCGTGTTGTTCGCCCCCTCCCAATCGGGAGCGGGCCAGGCGTTCGATGCGGCATTGTGTGTGGCGGGCTTGCTGCTGCAGGAGCGGCAGCTCGGGCCAGGGCTAGCCAACGACCTGGCGGGCCTGGCACGGAGCGCGCTTGGCAGTCGGACCAACACACAACGCTTCGAACAGGCTCTCCTCGATCTGATGTCGCTGGGACAACGGCTCAACTGGGGCCAACTCACCGCGGTGGCGAGCCGGCTCGAGGACGTTGAAACTTTGCGCCTGCTGGCGGGTTACGCGAGGAAATCCGAGCGCGATCAACCGATTCTTTTCTCCGCCGCACTCCTTTCGGGCCAACCCGCCGCCGTGGTGGGTTATCTCACTGAATACAGCGTCTCGGGGATGAGGAATTTAGGAGCTGGTCTGCGTTACGGCGCGGGTGGGCTCCGGGAATTGCTCCAGCGCAAGCAGCAACTGGCCGCCGCCCATCTGCGGAGCAGTCCGCTCAGCGCACGGATCGCTTGGCAGTATCCGCTGCTGATGTTGATTTTCAAATGGCTGTTGTACGGGTTGGCGGGGTTCAGCCTGGCGGCGGCGGCACGGGCGCTGCTGTCCCGCCCGGCATCGGCTCGACCGCGAGCTGACCTCGTTTATCGGGCGGGGCATGAGCCTCGCGGCCGGGACGTTCCGCCGTCGGAATTCCGCCCGGGTTTCCCGGTCGCGCGGCAAATCCTTTTTGCGCTTGGCTTTCTGCTGGCTATGCTGCTGGTGACAGAACCGTATTTGTCCCATGAGAGCCAGCGAATGGAAATGCCCTTTCGGCTGCGCGTGCCGATGACGGCCAGCGCCGCGCAATTCGCAACCACACACGCAACCTCATCACTTATGAATCAATTGAGTCTTCTCACGCTGCTGCTGTTTTTTGTGCTGCAGTCGCTGCTTTACACCGCCAGCCTGGTCAAACTGGCCGAGATCCGCCGACAACGCCTGCCGGCGCGGATTAAGGTGCGGCTGCTCGAGAACGAGGACCACCTGTTTGACGCCGGATTATACCTGGGCTTTGTGGGCACGATCATTTCGTTGATCATGGTTTCGCTGGGGGTGATCAAGCCCAGCCTGATGGCGGCCTATTCCTCCACCTCGTTCGGGATCATCTTCGTGTCGATCTTCAAGATTTTTCATTTGCGCCCGCTGCGCCGGGAGTTGGTGCTCGAGGCCGAGCGGGCCGCGGAACCGGCGACTGCCAGCCCCACACCGATCCTCTCATGAATCGCAGCATTCTGATTGTCATTTGCGATTTTTTGCTGGTGAGTTTGCTGGCGTTTTCCACGGTGGACATCAACAAGGTTTCCGACGAGAGCACGCCGCGGCAGCCTCAACTGACGATTGCCACCAACGAACCGGCGAGCGGCAACGACCTGGCCGCGGTGATGCGTCAGGCCTTGAACGAGGAACGCCAGAACCGCGACTTGTTGCTGGGAGAACTGGCGCGGGCGAAGGATGCCGCCACCCGCCAGCAAAGCCTGCTGGGAGAACGGGAGCATCAATTGCAAACCTATGAGCAGGAGTTGCGCTCGCGCGAGCAACAAGCCGCCCAACTCCGGCAGCAGCAAACCAATCTCCAGCAGCAATTCGCCTCGGCCCAGGGCAGCATTCAAAATCTGAGCCAGCAGTTGGAGGCCGCGGCGACCGACGCTTCGGTCTCCAAGGAGAAACTGGCAACGTTGCAAAAGCAACTATCCGGCCTGGAAGAGAGCAATCGTCTGGCCGTGGCCGAGCAGCAGCGGCTTTTCACGGAGTTGCAAGTGGCCGAAGTCGAACGCCGTCATGCGGCGGAAACGGCGGCGCGGATGCAGGAGGAGGTAAAGCACGAGCGAGCCGAAAAGCTCAGATTGACACAACAAACCGAGCAGTTGGCCGAGGGGGTCAAGGCGCTGGCCAGCAAATCCGGCGAATTGGCGACCGAAATCCGCGAAAACCGTCCGCTGGCGCCCAACACGATTTTCGCGGACTTTCTGACCAACCGCGTCGAAGCGCTGTTCGAAGCTTCCCGGCCCGGCCTGATCGGCGCCACCCGGCGCCGCGAGACGCAAACCGTCCTGGTGGCGAGCGGCGCGCAAATCTACGCCGTCTATCATGTCCAGGACACGCCTTTCACGCTCACCTCCCCCGGCACCGATTGGCAATCGCTCGCGGGCTTCGTGCGCCGGGGCGACAACTCGGCGCCCATCAATTCCGTCGCCTTCTCCGCCCGCGACCCCCGTATTCTATTTGTGCCGGTGGCGGCGGCGGACGCCCGGAAATTGGGCGTGTCGGTTTATAAGACCTCGACCGAGCCGTTCAAGTTTCAAGATGCCGTTCTAGTGGGCGCCGGCGAGGGTTACTATGGGGAGTGCAATTTCCAGTTTGATCTCAGCACCCCGGATTACGTCAGACTGGATCGCAACTTCGTGAAAGGGCTGTTTGGGAAATTCAACCCGTCGCGCGGCGACCTCGTATTCAGCCGCACGGGCGAACTGATGGGCATCATGGCGAACAGCACCTATTGCCTGGTGTTAAAGGGATTCGAGAGCCGGGCAACACTGGGCTTCGGCCAGTTGCAGAATCAGCATACCGGCGTTCTTTTTTCAGAATTATACCATCAGCTGTTTGCGCTGCCATCCAAGTTGCAATAACCCAGGAGGCCGCGAGGCCCCCGGGAGCGGAGCGGACTTTTCCGAAGCCATTCATCAACCATCATCCAGCATGGGACCACAGATCGGTGACCTGACCACCCTGGAGATTTCCGACCTCGCCTTCGGAGGGGAAGGCGTGGCTCGGGCCGGAGACTTTGTCGTTTTTGTGCCGTTGGTGGCGGTCGGGGAAACGGTCGAGGTCGAGATCACCGAGCGGAAACCACGATTCGCCCGGGCGCAACTGCGCCGCGTGGTCAAATCCTCTCCCCAACGGGTGGCGCCGGTCTGTCCTTACTTCGGCCAATGCGGGGGTTGCCAATATCAGCATCTGGCCTACGCCGAGCAGCTCGCGATCAAACACAAACAAATTCGCGATTTGTTTGAGCGCATCGGGGGCCTCGATCCTTCGGTCATCGCCCCGGTGATTCCTTGTCCGCAACCTTATGGCTATCGGAATCGCATCATGATCCGGAGCCAGTGGGACAAATTCAAACAGGGCCTGAATGTTGGGTTTATCCGGAGTGACAGCCGGCTGGTGATCGATATCGAAAAATGTCCCATCGCCGAACCGGCCATCAATGATCAGCTCCGGGAAGTGCAGGCCCATCCCCCACCCAAAGGCGGGCTGAAAGTGGTGCTCCGGATTCCTCCGCCGGGTTGGGAGGTGCCGCCCGACTCATTTTTCCAGAACAACTTTTTTTTGCTGCCGGCTTTAGTGGCCACGGTCCGGGATTTTTTCCGTTCGGGCGGCGCCCGGCATCTGGCGGATATCTATTGTGGTGTGGGCTTTTTCAGCATGGAACTCGCGGAGGTGGTGGAATCCTTTGTCGGGGTCGAGTATGACGCTTTAGCGGTGAAAGCGGCGCGGCGAAACGCGGAAAACCGGGGCATCACTAACGGCCGCTTTATTCAAGGGACCGCGGAGGAAGTATTGCCGGAGTTGACCAAGAGCTTCACGCCCTCCGCCACCGCTGTGCTGCTGGATCCGCCGCGGAAAGGCGCCCTGCCCGCCACTCTGGCTTTGCTGCGCGAGGCGCGGCCGCGGCAGGTGATCTACGTGTCGTGCCATCCCGCCACGATGGCGCGCGACTTGAAATTGCTCTGCGAGCCGGGAGCCTACCGGCTGGCCGCCCTGGCGCCCCACGACATGTTCCCCCAGACCCAACACGTCGAGTGCGTTGCGGATCTGCGATTGCAGGAGTGATTAATTCGTTTATTCGCGCCCGCACACTTGCCAATCGGTTCGGATTTTCCCATGCTTTTCGGCGGAAAGCGCCGGTCAGCGGCCAACGGACGCCGCCCGGTGGAGAGACAGTGATGGTGGTTGCCGGGGTATCTCCGGTGAGCGCGCGAGGCGGAACGCCGGGTGAAAACCTCGCCGGTCGCCTGCTGGAACCGGATAGCATTGAACCAGGCTGATGAGCACAAATACGACTTTGCCCCGCCGCCCGAAGTCGGCGGCTGATATCAGCGCGCGGGCTCGCTTCAACCAGATCCTCCTGCCCTGGATCATCTCGGGGATTTGCCTGCTCGCGTTCCTCCTGACCTTGAATCCGTGGCTGACACTGAGCAGCGCCGGGCAAGGCAATCTGGCGCAGACGGCCCGCCTTTCGGGTTGGGCATGGCAACCGGAGGTTTTCGGCCCGGTGTATTGGCTGGCGACCGCCCCCCTTCGCTGGCTGCCGGTCACGGTCATTCCGCTCGCGCTCAATGTGTTTTCGGCCTTGTGCGCCAGCCTCACGCTGGCGCTTCTGGTCCGCTCGGTGGCCCTGCTGCCGCACAACCGCACCGAGCAACAGCGCCTTCGCGAGCGAAGCCCGAGCGGCGCGCTCTCGATTCCCCTGGCGTGGCTGCCGCCGGTTTTCGCAGCGGTGTTGTGCGCGTTTCAGCTCTCCTTCTGGGAACAGGCCACCATCGGATCGAGCGAGATGCTCGATCTGCTTCTGTTTGCCTATATCACACGGTGCTTGTTGGAGTTCCGGGCGTATCGCCAGGATCGCTGGGTGTTGCAAGCCCTGGCGGTTTATGGCGCCGCCACCGCCAACAACTGGGCGATGGTCGGCTTTGCCCCGATTTTTCTGGCCGCTTTGCTGTGGATGAAGGGACTGCAGTGGAACCGCCGGTTTTTGGCCACCGCCGCTCTGGCCGGTTTGGCGGGATTATCCTTTTATCTGCTGCTGCCGCTGGCGGACGTCCTGGGCGGGCGAACTTCGGCCACTTTCTGGCAGATCCTGAAAATGAACCTGGGCTTTCAAAAGCAGTTCGTGCTGCAACTGCCTTTCAACAAGGGCGCCTTGTTCAACAGCGATCGTCCAGTCTGGGTGCTGGGATTGGCGGCGCTGTTGCCTCTGCTGACAATCGCGATCCGCTGGCCCGCGTATTCCGGAGATACCAGCAAACTGGGCAATGCGCTCAACACGTTCAGCTTCCATTTCTTTCATGGCGCCCTGCTGCTGCTCTGCGTCTGGGTCGCGTTTGATCCGGAGAAATTCAGCGCCCGCTATCTGCTGCCCGGAGTTCCGCTGCTCACTTTCTATTATCTCGGCGCTTTGGCGGCGGGCTATTTTGCCGGATATTTCCTGCTGGTTTTCGGGGCCAAACCCGTCGGGCGGCCACGACCGGTCGCGGCTTACGTTCGCGCGCTGGATCGGTTGGTGGTCATGCTGCTCTTCGCGCTGGCGGCCCTTGCGCCTCTCGGATTGCTCATCCGGAACTTGCCCCAGATCCGGTTTGCCAACAGCTCCCTGGTCCGCCAGTACGCAAACCTCGAGTCGGCTGCGCTCCCTCGCTCGGGTGGAATTATATTGAGCGACGATCCTCGCCGCCTGGTCATTCAGCAGGCGGCGCTCGTCGCCGAACGCCGGGATCGAGATTACGCGTTTGTCGATACCACTTCCCTGTACTATCCGGATTACCAAAGATATCTGGCGCGAACGTATCCGCGGCGCTGGACGAACTCCATCCCGCCAACGCGAAAGATCGCGCTCGAGCAAGTGGAGGTGCTGGCCCAGATCGAAACCCTCTCCAAAGCGAACGACCTGTTTTACCTGCACCCGAGCTTCGGATTTTTCTTCGAGCTGTTTTATCCCGAGCCGCACGGCATGATCGTCCAACTGCGCCGCTATGCTGACAGCAGTCTGCTGCCGCCGCCGCCCGATCCCGCTTTGGTGGCGAGCAACGAAACTTTCTGGTCACAAACCGCGTCGCCGTTGTTGGCGCGGCTGGAACAGGGCATCACCCCCCCTGCGAACAAAACCAGCCTGGGCGGCAGACTGGCTGGCAAACTTCACCTGAAACGGGAACCGAACCGGTTCGCCGTTCCGCTGGCGGCATATTTTTCACGATCTTTGGTCTATTGGGGGGCGCAAGCGCAACGCTTGGGATTGACCGCCGCGGCAGGCGGCCATTTCGGGCAGGCGCTCCGGCTCAACCCAGGCAATGTGGTGGCCCAAGTCAATCTCTCGTTCAACGAACACCTTCGCACCGGGCAGGAAACGCCCCTCGAGGTGACCAAATCAATTGAGGATCAATTTGGGGCTTACCGCAGTTGGGATCAGGTGATCGGCGCCAATGGGCCGTTCGACGAGCCCACTTTCTGCTATCAACAGGGGGGAGCGTTTTTCCAGGGCCACAACTATCGGCAGGCTGCCCAGCAATTCGCCCGCGTGGCGGAGCTGATCCCCGACCATCTGGCGTCCAGATTGTTGCTGGCGCGGGTTCACATCGCCACGGGATCGCCCCATGAAGCGCTCCAGATCCTCACCAACCTGCATCGTCGGACGGAGTTCTTCGGCCTCTCCGAAACCAACGCGCCGGCGGTGCTCGAGGTCGAGGCCTCCGCTTATTTGGCGACCCAGAACTCCGCCGCCGCCCAGCGGGTGGTGGACGCCGCCCTGGCGGGCGCCCGGGACAAAATGCCCGTGCTGATGCATTCGGCTCAGGTTTTCCTGAACTACGGGCAATACCCGGCCGCGCTGCAAATGCTGAACCGTATCTTAAAAGAGGATCCCCGGGATCGGATCGCGCTTTTCTTTAAGGGCTTCGCTTGCGCGCAAACGGGTGATTACGCGGCGGCAATTCCGCCGCTGAGCCAATTGCTGGAACTGGAGACCACCTGGAATGAACTCCGCTACAAAGCCCTGCTCAGCCGCGCCAACGCTTATTTGCAACGGGACCAGCTTGATGAGGCCCGGGCGGACTACGCCTCGATTGAAAAGGAACATGCATCCGATTTGGCGGCGCTTCTGGGGCTGGGCGAGATCGCCTATCGGCAGCACCACACCAATGCCGCACTCGAGCATTACCGGCTTTTCCTCGCCGGCGCGCCGGCCAACACCGTGGAAACCAGCAACGTGTTGACTCGAGTCAAAGAGTTGGAACGCGCGGCGCCGTAAAGGACGCCGTGCGCGTTACCCACGTCATCACGCGGCTCATTGTCGGCGGAGCGCAAGAGAACACCGTAACCTCTGTGCTCGGCCTGCGTGAAAAGCCGGGAATCGAGGTGGACCTCATTTCGGGACCTTCCACCGGTGCGGAAGGCTCGTTGGAGCCGGTCTTCGCGCGCCGCCCCGGCCTGTTTTCAGTGGAGCCGTCCCTGATCCGCCCGCTGCACCCTTGGAAGGACTGGATCGCCCTGCGCCGGTTGGCCCGCCGCTTTCGCGGATCACGTCCCGACATCGTGCATACCCACAGTGGCAAAGCAGGAATCCTTGGGCGGCTGGCGGCAGCGCAAGCGCGGGTGCCGATCATCATCCACACGATCCACGGGCCTTCCTTCGGCGCCTTCCAGGGCGTGATACCCAACCTGCTCTTTCGCCGGGCGGAACGCCACGCGGCGAAGGTCACCACTCATTTTGTCGTGGTCGCCGAGGCCATGGCCGCGCAATATCTCGCTGCTGGCATCGGCATCCGGGAACAATACACCCGGATTTTCAGCGGATTTGAGTTGGAACCCTTCCTCGAGGCCCGGAACGAAACCGGGCGGCGCGCGAGCCTCGGGATTGCCGCGGATGACATTGTGGTGTGCATGATCGCCCGACTCTTCAAACTCAAGGGTCACGACGAACTCCTCGCCGTGGCGCCGGAACTGCTCAGGGCCTGCCCCCAGCTCAAGTTTCTGTTGGTGGGTGATGGGCCTTGCCGGAGGCGCTTTGAGAAGCGGGCGGCACAACTGGGAATTCGAGAGCGTTTTGTGTTCACCGGCCTGGTGCCTCCCGCGGAGGTGGCTCCGCTGCTGGGGATATCCAATCTGTTGGTGCATTTGTCGCGGCGTGAGGGACTGCCGCGAGCCGTCCCGCAGGCATTGGCAGCGGGGATACCCGCGGTCGTGTACGATTGCGACGGAGCGCGAGAGGTGTGTATCGAGGGCCAAACAGGCTTCCTCGTTTGCCCGGGCGATCTCGCGCGCGTACGGGATGGAATTCTCGAATTGGCTCGCCGGGCTCCGCTCCGCGCCCGGTTGGGGCTGGCCGGACGTGAATTTGTGCGCGCGCGATTTTCGGCGGACACCATGGTGGATGAAATCCACCAACTTTATCTTCGCCTCAGCGAACGAACAGCGCGAAGCCTGGAGGCCGGACGATGAAATTCCCATACAACGTTTACCTCCTGGCCGCGACCAGCGGGTTTGCCGCCGCTTTGCTATCGCTGCCGTTCTGGCGCGAGTGGTGTCGGCGAACCGGGCTGGTTGATGATCCCGGACGCCGGAAAATACACCAAACGCCGACCCCGCTGGCGGGGGGGCTGGCTGTGGCCACCGGCCTCGTGATTCCCGCCTTGCTGGGCGCAGCGCTGCTGCGGTTTTTGGGGCCGGGCCAGGCGCCTCCCGCAGCCGCTGGCGCCGGTCACTTGAAGCTCGCCGGCTATCTCCTCGGCTATGGCTTGAGCAAACGCGCCCTACAACTGGGGGCTATTCTCGCGGGCGCGGTGCTGATGCTGGGCCTGGGGTTGCTGGATGATAAATTTGAGCTGCGAGCCCGGACCAAGTTTGCCGGTCAATTGCTCATCGCCACCCTGGTGGCCGCCGGCGGCGCGCGAATCACCCTTTTTGTGCCCAACGTCTGGTTCAGTTACGCCCTGACGATTTTTTGGATTCTGACCGTGATCAATGCCTTCAATTTCATGGACAACATGAACGGTCTGTGCGCGGGTTTGGGCGCGATTGGCGCCTGGATCTTCGCCGTGGCCGCCGGGATACACGGGCAATATCTGGTCGCCTCGATCGCGTTTCTGATTTTCGGCGCGCTGGCGGGATTCCTCCCCTATAACTATCCGAAAGCCACCGCCTTTCTCGGTGATTCAGGAAGCCACCTGGCCGGCTATCTCCTGGCGGTCCTGGCGATCCTGCCGCACTTTTACAGCGCGCGCAATCCACGGCCGCTCGCGGTTCTGGCGCCGCTGCTGGTGCTGGCCGTGCCGCTCGGGGACATGGCCTGGGTGGTGTGGTGGCGCTGGCGGCGGGGCAAGCCCTTCTATGAGGGCGACACCAACCACTTGTCTCACCGCCTGGCCGCCCGAGGCTTGAGCCGCGCGCGAACCGTCGCGCTCATCTGGCTCCTGGCGTTGGCCGTTGGCGTTTGCGCCTGGGCACTATAAGCCCGCCTTGCGCCCGGGTCACACTTCGGCGTTTTTATTCGCGGCGATGACTTCCGAAAAGAGACCCAGCACTTCGGCGCGGCCCAGGGCGCCAATCAGTTGATTCTCCTTCAAGCTATTGACCACCGGGATATTGCGCTGCTCGCTGGCCAGCACCACTGGGAGGACATCCACCAGACGTTGATTGGGAGTCACACTGACGGGCGGGGGGCGCATGATATCATAGGCGATCACCGGCAACATTTCCCCTTCCAGCGACAGGTATTCCTTCAAATCGTGCAGCGAGATGATTCCCACCAACGCGCCCCGGGCGTCCACCACAGGCACGAAATTGTTTGCGCTGGTCAGAAAGCGGTTGCCGATTTCCCGGAACGTGGCGATCTCCCGGATGGGGGGCACCGGCGCGCGCATCAAGTC
This sequence comes from Verrucomicrobiota bacterium, assembly GCA_039806935.1. Taxonomy (GTDB): domain Bacteria; phylum Verrucomicrobiota; class Verrucomicrobiia; order Limisphaerales; family UBA8199; genus JBDHQH01. Next base: position 30,045 of record JBDHQH010000001.1, read on the forward strand.
ACTGACCGTTTGCTCCAGCGCCTGCTCGGTGGCGGTCGGATCCGAGATCATTTTCAGCCCTTTGCGCCGGAGCGGAGCGGTGTAGATCGTGTCCGGATGCAATCGACGCGCCACCAGCACCGAAACCACACAGGCCAACATCAACGCCGGCATCAGGGAATAATCAAGGGAAATCTCAAAAACCATGATCATCGCCAGCAACGGCGAACTGGTGGTCGCCGAGAGCATGCTGCCCATCCCGACCACGGCGAAAGTGGCGATGGGCAACTCCGCGCCGCCATGCAGCTGATGCAACCCCATGCCGAAGCTGGCCCCCAGCGCGGCCCCGAGAAAAAGCGTGGGCGTGAACACGCCGCCCACCGCGCCGGAGCCGACGGTGGCCAGAGTCGCAAGCAGTTTTGCGAGCAGCAAGCCAAAGAGAAAAATCAGCCCCCAGACGCGCGGCGGATAATCACCGACTAGAATGCGGTCCGTGATCACGTACCCATTCCCCCAAACCCCGGGAAACTGCAACGCGATCAACCCCACCATCAATCCGCCGGCCGCCAGCCGGATGTAGGCAGGCACGGCCAGACGCTTGAACAATTGTTCGGTTCGGTTGAGCAGTTTCAGAAACGCCGCGCCGGCCGCTCCGGAAACCAGCCCCAGCAAGACAAACCAGGGCAACTGCAACACGCTGGTGAACTCAAAGGTGGGCACCGTATACCACGTTCGAATGCCAAAGAAACTGCGGGACACCATCGTGGCCACGACGGAGGCGAAGACCAGCGGCGCGAACAGGTTCATCGAAAAATTCCCGAGCACAATCAAGGCGGCAAACACCGCGCCCGAGATCGGGGCGTTATAGGCCGCCGCGATGCCCGAGGCGGCGCCGCAGCCCACCAGCAACCGCAACCGGTAAGGGTGCCAGCCCGCCAACTGCCCCCACTTCGAGGCGAACGTCGCTGAAAGCTGGGTGATGCCTCCCTCGCGCCCGATGGAGCCCCCCGAACCAATCGTGATCAAGGAGGAGACAAACTTCACCAGGGCGCTGCGAAACGGCAGCCGGCCATCTCCCGCCACCACCACCTCGAGAATATTCGACGAGCGCTGCGGCCCCACCAGGCGCAGCCCCCAATACAGCGTCAGGCCCGCCAGCAACCCTCCCAACGCGGGCGTGAGGACCACAGCGATCTTGCTCACCTTGACCAACATCTCGGCCACCTCTACGGGATCTCCCGGTCGCCGCAGAAAGAGGGTCTTGACCGATTCAATCGCGTAATAAAAAAGCAAGTTTACCAAACCGCCAATAACCCCCACGCCCCCAGCCAGCACCAAGTGAAACGCGCCTTCGCTAAAGCGAATCTTCTCGCGGATGCTCAGCGCTCGCTGCCAGTGCCGACGAAACCAAACCGGCAATTGGGACAGCGCTTTCGTGTTCCTCAAAAGCGGCACCAGCCCATTGTCCACGAAAACAGGTGGTTTGAAAAGCCGAAGCGGCTCCGGCCCCGCCGCCGGACGGTTGCCAAGCCAGCCCGCCTCCGCCACAGTAAGCCCGGATGAACAAACGGTTTTATATCACGACCGCCATCGATTACGTCAACGGTCAGCCGCACCTGGGACATGCCTACGAAAAGGTGTTGGCTGACGTAATCGCCCGGGCGCGCCGGAGCCTGGGTCAGGAAACCTTTTACCTCACCGGCCTGGACGAACACGGGCAGAAAGTCCAGCAAGCCGCCGCCGCGGAGGACAAGGCCCCCCAGACCTATTGCGATGAGCTGGCCGAAAGCTGGCGCCGGTTCGCCGCCCGGCTCAACCTGAGCAACGACGACTTCGTCCGAACCACCCAGGACCGGCATAAAACCGCGGTTCAAGCCATTCTCTCGCGTCTGCATGCGGAGGGACATTTCTACAAGGCACCCTACGAAGGTTTTTATTCCACGAAGGAGGAAACCTTCCTGACGGAGAAAGATCGGCGTCCGGACGGCACGTTCGATCCCGCTTATGGGGAGGTGGCCCCCCTCAGAGAGGACAATTATTATTTTCGGTTGGGCACTCACCAGCAATGGCTGATCGACTATATCGAGGCGCACCCCGCCTTCGTGCAACCCGACTATCGCCGAAACGAAGTGCTCGGATTTCTGCGGAATAACACCCTCGAGGATCTTTGCATCAGCCGGCCGGCGGCCCGTCTGAGTTGGGGCATTCCCCTGCCCTTCGATCCCTCGTACGTCACCTACGTCTGGTTTGATGCCTTGTCGAACTACATCACCGTGCCGGCGGCGCTGGGTGATCCTGGAGTGCCGGAAGGCATCCGCGGCTCATCCGGCGGTCCCGCACTCTGGCCCGCCGACATTCATCTTATCGGCAAGGACATCCTCAAGTTCCACGCGGTGTATTGGCCAATCATGCTCAAGGCCATGGGCGCGCCGCTGCCCCGGCAGGTGCTGGTGCATGGCTGGTGGCAAAAGGACGGCCAAAAAATCAGCAAAAGCACCGGCAACATCGTCGATCCGGTCGCCGTGATCGACGAATGGGGCGTGGACGCGTTCCGCTTCTATGTCGTGCGCGAGTTGGACCTGGGACCGGACGGCAACTGGACGGACACCGGCTTTCGCGCCCGGTACGCCGCGGAACTGGCCAACGGTTTGGGAAATCTGGTCAACCGCTCGCTCTCCATGTTGCAACGGTACCGAAAAGGCGTCGTGCCTGAACCGCACGACGAACTCAGAGTCGAGGCGGAACGGGTAGTACGGCAAACGCGCGAATGTCTGGAAGCCAATCAATTGCAGGCGGCGCTCCTGTCGATCTGGAGCCTGATCACACGCGCCAACCAATATGTGGACCAGACCGCGCCCTTCCATTTGGCCAAAGATCCGGTCCAGGCCCCACGCCTCGATCAGGTGTTATACAACTTAACGGAGATTTGCAGGGTTTTGGCGGTCCTGTTGTGGCCCTTTCTGCCGGGAACCGCGGCGAATATCGCCAGGCAATTGAATCTTCCAAACCTTCAGGGTGGCGCGGTTCGTTGGGGTGAGTTGGCCGCCGGTCATGCAATTGGCGCTCCCGCCCCATTATTTCCACGCCGAGACGAAAAGAGGTGAACCGCAGACGCGCCATTTTCGACGCGCTCCCGCGACCGGCAGTCCTCCTCGTTGCCGCAGCGATGTTGCTCGGTCTGCTCGGAAAGTTGTCCGGCGCTGACGCGCCGCCGCCACCGACCGCGCCCAAGTTTGCCGAAAACGTGGCGCTCCGCGAGCGGAGCGCCAGTTTCCGGCTGGAACCTGACGTGTTCATCCACCTTAACACCCCCTTGGAGCAAGACCTGGCGGGCAAACCTTATTGCTTGGTGTTTTACGCTTTGCCGAACGGCAGCAACCTCGAGCAAACCCAAGGACGAGCGATCGCGCCGGGACAGGACTGGCGTCTGGACCTCCAGCACATCGCGGCGCAAACGAGATTCCTGCGACGCTATTACACCAACGAATCGTTGGTGGTCGCGTCTTTGCAAGCGGGGACCAAAAGCTGGCCCGCCTGGCGCAAAGCCTATGGAGACGAGCGCATTCCCCCTCTGCTCGAGGCGGTGGAGCGGTGCTTTCCACAGCCCGCCGCGCATCTGATTCTGTCAGGCCACAGTGGCGGCGGAAGCCTGATCTTCGGGTATCTGAACACCGTCTCCAATATTCCCTCGCGCATCGAGCGCATCGCTTTTCTTGACGCAAATTACGGCTACGATCCCGCCCAGGGCCACGGCGGAAAACTCGCCGCCTGGCTGCAAACCGGCCCGCCCCACTATCTCTGTGTGCTGGCCTATAACGACGCCGCGGCCCTGTTGCATGGAACCAATTTCGTTTCGGCCGCGGGGGGCACCTGGGGCAAGAGCCATGAAATGCTCCGGGACTTTTCGAACGTGTTCTCCCTCACCACCAACGCCACGACCCGATACAAGGTGTGCGCCGCCCTGGGCGGGAGACTGCAGTTCATCCTCAAGGACAACCCCGAAAGGCTAATCCTGCACACCGAGCAAGTCGCAAGAAATGGGTTTATCCACTCGCTGCTGACCGGCACCCCATGGCAGGACCAGGGGTACGAGTATTTCGGACCGCGCGCCTATTCCGCCTTCGTGAAGTAGCCTTATCCAGCATCCGCCCCGGCCGACAACCCTTCCAGAGAGATTTCGACGATCATGTCCGCGGCGATTTTTTCGAGCTCCGCGCGCAAAGCCTCGAGCTCGCAATGGGCCGGAATCCCCAACCGAGCTCGGCCGTGAAACAAAGTCTGACCTGACATCGCGGCGCTGGAGCACTCGGTTTCCAGTTCCTCGACGTTCACCCCCGCCAGCGCCAGCACTCGTGAAATCTGGTTAATGATACCCGGACGATCCTGGCCCACAATGTCGAGCTCGCAGACGCTTGCCGGAGATCCGGCGGCACGATGGCTGTCCTCGTGAATGACCACGCTCAAGCCGCTGGCGGAAAGCCCTTGTAAATCAGCCAGCAGAGCGGATTCGCTCGGGGTGGGCACTTCGACCCGCAAAAGGCCGGCAAATTGGCCGCCGAGATGAGCCATTCGGCTCTGCAGCCAGTTGCCGCCCCGGGAGGCTATCGCCCTGGAAATCGCCTCGACCAACCCGGGGCGATCCGGCCCGATTACCGTCATCACGAACGTGCGCTTCATCACCTCCACCTACGCTGGAGTCGCTCCGGAAGCAAGGGATTCCCGCCAGAAACGGGAGACGTTTCAGGCCCGGTCTTTCAAGAGCGCCAGCGAACGGGCGCAGATTTCCTCCGGCGCGCCATCGGCCAAAACCGAAAGCAGCAATCCCCGTTGTCGATAGAAATCTGTCAGCGGCGCGGTGCTCCGCTCGTAAGCCTCCATCCGCACGCGGATCGATTCAGGCCGGTCATCCTCGCGTTGGTAGAGGGCGCCTCCGCAATGATCGCACACCCCGGGCGTCTTTGGCGGGCGCGCCTCGATATGGAACACCGCTTTGCATTGGGAGCAGGTGCGCCGTCCGCTCAGCCGGGCGACAACCTGCTCCAGCGGCAAGTCGTAGCTCAGAACGGCATCCAATCGCAGATCCTCGCGGGCCAGAAGGTTCTCGAGCGCTTCCGCCTGCGCCACCGTCCGGGGAAAACCGTCGAGCAGGAACCCGCCTTCGCAACGCAGGCAGTTGACCCGCTCGGAAACCAGGGCCAGCACCGTTTCATCCGGGACCAATTCGCCGCGTTTCATATAATCCAGCGCCGCGCTCAGAGCCGGCGTGCGCTCACACGGATCCAGGCTTTTGGCGGCGCGAAAAATGTCGCCGGTGGAGAGATGACAGCCGCCGAGTTTTTGGCAGAGCAGTTCGGCCTGGGTGCCCTTGCCGACCCCCGGAGCCCCTAGCAGAACCAAGTGTTTGGCGCCCTTCTGGCCCCGCGGCGGGGGTTCACATTGCGCACACCCGGATTGGATCCAGGCCTTTCGATCCGTGTTCGCTTCCATCGCGCAGAAAACTTAAACCAACCGCCTCGTGTACGTCACTTCTTTTATGATGATTTTTTGTTGATGCTTCTTCGCCGGGAAGCTGTACAAGATAAGACATGTTTTCATTGCGGAAGTTGTTGGGAAAACAAGATAAATTCTTCACTTTGCTGGAGGCCAGCGCCGAGGAGGCGCGCACCAGTGTGCAGGCGCTGGTCAAGTTGAGCAAAGATCTCGATAAACCGGTGCCCTTGGGGGAGTTCAGTTACTCCCGGCAGAAGGACAAGCAGATCACGCGGGAAATCAGAGCCGCCGTCTATAGCACGTTCGTCACGGCGCTGGAACGGGAGGATATCGAGGCGCTCTCGAACGCGCTCTATAAAATCCCCAAAAGCGTCGAGAAATTCAGCGAGCGCATTTTGCTCGCGCCTCAGCACGCCCGGGGCATCGATTTCTCAAAGCAAATTGACCTGCTCGAACGCGCCACCAATATCGTCCTCGAGCTCACCAAATCCTTGCGCAACGGCATGGATCTGGAGAAGAGCAAGGAATTGAACGACAAACTGCAGTTCATCGAGGGCGAAGCCGACCGACAAATGATGGCGCTCTACAAGGATCTCTTTGGCGGCAAGCACGAACCGGTGCAGGTGATTGTCCTGAAGGACCTCTACGAATTGCTGGAAAAGATCATCGATAAATGCCGCGATGCCGGAAATGTCATCGCGCAAATTGTCTTGAAAAACTCGTAGCCGCATGGCGCTGCTGCTCGCGGTCATCCTGTTGGCCCTGATCTTTGAATACATCAACGGCTTCCATGACACGGCCAACTCGATCGCCACGGTCGTCTCGACCAAGGTGCTGACCCCGCGTCAGGCGGTGCTGCTGGCCGCCTGCACCAACCTGATCGGGGCGCTCTGGGGAACGGCGGTGGCCAAAACCATTTCCTCGGGGTTGGTGGACCCTCATTTGGTCGCGCTGACCTCGGGAGTCATTATTTGCGCATTGCTGGGGGCGATCATTTGGAACCTCATCACTTGGTGGTTCGGTCTGCCCTCGAGTTCGAGCCACGCGTTAATCGGCGGTCTCTGCGGCGCGGCCCTGGCGACCTCCGGTGGGGACTGGAGCGTCATTATCTGGTCCCGGCCCAGCCCGCAAAGTTGGTGGCTGGGCAACGGGCTGCTCTGGAAGGTGGTCGTCCCGATGGTCTTATCTCCGGTGGCGGGGTTGATGCTTGGTTTTGGGGTGATGGGGCTCCTGTACCTCCTGTTGCGCAACGCCCGTCCCGCGAGGGTGAACCGCTTCTTCGGCGTGGCGCAGATGTTCAGCGCCGGCGCGATGGGGCTGATGCATGGAACCAACGATGCCCAAAAAACAATGGGCATCATCGCGCTCTCGCTTTTGGCGGCCACCCAGGCCGGCACCCTTTCCGAACTGCCGGGGTGGCTTTCCTTCTTGCATACTCCGCCGCCGCCGCCAGGTCAATCTGTCGAGATTGCTCTCTGGATCAAAGTGGTCTGCGCGTTAACCATGGCGGCCGGAACCGCGGTGGGGGGGTGGCGCATCATCAAGACTTTGGGCCACAAAATGGTAAAGCTGCATCCGATCAACGGTTTCGCCGCCGAGGCAAGTTCCGCGGCCGTCATCCTCACGGCCACCAGACTGGGCATCCCGGTTTCGACCACCCACAACATCGCGGCGGCCATCATGGGCGTGGGCGCGGCGAACCGGTTGAACGCGATCAAATGGCGGGTGGTCGAGCAAATGATCTGGGCCTGGATCCTCACCCTCCCAGTCACCGGCACTCTCTCCTTTTGTTTCGTCAGACTTCTACGCTCAATGGGCGTGCAGTGACGCATCCACGGCGGCGGGCGTACGCCATGTAATACAGCACCGGCACCGCCATGCGGCTGATCAGCAGGGAGGCGATCTCGCCGGCCATTAGTGAAATGGCCAAGCCCTGAAAAATGGGATCTGCCAAAATCACGCTGGCCCCGACCACCACCGCCATGGCGGTAAGCAACATGGGCCGGAAACGCACCGCGCCCGCATCCACCACCGCCTCCGCCAGCGGCATGCCTTCGGCCAGCCGCAACTCGATGAAATCAACCAGAATGATCGAGTTGCGGACGACGATGCCCGCCCCGGCCATGAAGCCGATCATTGAGGTGGCCGTGAAAAAGGCCCCCATCAGCCCGTGCGCGGGCAAAATGCCGATCAACGAGAAAGGAATCGCGGCCATCACGACCAACGGCGTGATAAACGAACGGAACCAACCCACCATCAGAATAAAAATTAACACCAGCACCGCGGCGAACGCCGCGCCCAAATCGCGAAAGACCTCGATGGTGATGTGCCACTCGCCGTCCCATTTCATGGACGGCTGTTGATCGGTGAACGGTTGCGTCGCATTGTGTATGCGCAACTCGGCGCCGCTGCCGCCAAACTCGCGGGTGTCCAAAGCCTTGAGCGCCTGATTCATCCTCAAAATCGCGTACACGGGGCTCTCCACCGCGCCGGCGACATCTCCGATGACGTAGGTCACCGGCATCAAATTTTTGTGGTAGATGCTCTTGTCCACGATGGTCTGCTCGACCCGCACCAACTCCCGGAGGGGAACCAGCGGAGCGGAGGAATTGGCGGTGGGGCGCACGCGCAAGGCCAGCAGGTCCTCTGGCGTAGCGCGATGGGCGCGCGGCACTTGCAGGACAATTTCCACATCCTCCTTCTCCCGCGGGGCGTGCAGGATATCGACTTGCCGGCCCTCGACCGCCAAACGGAGGGTTTGGGCAATGGTTTCGGCGCTGATGCCGTGCAGCGCGGCCTTCTCCTTATCCACTACAAAGCGCGCCTTGGGCTGATCCGCCTCGATGTACCAATCTGTATCGACGACGCCCTCCGTGTGGTGAAACACGTCGATCACCTTTTGCGCGAGCGCCAGCCGGCTCTCCTCGGAGGGTCCGTAGATTTCGGCCACCAGGGTTTGCAAGACCGGCGGACCGGGCGGCACCTCGGCTACCGCCACACGGGCGCCATATCTCGCGGCGATCGCGGCCACGCGCGGTCGCACGCGTTTGGCAATTTCGTGGCTCTGGGCCGATCGGCGGTTTTTGGCCACCAGGTTGATCTGCAAATCCGCCATCTGGGGTCCGCGGCGCAGGAAGTAGTGACGGACCAAGCCATTGAAATTGAAGGGGGCAGCCACGCCGGCGTACACCTGATAATCCGTGACCTCCGGTTCGACACGCACCACCTCGGCGATCTCGCGTGCGGCTTGCGCGGTTCGCTCCAGCGTGCTGCCTTCGGGCAGGTTCAGAATGATCTGAAACTCGCTCTTGTTGTCAAAGGGCAGCATCTTCACTTTCACCCAACCGATGCCCATCAACGCCATGGCGCCCAACAGCAACCCCACGATCCCCGCCAGAAATCCGTAACGCCATCCGCGATGGGAGAGGAGCGGCGCCATGAAGCGCCGGTAGGTCCGCGTGAATCGATCCTCCGGATGCTCGGCCAGGGAATGGTGATGCCCCTCCGGCTCGGCCGGACCGGACGTCAGGGTGGAATACTTCCGACCCCAGCGCAGCACGCGGATGGACGCCCAAGGCGTGACCATAAACGCGATCGCCAATGAAAAGAACATGGCGGCGCTAGCGCCGATCGGAATCGGCCGCATATACGGACCCATGAGGCCCCCGACAAACGCCATGGGCAACACTGCGGCGATCACCGCGAAGGTGGCCAGAATGGTGGGATTCCCCACCTCGCTCACCGCCTCGACGGCGATGTCGGCCCAGCCGCGCCCGCGGTTTTGCGGCAGGTGAAAGTGGCGCACGATGTTCTCGACCACCACAATCGCGTCATCGACCAGGATGCCGATGGAGAAGATCAGCGCGAAGAGCGTGATCCGGTTGAGGGTGTAGCCGTGGAGGTAGAACACCAGCAGCGTCAACGCCAGGGTCGCGGGAATGGCGATGGCGACAATCAACGATTCCCGCCAGCCCAGCGTGATCAGAATCAAAATCGAGACTCCCACGATGGCGATGGCCATGTGCGCGAGCAGTTCGTTGGACTTTTCGGTGGCGGTCTCGCCGTAGTTGCGGGTGACGGTGATCTCGACCTCACGGGGAATCACCACCCCTTGGAGCGCCTCCACTTTTTTGAGCACTTCATCAGCCACGGCAATGGCGTTGGCTCCCGGACGCTTGGCGACGCTCAGGGTCACCGCCGGCCGTTCGTCCGCGGAGGAGGCCATCGCCGCGCCGGAGCCGAAAAAGACATATTGGGAAGGCTCCTCGGCCGCGTCGGTAATCCGCGCCACCTCGCGCAAATAGACGGGCTTCCCGCCAAACACCCCCACCACGACCTGTTCCACCTCCCCGAGATTCGCCAGGAAGCCGCCGGTTTCCACGATCGTCTCCTGGTCGTTGCTCGCAATGCCGCCCGCCCGCTCCTGGCGGTTGGCCTGGGCGAGCCTCGGGACAATCTCGGCGGCGCTTAAATTCCGCGAGGCCAGCCGGGCCGGATCCAGGAGCACCCGCACCTGGCGACGGGCGCCGCCAATGAGGGTGGTTTCAGCGACTTCCGGCGCCTGCTTGACCGCGTCATCCACCTGCGCCACCAACCGTCGCAAGGTGAGATGATCATAGCGCGAGCTGTGAAAGGTCAGCGCCAGGATCGGCACGTCATCGATTGATTTCGGCTTGATCAGCGGAAAGGAGACGCCTTGGGGAATGCGATCGAAGTTCGACTGCAGCTTTTGGTTGAGTTTGACCAGACTTTTCTCGACATCCTCGCCGACTTTGAACCGCACGATGGCCAGTGATTGGCCCGGGCTGGAGGTCGAGTAGATGTATTCGACGCCGGGAATCTCCCAAAGCAGCTTTTCCATGGGCCTCGTGGCGCGTTCCTCGACCTCTTTGGCGCTGAAGCCCGGCATGGACACCAGCACGTCGATCATCGGAACCTTGATCTGCGGCTCCTCTTCGCGCGGCAGAAGCACCACGGCCGCCAACCCAAGCAGCACCGAGGTGATGATCACCAGCGGCGTGAGCTTGGAGTCGATAAACGCCCGGGCCACGCGTCCGGCGAAACCCAGCGCAACCGGTGGGTCTGATGGGGCATGAGCGGTCACGGCAGTCGGACGGCCTGGCCGTCGGCGAGTTGGTCCGCGTTCTCGATCACCACCGCGGCGCCCGGCGCGAGGCCGGATAAAATCTCGATCTCCCCGTTTTCCCGCCGACCGGTCTTGACCAGGTGCAATCGGGCGCGCTGCTCCTTGACCGCAAAAACGATTTCCATCTGGCCGCGCCGCACCACCGCTTCAGCGGGGACGCTTAAGGCCACGCGCTCACCCACGGGCACCAGCAAACGCGCGAATTGTCCCGAGAGCAGGCTGGAGTCTTCCGGCAGATCGAGTTGCGCCCGCACGGTGCGGGTCGTGGGGTCCGCCCAGGGCGCGAGCTCCGCCACCCGGGCGGTAATTTTGTCACCGCCATCGCCCCACCGCACCGCTAGCAGCGCGCCGGGTTGCACCCGCGCGACTAGCGACTCTGGAATCTCGGCCTCCAGTCTGAGCCGGGCGGGATCCTCGAGCTCGAGCAGCAGCTTGCCCGGCCCGGCCAGATCACCCACGTCCGCCAGCTTGCGAGTGATGGCTCCGTCGAAGGGCGCCACAATTTCCACATAGCCCAGCATCGCCCGGGCTTCTCCCGCGCCGGCCGCCGCCGCGCGCTGGCGCGATTCGGCGCCGTCATACTCCGCGCGTGTGGCTGCCTGCCGTTGATACAGCGCGGAGACCCGCCGCCACTCGCGCTCAGCCTCCTCCAGGCGGGCTTCGGCCTGGTCCAGCCGCGCCTTGATCTCAGGCGCGTCCAGTCTGGCCATTATCTGGCCCGCCTGGACCCGCTGCCCAAGTTGGATGGGCATTTCGGAAATCCTTCCGCTGACTTTCGCCTCAAGGGCGGCGCGCAGCCGCGCTCGGACCGTCCCCACGACCTCCTCCGTGAGCCGGGTCGTCTTGCTGCTCGCCATTTCGACCCGCACGGACGCGGGTGGCAGTTCCGGAGTTGCCGCCGTTCGTTCGTCCGGCTTTCGCCCGCAACTGGCGACCGCCAGCGCCGCGATCAGACCGATCCAAAACCGGGGGTGCTTGCGAAAATGATTGCTCATGGGTTGCAACGGTTCACTCAGGGGCTGAATTCAGTTGGGAGAGGCCCAGAGCCTTGCGCAACGCTGCCAAGGCGATGCGGCGATCCGCCTGAGCCTGGGCCAGGCGGGCGCGCGCGGCCACGAGCGCGGATTCCGCATCCATTAATTGAGTGGTCAACGCCGCGCCCTGCTCGAAGCGTTCCCGCGTCAATTCCGCGCTTTCCGTCGCGCTGGCGACTGCCTCCCCGGCGGCGGCAATCCGCTCTCCGGCGGTCCTTAAATCGAGCCGCGCCTGCTCGAGTTCCAGATCAATGGCCAGACGCAGTTTCCGCGTTTCCTCGCGGGCCATCTCCAGATTGGCGCGTGCCTCTCGGGCGCGGGCGCGCGTGAGATTGCCATCCCACGCCTCCCACTGGATAAGTCCGCCCGCCGTGTAGCTCATGCCGTCGCGGTCGAATTTCCAGCCGTAATCATAGTCGATCGCGCCGAAGGCGCTGACGCGCGGGAGGTAACCCGCCTTCGCGCCGCGGACCCGCTCCTCGGCGGCGCGTTCCCGCATCCGGGCCGCCGCCAACTCAGCCCGGCCCGAGACGTCCAGTGAATCTGGCGTCAACAGCTCCGGACTGCTCTCGGCGATGGCGAGCTCCCCTTGTTCAAGGCCCAACAAATTTCGCAGCGTGCGCCGGGCCAGCGTGTCCGCGCTTTCCGCCCTCGCCAACTCCTCGCGCGCCTCAGCCAGGCGAACCCGAAGATCCAGCACGTCGGTCTTTAGCAGGGTTCCCGCGTCCAGCCGCTGCCTGGCGACGACGAGATTCGTCTCCTGCGCGGCAATCGCGGCGCGAGCTACCCGGATGAATGCGCGCGCCTTTTCCGCCGTATGAAACACCCGCGCGACCTGCAATTCCAGATCGTGGCGCGCCGCGACCGCCTCCTCCCGGGCAGCCTGCCTCGACGACCGCGCCGCCTCGCGCTCCGCCGTGCTGCGCCCGCCCGTATAGAGCGGCATGGTCAGCAAGCCGCGAGTGTTGAGATCATCCACATCAGGCACATGGTTGAAATCCAGCGTTTGCGAGTAGGCGCGCTGGTTGAGAATGCTGCCGAAAACCATCATCGGATTATCCGTGCGGGTGTAGCCGGCTTGCAGTTGCAGCCTGGGCCAGAAGGCCGCGTTGGCCTGCTCCAGACCGGCCTCGGCGGCGGCCACCCGCGTCCGGGCCAGATGAATGTCCGGGTTATTGGTCAAAGCCGTCTTCAGGGCTCGTTCCAGCGTCCACGGCTGGCCGGCCCCGGCGGCGTGACCACTCATGGCGGCACTCAGCATCAGGCCGGCCGCCAACCAGAGTTGTTTGCGTTTCCTCATGAGGGCGCGCCGGCTCAAACCCTCTCTGAAGCTGGTGTTGGGTTCTTTTCGCAAGCCCCGCAGCGCCCCCCCACCCCGGCCTTGCGAAGCACGATTTCCAGCGGACAAAATTTGGTGAAGGACGACTGCAGGAGATTAAATCCGACAAACGCCGTGAGCCATAACCACTTGGGGTCGTGGTAATGCGCCAGCAGCAAGCTGGCTAAAATAAATGTCCCGGCAAATCTGCGAATAATTCTTTCCATCTCGAGTGCTCCATTCCCCGGCTGTTCGCCATTGAACCGCCGCCGCGCCCCGCGCGGACGTTTTGTCACTGGAATCGAGCCGCCCGCGATGAAATAGTTACAACGATTCCTCAGAACCATTGCCGCGGTGGCGCAAGCCTGCCAACCTTTGGACATGCGAGTGCGTCGTGTTGCCTGGATTCTGCTGCTCAGTCTGCTGGCGTTGATAATCGTGGCGGGCCTGGGGCTGGGCTCGCTCTGGATTTACCTTCATCCCCGGATTGAGCGGATCAACGCGGTCGAGTACGGCCAGCGAGGCGAGCAAAAGCTGACCCTCGACATCCTGCGCCCCGCCAAGCCCAATGGGTTTGGGATCGCCATGATGGTCAGCGGCGGTTGGAAATCTTTGAAACCAGGCGGCTTCCCGGCCTGGGTGGCGGCGCCGCTCCTGCGCCGCGGTTACACCGTCTTTGCCGTCTGTCACATCTCTCAACCGCGCGCCACGGTCATGGAAATCGCTCATGACGCGAGCCGGGCGATGCGATTTATCCGCCACCATGCCGCTGATTACGGCGTGGATCCGCATCACCTCGGCGTGACCGGCGGCAGCGCCGGAGGGCACCTGAGCCTGCTTCTGGCAACCCAGGGCGGTCCCGGCCCGGCCGATGCCTCCGACCCCATCGACCGCGAGAGCAGCGCGGTCCAGGCGGTGGCAATTTTTTATCCCCCCACCGACCTGCTCAACCTGGGCGCATCTACCGAGAATCTCGGGGACGGGGGGCCGCCGAAAAGCTTCGTCAAAGCATTTGGCCCGCAATCCACCAATTTGGCGATCTGGAGGGTTACCGGGCGCGAGCTCTCGCCCATTTACTATGTCCACACCAACCAGCCGCCCATCCTTATTTATCATGGCGACGCCGATACTCTGGTGCCGCTGGATCAATCGGAGCGATTCCAGGCCGAGGCCCGGAAGGTGGGCGCGGTGGTGGACGTGGTCGTGCATCATGGCGGCGGCCATGGATGGTATAGCATGGTCCTGGACGTTCGCCGCTTCGCCGACTGGTTTGATCGCTACTTGCGCGAGTAATCGTCCGCTCCCCCGGAGTCGGCGGCCGGGAGCGGCAGGATCAAGGTAAATGTGCTCCCCTCGCCGACGAGGGATTCGACCGCCAGGCCGGCGTTCATTTTTTTGGCCAGCTCGTAGGCCATGGAAAGTCCGAGGCCGGTGCCGCGCCGGCTCGACAGGGCTTTGGTGGTGAAGAACGGTTCGAACAGGCGCGATACATTCTCCGGAGGAATTCCCGCGCCATGATCTCGCACCGAGACCATCAAATACCTCGCGGCCACCGGCGGCATGAGCGCCACTCCGCGCGGCAATTTCTCCAGGATGCCGGTCCGCAGCAACACCCGCCGATCCCGCGGCTTGGCCTCAGCCGCATTGAAAATGAAGTTGAGCAGGATTTGCTGAACAAAATCTTTTGAAACGGGGGCCGGCGGCAAATTCACCCCGGGGCTGAACCGCACTTCGACCTCGCGCATAAAACGATCGCCCAGAAGTTTGAGTGTGTCCTCGACGACGCCGTTCAGGTCGCCAAGCGGCAGTTGATCCGAATCGCGGCTGAAACCGAGCATCGCGCGCACCAATCCGGTTCCCTGATCGACCACCAGTTTGATCCGCTCGAGGCGCGTTTGGACTTTTGCGGCGTCGGCAAGGTTGTCTTCGATGATCTGCGCTGAGCCTTTGATGATCGAAAGAATATTGTTGAAATCATGCGCCACGCCCGCGGCCAGCGTCCCCAGCGCGCGCATTTTCTGGCTCTGCAACAGTTCGCGATTCGCCTGCTCCAACTCCGCCGAGCGTTCGGCCACCTTGCGCTCCACCTCCGCATAGCTGCGGACCAGGCGCAAGTGCCGATTGAGCGCCAGGCCCGCGAAAAAAAGGGCCAGCGCCGACCCGGCCGTGGCAATCAAAACCAGACGCGCTTCACGATACCAGGGCAGAATGACCGAGAACTCGATTTGGGCCGGAGTCGTTTCCACATTGCCGCTTCGATCCATGGCTCGCACCTGGAGGAAATGCCTCCCGCCGGCCAGGTCCGGCAGCGTCACGAAATCCGTCTCCGAGAAGCTGGACCAATCCCCGCTGTCCAGGCGGCGCGAAAACAAGAGCCGGTCCCGGGGGGTGTATTTCCATCGATCCCGTCCGGCAAAGCTGAACGTGACCGCGGCGCCTTCACGGAAAGCAACTCCGCCAGGGGGCGGATGGATGGTGGTGCGGGGTGGGTCCACATCCGCGCCGGGATGATACTCGCTCAGGCCGCGGGCGGTCGCGGCCCAAATGCGCCCGCGAGCATCTTCCTGCACGTCGCGAATCGCCGTCCCAGGCAACCCTTCGTCCACGCCAAACTCAATCCAGGTTTCTTTATAGAGCCGGAATAAGCCGCTGTTCGAGCCAAGCCAGACGCTGCCGTCGCGCGCCGAAACCAGGCTGTTGATGCGGTCGAAGCCGCCCCGGACGCTGCTCCAGACCTTCCCATCAAACGCCCAGAGTTGATCTCGAGTGGCGGCCCAAAGCCGGCCCGCGGCGGTCTCCGCAAACTCGATCACCGGCCCTGGCAGTCCGGACGGAGGGAAAACGCGCCACGCTCCGTTGCGCAGGCAGGCGATCTCCTCGGAATCCGTGCTGATCCAAAGGTCGCCGTCTCGCGCGGTGAAGGCGCGGAGGGCGTGAACTCCGGCCCCCAGGCCGCGAAGCGGGGGCAGTTTTTCCAGACGGACGCCATCAAAGCGCGCCAACTCCAGATCTCCCGGTTGCTCGGGCGCGCCGATTTCCACACACACCTGGCCATCACGCAAAGCGCCCAGCGGACGGGGCCCGCGACTCCCGATCACTTCATCAAGCTCGCGATATTCCCGCCGCTCGGGATCAAACAACCAGGCGCCCTCGGCGCCCCAGAGTAACACCTGCCCACTGCTCAGGAAGCTGAGCTGCTCAGGCGGTTGCAGGGAGCGCAGACGATCCGGAAAGGAAACCTCCCCCGCCTCCTCGCCGCGCAGCCAATGAATGGCCCCGGTGGTGATGAACCAGAGACTCTCCGAACCGGAGGTCACTGCGTTCACCGGCGAGCTTATGCCCCGCAGCGCCAGCGGCGTCTGCCACGGCAGCAGCGCGTGGCGGAAAAGCCCGTCCGAGGTGGCCAGCCAGAAGTCCCCGCTTTTCTCGATCGCCACATCCCAATACTGCCGGGCCGATATCTCGTCGGCCTCGGCAAACCCCTTCGCCGCCGCGTCCCACCAGAGCAAGCGATCGATCGTGATCCCCCAAAGCGTCTGGCCACCGGTACTCCAGGCGTGCCGCAATCGGTCGCGCCCCGCCCCTTCGAGACGCCAATGCCCTGAGTTGTAATGCACGACCAATCTCTCCCTGCCGGGTTCTCCGGTCTCCCCGACCGCCACTACGCCGCCCCGCTCGTCTTCGTGCGGTTCCAGGAGCGCCCGCATGGCGACATCCCCCGGCAACATAAAATGCTCCCATTCGCTCTCAGGTGTCAAACTCCGCGCCGGCAGCCGCGTCCGGCAAAAGCCGCGCCGACCGGCCACCCAAAGCCCCTCGTCCGAGGCGGCGCACATCCCGGTGAACGTCTCCAGGCCCGCCGCCGCGGCGGTCAGCAGCGGGCGAATGCGGCTTTGCCCGGCAGCATCGATGGAAAACTCGACCAGCGCATCCGAGAGCAACAGCAGCACGACGCCCTGCCGCACCGGCCACAACGGGATAGGATCGATCAGCCGCGGCGCGCCCTTTTGGAACTCGACGGCCACTTCCGGAACTGGATGAAAAGTCCAGACGCCGCTTTGATAAGCCTCAAGGCCGCCATCGCTCACCGTCCAGAGTTGGCCGGCGGGACTGCCGTACACCCGTCCGACACTCTTTTCCGGCGCCGGGATCACGTTGACGCCGTAGCCGTCCAGTTCGGTGATGCGAGGCAAATCGGGGTGCCGCACCAGCACTCTGCCCTGGGGGGTGACGCTAACCGCCAGGCAGGCAGACTCCGGCAGCCCGTCGCTCAGCCGGTAGGCCTGCCACGGTGAGCCGCGCTGCGCCAGGCCCGCGGGCCGGAATGCCAGCAGAAAAGCGCAGAAAACTACGATCGTGACTGGCCGCCGCCGCTTGCTCACCGTCGGTCATTATCCGTTGCGGGCGCGAGGCGCGCAATGAAAAGCCGCGGCTTCACACTGGACGCTGCCGCGACTGGTGCTACCATTATGCCCATGGCAACTCAAGCCCCTGCCCCTCCGCAGAAGGTGAACCTGCGCCGCCCCGAGATCATGGCCGCGGTGCAGGCGCAAGTTCTTTCCCATTACCGCAGTGAACTGGTCGAAAAGATCCGCGCCAGCGGGAATATCCTCTCGGCTGGCGGTCTGACCATCAAACTGGCCAAGGAATTCGGCTTTTGCTACGGCGTCGAGCGCGCCATCGATCTGGCCTATGCGGCCCGGCGAGCCTACCCGGATCGGCGGATTTTCCTCCTGGGTGAAATCATCCACAACCCCGAGGTCAACGATCAGATTCGGCGGCTGGGCATTGTCACCATCTCCAGCAAACCTCGCGACGAGGAAATCAATCAGCTCCGGGACGACGACCTGGTAATCATCCCTGCTTTCGGCACCGAGGTGGCGACGCGCAAGCAGCTCGAGGCCAAAGGGTGCCTCTTCGTGGACACCACCTGCGGAGACGTGATGAGCGTCTGGAAACGGGTGCGGCAGTATTCCAAAGACAGCGTCACCAGCATCATTCACGGCAAAGCCTGGCACGAAGAGACCAAGGCGACCAGCTCACAAGCCCGCGCCAGCGGCAACGGCCATTATCTGGTGGTCTTCACCCTCAACGAAACCGCCTACGTCTGCGACTACATTACGAAGGGGGGCGACAAAGCCGAGTTTCTGGCAAAATTCAAAGGCGCCTACTCCGAAGGATTTGACCCCGACCTGCACCTGCAGGCGATTGGCGTGGCGAACCAGACGACCATGCTGCGGGGCGAAACCGAAGAGGTGCAGCGCCGCTTGAAAACCGCCATGATCGAACGCTACGGCGAGGAGAATCTGTCGCGGCATTTCCGCTTTTTCGACACCATCTGCGGCGCCACTCAGGACCGGCAGGACGCGCTGGAGAAGCTGCTGCTCCAACCCCTGAACCTCCTGCTCGTGGTCGGCGGTTACAACTCTTCCAACACCTCGCACCTCGCTGAAATGGGCGAGGCGAAACTGCCGACGTACTTCATCAAGAACGCGGCCAAAATGGTTTCCAGTTCGGTCATCAGCCACTACGACCAGCACCAGCACGCCGAAGTCGAGACCCGGGATTGGCTGCCGCCGGGCAAAATCACGGTCGGCATCACCGCCGGAGCCTCCTGCCCAAACAACCTGATCGAGGATACCATTCGCCGGGTGTTTGAATTGCGCGGCATCTCGGTGCAAGAGGCGCTGCGATCCTAGCCGCCACTTCCATGCCTCGCAGCAAGGCAGAGCTAGAGGCGCTCGAACGCCGCTCCCTGGCGCCTTACGCCCAGGCCAGCGCCGACACTCGCGGACGCGAACATCCTGAACCGCCGCCCGACTGGCGCACCGAATACCAGCGCGATCGCGACCGGGTCATCCACTCGCGCGCCTTTCGCCGGCTCGAATACAAGACCCAGGTCTTCCTCAATGGAACCGGAGATCATCTGCGCACTCGGCTCACCCACACCATCGAGGTCGCCGCCATCTCCCGAAACATCTCTCGCGCACTGCGCCTGAATGAGGATTTGGCCGAGACAATCGCCCTGGCTCACGACCTGGGCCATTCCCCCTTTGGGCACAAGGGCGAAACCGTGCTGAACCGCCTGATGAAAAATCACGGCGGCTTCGAGCACAACCGCCAAAGCCTGCGCATCGTCTCTGAATTGGAACAAAAATACCCAGGGTTTCCCGGCCTGAATCTCACCTGGGAAGCCCGCGAGGGGCTAATGAAACACACCACCGCCTACGATCCAACCGGCGGGCGCAGCCCCTTCCGCTCCCAATCCCTCGAGGCTCAGGTGGCCAATCTCGCCGATGAAATCACCTACTACAGTCATGACCTCGACGACGGTCTGGACTCCGGCTTGCTCTCCGAGCGCCAATTGCTCAAGGATGTCCAACTCTGGCGGCAGGCCGCGCGCAGCGTCGAACGCGAATACGGGAAACTGCCGGATGAGTGCCGTCGATATTTTATCATCCGCTGCATTATTGATTTGCAGGTCAAGGATGTGGTGAGCACCACCGAAAAGCGCATCGCCACCGCGAGGGTGAACTCGGCTGATGACGCGCGCCGACAGTCGCTGGCCCTGGTGCAGTACAGCCCCGAGCGGCGAAAACAGAACGCCGAGTTGCGGAAGTATCTGTATCGAAACCTCTATTACAATCCCGTCGTCAACGAACCGCACCTGCGCGCCCGGCGGGTGCTGGAGGACTTGTTCACATACTACTTGAGGCACCACGATGAAATCGGCGCCCTATCCCGAAAACGCGCCCGCAAGGAAGGCTGGCACCGGGCTATCTGTGATTATCTCTCCGGAATGACGGATCGTTACGCCATCCTCGAACACGCCCGCCTCCATCCCCCGCCCGCCTGACCTTCCCCGAATCATCCTCAAGCGGCCGGATTTACGGAGAATCCTTCGGCACCAACACCAGCTTCCCCTCCGCCACCTTGATCCCGCGCAAATGATCCAGCGCGATCGAGGCTTGGGGTTCCTGATTGATTTTTCGGGCCAGATTAAATGCCCGTACTTTCGCCATGATCGGCGTGGGCAGGGGCTTGCCTTTCACTTTGAAGTCCACGACCCGCACATCGAGAAAACCCTGGTCCAGGCTGATATGGAACGTCGCGGCGCCATTGAGATAGCGGCCCCGCAAAAAGGATACCCCGAGCTCATCCAGCGGCAGACTCACCTCGCCCCCCAGTTTCCCGTCCTCAATGCGCACATGAATGCGGTCCCGCAACGGCTCTCCTTCAGGCTCCGCCTCGATCAGGCCATTCAACTCCGTGGCCGTCAGTTCCAGTGGCGATACGGGCTGACCCGCCTGGAGCGCGGTCTGGAAAGCTTCAACCCGTTTGAGCAACTCCGCGCGCGCGCGCGGCGGCAGCTCGCTCCTGGGCAGGGCTGCGGGCCGGGAATCCGTGTAGTGGCTTCGCGCCTCCCGCAATTCCCAAAACAGGGCAAACACCGCCCCCAACAACAACAAGGTCAGGATACCTCCACCCAGGCAGCCCCAAAACAAGCAGCCGCGTTGCGGTTTCCGGGATGGTTCTGGCATGTCGGATCCGGATCGCGGCCTTAGCGCGGCTTGATTGGGGTTTTGAGCTGGATCCGCGGGCGGATGCGAGGAGGCACTGGATGCGGCGGCGGCGCGGTGGGGGCCGGAGCGGCAGGCGGCGAGGCCGGAATGATCCGGACCTGCTCCATCTGCTGGGTGAGCCAGTCCCGAGCTCCAGTCATCACTTCGCCAACCTTTCCCTCGGGAAACTTCAGCTCCCCGATCTTGAAAGCCGCCAGTTCCTTCAACGAGGTCAAGGTCTGGTTCGCCAAATCCACGGTCACGTCGGATTTCGGGACCGCCGCACCGAGGATCTCGTAACCGTTCACCAACCACTCGAGCTTGCCGGTGTCTGAATCAACGATTAATCCGTGGATCGGCACATGCGGAGAAATGATCGGGCTTTGCCGCAGCAAATCCACGGCTTTGATGACGTTCTGCCGTTCGCTGCCGTAAAGGCCGAAAAACTCGTTCAGGTTGTCCGGAAGATTGGCCCGCCCGATGCCATAAGCCTGAAACCCCTCGAGGAGCTGCATCGTGCTCGACGTGCGAATCTGGCAATCCGTATGACCAATGACGGCAATTTCCCGGCCGCCTTTGACGACGCAGGCCAGGCTGACAGAGCGCGTGGTGCTGCTCAGCGGCCCCGTGATAACGTTGCCCGCGTTGCGCAACCAGATAAACTGATCACCCGGGAGGCCCAGCACGGAGGGAAAGAAGCTGTTCAGCCGCGGATCAATGCAGGTTAGCCCCACCAGGGGCAGTTCCTCCTCGAACTCCGCCGGGCGCAAGCCCGCGTGGGTGTCGCCCGCGACCGCGCGGTGGTTCGCGTCCACAATGGCTTCGAGGAGTCGCATTCTTTCCTCAACCAGTTACTTGTCCGGCGCGGCCGGCTTCTCCACGCTCCGCCGCAAACCGGGCACCCGTTCGACCAGTTGCTCGAGCTTCAACCCCGTCAGCCCCTCGAGCACGGGAGGCAACTGGGCGATGATCTGGGTGACGTCGCCCGTCAGCTTGCTGGCGCCGCCGCCTGCGCCGTTGCCGGTATTCACGATCACCATCTTCTCCGTCTTCGCGAGCGGCTCGCTGATCTTGCCGGCCACCTCGGGCAGAACTCGGATGATCATCTCCACCACCGCGGCTTCGTTATATTGCTTGAACGATTCGGCTTTCATGCGCATGGCTTCCGCGGTGGCTTTGCCCTGCGCCTCGATAATGGCCGCCTCGGCGAGACCGCGCGCCTTGTTGGCGTCGGCTTCCGCGATGCCGGTGGCTTTGGCGACATCCGCGTTGGCAAACCCGGTGGCCTTGGTCGCCGAAGCAGCGCCCGCCGCCTCGGCCTCGAGCTGGAACTTGCGGGCGTTCGCCAGCGTCTCGACTTTGTAGCGCTCCGCGTCCGCCGGCTTCTGCACGTTGGCCTCCAATTCCTTCTGCCGTCGCAGGATTTCCTGCTGTTGCAGCTCGATCTGTTTTTGCTTCTCCACGATATTGACCTGGACCTCCTCGGCTTTGACGAGCTGGCCGGTCTTGAATTTCTGGAGATCATAGGCGAGATCGGCCTCGGCCTTGCGCTGGTTCACCGAAGCCTGATAGGCCGCCACGCTCATCTGGTAATCACGCTGCGATTCCGCGATTTTCGTGTCGGCGGCGAATTTGGCCTCCTGGCCCGCCTGCTGCGCCTGCGCCGAGCGGATTTGCGAGTCCCGATCGGCCTCGGCCTGGGCGATCACCGCGTCGCGCTTGACCTGGGCGATGCGCGGCTTCCCCAAGGCGTCCAGATACCCCTGATTGTCACGGATATCCCGAATCGTGAAGCTCACGATACCCAGGCCCATGTTGGCCATGTCCCCGGCAGCGACTTCCTGCACTTTCGAGGCGAAAGCGTCGCGGTTCTGGTAAATATCCTCCACCGTCATGGTCCCCAAAATCGCCCGCAAATGCCCCTCCAAGGTTTGCGTAGCGATGTTTTTGATCTCATCGGTGCCCTTGCTCAAAAACTGCTCCGAGGCGGTCGCGATCGAAACGTCATCGCCCTTCACTTTGATTTGCGCCACTCCATCCACCCGCACCGGCACGCCTTTGCTCGTGTAAACCTCCGGGGTCTGCACGTCGATGGTCAGCAACTCCAGCGAAAGCACATCCACCTTTTCATACACCGGCCAGACGAAAACACCACCACCCTTGACAATCCGAAAACCCACTTCGCTGGACGTGCCGTCCGGCTCCAGGATCCGGTGTTTGCGTCCGGAAATCACCAAAACCTGGTTCGGCCCCACTTTCGTGTAACGGCTCGCCCAGATGGCGACGAACATGAAGAAGACAAAAAGGAACGCCCCAACGCCAAAGATTACCCAGGCGGTGGGCGTGATCTCGGCAAGTACGATGGTGGTCATGTGATGATTCGCTCAGGTTGATTATTGAAGTTGTTCGACAAAATATTGGGTGCCGACGATGCGGGTGATGCGAACCGGCTTGCCAGCCGCGACCGCGGAGCCTCGCTCCGTCCGGGCCGGCGCCGTATAGCGCGCGCCTCCGACCACGTAGGCAATCTCCCCCACCCCATCCGGCGGGATGGGCGTGACGATCGATGCCGTCTGTCCCACGAGTTTGCTGATGCGCGCCTCGCTGGAACTTTGGGTCTGCTTAAAAAGCCAGTTAAAAATCAGGAATGCTCCCCACGCCAGCACCAGGCCGGCCACCGCGGAAATCGGCGCGCTGATCCAGACATTCCTGGTCAACTCAACTTTCGTCAAAATCATCCCGCACGCGCCAAAAGCGGTGATGAAACACGCCAACACGGTGGGGCTGAAGAACGAGATCCCCGGTACCCCGCTGGCATCATACCCCGCCTCGGCGTGGCCGCCCGTCCCCACCTCGTGGCCGCCGCCATCGCTGTCGAAGAAGTGCCCCGCGATGGCGCTGATAACCGTAAACAGCAACCCCAAAGCCAGACATGCCGCGTAAACGATCATATCCTTAATGTCATTCGGACATTGCGCGGTGCGGGACTTAACCTCACCCGGCTTTTGGACCGCGCCCGCACCTTAGCGCTCGAAAAGCCGTCTCTCCCCTCCGTCCCTCGCATTAAAAATCCAAAAATCCCACGCCGCAAGCATAAAGCGCGGGCGCGACGCATTTGGCAAGGCGCTCGCGCAACGCGGAACTAACCGGCCCGCGAAGCTCTGGAGATGCTGATAATTCGGCCTCCTCCAGATGCAGCCGCAGTGCGGCCACAGGGTTTTCGCCGGCCTGGTCGCTGGGCGAATTTGCTTCTCTCCGGCGCCCCCGCTTTCTATATTGCCAACCGTGACCGTCGATACATTTAAACCGGAGATTCTCCAGGCGCTGCGGAGTTACGATAAATACGTCGTCTGTGTCGGCAAAACTCCGGAAGAATTCGAGGCTGCGGTAACCTCCCTGATGGGCAAAGCCATCAAAGCATTCCAGAGCCGCGGCCCCGAATTGCGCCACGGCATTGCCCTCGACAAACAAATCACGGTCATCCTCAGCCAGACCGACAATCCCCGCCCACTCTGCGGGATTTACTTCAATCTGCATTCGCCCTATCAAAAACCCCAGTCCCGAGCCTCCCGACGCGTGCGAGAATCCATCGGCGGCTCCGAAGAATAACTGACGGGTCACCGCCAGGGCGGACCCGCGCGTCGCTTCCAAGCGAAAGGAGGACGGCGGCCAATGCGCGCGCGGGATTTCAGACGATGGCGCGTTGGCTGAGTTTAGGTCTGCTGCTGCCACGGTTGGGCGGCACCGACGAGGGCGCTGGAGATTCCGGCTGGTGCCGGGCGGACACGCGCTTCTCAGGAAATGCGGGCGACTTCAATTGCGGCTGGCTCTCGCCAATACCGAACGCCCCGGTGCGATGTTTCCTTCGGGCACATCTGGGCCAAAAAGTGCGTGGCCGTTTTCCTAGGGTAGTGCGTCGCAATTGACTCGGCATATTAGCTTTGGGGTGCGAAATTGTCGCCGATGCCAAAAATCGCCTCTCCCGTGGTCCTGCCCGAGGCTGATCGGAACAAACTGGAAAGCTGGGTTCGTGCTCAGTTCACCCCGCAGCAGGTAGCGGTTCGCTCTCGCATTTTGCTCCTGGCGGCCGACGGCAAGCAGGACCTGGAAATTGCCGATGAGTTAAGCGTCAACCGCCACACTTCCGCGCTCTGGCGCAAGCGCTTCCAGACCGAGGGACTGGACAGCGTGTGGGAAACCCAACCCGGTCGCGGTCGCCGACAACCCACCCGATATGGAAAAAGATGTTTGGGAAGCTGTGACATTCCTCGCAGGCGTGGACTTTATCTCAACAGACAGACCCTACCTCTTCATGAAGGTGGATTTTGAATCCGAGTTGGCAAAGCTCCTAGAGCGCTGAAGCAATCTCTATGAGCGGTTTCTTTTCACTGCTTCGGCTATGGATAATGTTCGCCGCCACGGCCTTTGGCCCGTGCGCCACGTTCGTCCACGACGCCGGTCAAACACTCGTCGTCGCCGCCAACGGCGTGCGGGTGACCTACACGCGGGGTCTGGACTTGGGGGGCGGGCTGGACACGGCCGGGGGCATCGGGGGCCTCCTGGCGCGGACGGACGGGGCCGGTTCGGTGTATTACCACGCCGACGGGGCGGGGAACATAACGGCTCTGATGGATCGCGAGGGCGGGATTGCCGCCCGTTACGGCTACGGCCCGTTTGGGCGGCTGCTTTATCAATCGGGGCCGCTGGCCGGGGCGAACCGGCCGAGATTTTCGAGCCAGCCGCCGCTGGCGCGCGCGGAGGATATTTATCAGTTTTTTTGGCGTCCGCTGTTCTCGGGATTGCCGCGCTGGGGCGGGCGCGATCCGCTGGGGGAGGCTGGAGGGGTGAATCTGTATGGGGTGCTGGGGAACAATCCGTTGAGCTACATCGATCCGTATGGGGAGGATTTGCGTTTGGCCAGCGCCAGCGGGCCATTGGAGATCTCCGGGCCGCTGGGCTACGCGCGGGGAGCCAGTGTGCTGGAGAACGTGGCGGCGATGGACGAGGCGGTGGCGGGCGGGCTGGCGAGCCTGACGGGGGATCCGCAGCTTGGGGAAGCGCTGCACCGCGCGCTTGCGGTGCTCCCGCTGGGCTGGCCGGAGGGTCTGGCCGGAGCGGGCAAGCTGGGAAAAGGGCTGACCGGTTGCGCCCCAGCCGCAGGTAAGGCGGCAACGCGAGCGGCAAAGACAGCAGAGACGGTTGCGGCTGATGCAGCAGCGGCGGGTAGCAGGTGGCCGAGCTTCATTGCGGCTGCGGACGGGAGTGTCTTTGCTGTTCCAAGAGGAGCAACAGGGCCACTCCCAACCCGTGCTCCCGGAATGCAGTTTACGGGCGGCTCTGGCGGATACGGGCCTGACCCGCGAGTAACCGGCGTTCGTTTCGTGGACACCAACGCGAACCAAGGAGCGCGGGCGGTTTACATGAATCAGGCCGGGCAGACTGTGAATCCATTCACTGATCGCACCGTGCCGTATAGCGATCCAACCGCGCACTTCTACGTCAACCCGAACCCGTGATGAGCAAAGACATTCGTCAGCCTTCGGACTTGGTCGGTGAGGAAATCTCAGCCGTTTGTTTCGTGCGGGACTACGTCGAGTTCCATTTTGACGGGCCGATACTTCGCAGCCTGTCGAATCCGTCCGTTCTCGTTCACGGAGTAGAACATCGCTTCCCCGAGCCGGGCTGGCGCGATGCGCTGTGCTGCATCATTGGTTCAACAGTTCGCGCGGTGAAACTGGAAGAACAGCAAGCGTTGAAGGTGACAACAACCGACGATTGCGAAATTACAATCCTGCTCGACGCCAGGAGTCTTCGCGGACCAGAGGCGATGCACTTCGTTCCGCAACCGAACGGGCCAATCCAAGTTTGGCAAAGCGGGAGGAATTGGGGGACGCACCCCTGCCGTTTCGCTGCGTTCCTGGCGCCAGCAGCAAACCTTCACCACGGTTTGGCCAGTGCTTAATCGTTGAAGAGTCCGGCTCGCTGCCACCGAACAATTTACGGGTGCGCCGGACCTGATCAGTCACGGCACCCCCGAAGCAACGGACCCCATACAACCCGCGGAAGCGACGGGCGCCGAAACAGAGTTATAACCCAACGGCGCGCCGACTCTCGGACAGAGTGAAGTAAGAGCCCGCTCACCCAAGGCTACGCTATCCCCTCCCCATATCCAGATGAATCACCCCTATTTGCGGACCTCCTCGAGCCGTTATTCTCTCGTCATGGGCGGCTGGGGATGGCACCCTTTGAACCGCCCGAGAAAAAGGGAATCAGAAATCGATGGCCAAAGAAGAACGAGTGCTTTGTTTTGAACGGAAATTGCTCGACGAGCTGGGTGCATTTCAGGGACTGACCCTGGAGGTGGACAAATATTTGCCGGTGGTGACTTCCGCCAACCATCTGGTATATCGGAACCGCGGCGAGGCCGAGCAAGACCCGCGTTTCAAACAGCTCATCCCCTACGTGTTGTTGCTCTGCGATGGCAAAATCCTGCGTTACCGTCGGGGGCGGGGGGGGCAGGAGACGCGGCTGCATGGTTGGTTTTCTGTGGGTGTGGGAGGACACATCTCGGACGAGGACGCTGGCCTTTTCTCCTCGGGAGCGGGCTATCAAGAGGGGATGCGCCGGGAGTTGCGGGAAGAAGTCGCCGTCGAAGGCCTGAAAGATGCCGCAGTTGCCGCCATCAACGACGACAGCACCGAAGTCGGACGAGTGCATTTCGGAGTGGTGCATATCATGTGCGCTCCGAACGAAAAGGTCGTCGGGAGGCGAAGCGGCATCCTGAGCCCGGAATTCATACCTCGCGCGGAAGCGGTGAACAGTCTCAATGCTTATGAATCCTGGTCACGGTTTTGTCTGGAAAAACTGGACATCCTGGCCGCCAAAGCGGCGGCGGCGGGTATTTTTGCTTCGGGATCGTGAGGGTCGCGGCCTGATTATTATGACACTCCCGACTCGAGGATTGTCGGCGGTTCTCGCGGCCGGGATTCTTCTTTGGGGCGGGATCTTCCAGGCTTCGGCCATTTTGAACGCGAATTCCCAATCCAATACCAATGCACCGCCGAACGGCGCCCCTTGGGATCACGTCGGAGGAATCAACGGCGCGAGCGGAGTCTATCTGGCCGCCGGTTGGGCGTTGACCGCCGCGCATGTCGGCGCGGGGAATCTGGTTCTTGGAACCTCCACGCTCGCTTATGCGGGCGTCCAGCATCGCCTGACCAACTCGGACGGCAGCGCCACCGATTTGTTGCTCATCCGCCTGAGCCAGCCGGCCCCGCTGCCGAGCCTGCCCTTGGCGGATACCCCGCCGGAGATTGACTCGTCCGTTGTGTTCATCGGCTTCGGGCACATTGCCGGCGCGGGCCCAATGCCGATCGGCAACGAGATCGGCTTCACTTGGGCGCCTGGCGCGTTCAAGAGTTGGGGCGACAACAAAATCACCGCGACCAACGTCGTCATTGATGCCGGGTTGGGCGATGTCACTCTTTTCTCGACCGACTTCGATGACGACGGCCAAACCCCGGATGAGTGCCAGGCGACGAATGGAGATTCTGGCGGCGGCGCCTTTCAGAAGAACGGCGCCACATGGCGCCTTCTGGGGGTGACGGATTTGGTGTCCAGCATCTCGAATCAACCGCCCTCCACCTCGGTGTTCGGAACCAGCTCCTATGCGGCCCAGATTTGCAATTACCGAGACCAGATTCTCGCCTGGCTGGCCTCTACCCCGCCCGTATTGACCGCCTTGCCTGCCGGCGGCCGCGTCGAGGTGTGCTGGCCGGATCCTGGAGTGGATTACACCCTGCAAACCACGCTCGCGCTCGCCCCGGCGGCTTGGGACACCGTCCCGGAACCTCAGGTGTTCACGGGAGGCATGATCCGCGTTTCCGTGGCGGCAACCAACGCCGCCGCGTTCTTTCGGCTCAAGCGTTGAGTGCTGCGAAGGCGCCTCGAAGGCCAGAAATCACCTCGCCGTTGCTTTTCCTCGCCGTGGAAAGGATTTACGGTATGATCTCCTGATGAGCTTGGGTGAAGAAATGGCAGACTTGGGACGTCGCGCGAAGGCGGCTTCGCGCGAGCTGGCCAAGCTGGCCACCGACGACAAAAACTCCTGTTTGAGAGCAATGGCCGGAGCGCTGGAGGCGGCCTCCGCTGAAATCAAAGCCGCCAATGCCCGGGACTTGGCCACCGCGGCGCAAATGGGGTTGTCGAGCGCGATGATGGACCGCTTGCAACTCGATGATAAGCGCATCGCCTCGATGGCGCGCGGACTGCGGGAGGTCGCCGCACTTCCCGACCCGGTCGGCCGGATCCTGGACGAGCGCACCCGTCCAAACGGATTGCGGCTCCGCAAAGTCAGCACGCCGATCGGGGTGGTGGTTATCATCTACGAATCGCGTCCGAACGTGACCGCCGATGCCGCCAGCTTGTGTTTCAAAGCCGGCAGCGCCACAATTCTGCGCGGCGGCAAAGAAGCCATTCATTCCAATCAGGCGATTGCCCGAGCCATGATTGAGGCCGGGCGGCGAACTCTGCCGGCCTTTCCGGAATCAGCCATCCAAGTGGTGGGCACCACCGACCGGGACGCGATCAAGGAACTCCTCGCCCTGACGCAATTCGTGGATTTATGCATGCCGCGGGGTGGCGAGGGACTCATCCGGGCGGTGGCCGAATGCTCGAAAGTGCCCGTGATCAAACATTTCAAAGGCGTTTGCCACGTCTATGTCGATGCCGAGGCGGATCCACAAATGGCCGGCGAAATCGTGATGAACGCCAAAGTCCAGCGACCCGCAGTTTGCAACGCCATGGAAACGCTCCTGGTCGATCATCGCATCGCGAAAGAGTTCCTTCCGGCAATCGCCCTCAGGCTAGCGGAGAAAAAAGTGCAATTCCGCGCCGACGCGGAGGCGGAGGCTTTGTTGCGGGCGGAACCGGCCATCCCGGAACTATCGGTGCGCCGTGCGACCGATGAGGACTTTTCCACGGAGTACAACGATTATGTCCTCAACGTCCGCGTGGTGGAAGGAGTGCGGTCGGCGATCGATCATATCAATCATTATGGATCAGCGCACTCGGACAGCATTGTCACGCGCAACGAGGCGCGCGCGCGCCAGTTCTTGGCGGAGGTGGATTCAGCCACCGTGTATTGGAATGCCTCCACCCGGTTCACCGATGGCGGGGAATTCGGGATGGGGGCGGAGATTGGCATCAGCACCGACAAAATCGGCGCCCGGGGCCCGATGGGTCTCGAGGAATTAACCAGTTACAAATGGGTGGGAATCGGCGCGGGCCAGGTGCGGAGTTGACAGCAAGCGGCAAGGGAATGCATTTGGTTCAACCGCAAGGTGGCGCGCGGTGCTTGCAACGATCAAGCCAGCGGGTTCGCGCGACGCTGGCCTGAAGAACCGGATTGCGCGCTTGCGCCAGCCGGCGAGCGTGCGGATTCCTCCCTTTGACGCTGAGCCGGGCGTAACCTAGCTTCTGCCTGATGCAGGAATTGACATGCGCCAAGCCACGCTGCGCCTCGCAGCGCGCGCGCTTCGTCCGCGAGCGAATGCCCGCGGGCGGATTGTTTGCCGCCCATGAATGGCGCACCTCCCCCGCCGCGTTTCCGCTTCCGCCGAAGCTCGCCGCGGAACTCGAGTCGCTCGGACGGGTGCTGCTGCAGTTTTATCGCTCGATCAACCTGCTCTACCGGAAGAGTGTGGAGGGTGTGGAGCCGCCTTGGGTGTCCGAGTGGCTGGATCGAGGCAAACCGGCGGAGCTGATCCGCATCCAGCGCTCCGCCGCTCTCAGGAACGATGTCCCGCGGGTAATCCGCCCCGATCTTCTGATCACCGAGGGTGGCTTCAGCGTCACTGAGTTGGACTCCGTTCCCGGCGGCATCGGCCTGACCGCCTGGCTCAACCACATTTACTCCGAACTCGGCGACTCGATTCTTGGCGGCGCCGATGGCATGCTGCGCGGGTTTAAGAGCATTTTCGGCGGTGCTCCCCGGACGCATATCGTGATTTCCGAAGAGGCTGCAACGTATCGTCCCGAGATGGTCTGGCTGGCGGAGCAACTCGGATCGGATCGTTTTCGGGTGCGCGACGGGAATTTTACCGACTTCCCGGACGGCGATGCGGTGTATCGATTTTTCGAACTGTTCGATTTGCCCAACGTGCCCAATTCCAGCGGGTTGCTCCGCGATGCCGTGGCAAAGCGGCGCCAACTCACTCCACCGCCCAAACCGATCTTCGAGGAGAAGATGGTTTTCGCATTGCTTTGGAACCGGCGGTTGCGCGACTTCTGGCGCAAATCGCTGGGGCAAAGTTTTTTTGATCGGCTGTTGCGATTGGTGCCCTACACCTGGCTGGTGGATCCCGCTCTGCTGCCGCCGCATGGGGCCATTCCAGAATTGAACTTGACGGATTGGCGGCAACTCGAGGAACTCTCGCAAAGGCAGCGCGACTTGATCCTGAAAGTTTCCGGATTCTCACCCCACGCCTGGGGCGCGCGCGGTGTTTACCTGGGCAGCGATTTGTCCCATTCCGATTGGGCGGCGGCGGTGCGGCAGGCCATCGCGTCGTTCCCCGTCTCCCCCTTTGTTCTTCAACGTTATCATAAGCCAGAGCTGGTAAGCGCCCAGTGGTTCGATTTTGAGCGCGAGCGGGTCACTGCCATGCGTGGACGAGTGCGACTCTGCCCGTACTACTTCGTGAGCGGCGAGGCCGAGCGCGCGCGCGCCCGCCTGGGTGGAGTTCTGGCCACAATCTGCCCCGCCAACAAAAAGATCATCCACGGCATGACCGAGGCGATTTTCGCCCCCTGCACGGCGCAAAGCGGTGGTGATTCCGTTTGACGCGAACCGTCGCGGCGAGTACTCGCAGAGCGTGAAATTAGCGGAATATGTGCTTTTGACGGCCAGTTCGCTGTTCGTCATTGTGGATCCGCTGGCCACGGTGCCGGCCTTTTTGGCCATGACCCCGACGGATACGCCGCGGCAGCGCGTCAAAATGGCCGGCCTCGCCTGCTGTGTGGCCGCCGGCGTGCTCATGGTTTTCGCCACCGCCGGGAAATGGATCTTTCGTTTTCTGGGCATCACTATGCCGGCCTTCCAGGTCGCCGCGAGCATCGTGCTCCTGTTGGTGGCGCTCGACATGCTCCGCGCCCAGCGCTCGCGAGTGCAGGAGACCTCGGAAGAAACGGCCGCCGGCATGGAAAAGACGGATATCGCCATTGCCCCGCTGGCGATCCCGATGCTGGCCGGCCCCGGGGCGATCTCGACGGCGATTTTGTTGCACAATCAAGCGGTCGGCATTTATCAGCACGCTGCCTTGTATCTCTGCATTGCCGCGGTGGCGCTGGCCAGTTACGTCATCCTGCGGCTTTCCGCCCGCGGCGCCGCCTGGTTTAATCCGATCGCGATGAGCATCACCACCCGGATCATGGGCCTGCTGTTGGCGGCCGTGGCCATCCAATTCATGATCAACGCCGTCAAAGAACTGCGGCCCGGATGGCTGCCTTGAGCCGGGGGGCGGGCATTGCCGCGCGAGCGCGGTTGCACAATTGTTTGTTGACGGCGAGACCGAGGTTCTGTTGCTCTGGTCGGATGCCGAAGTTTAACCGGAAGGCCGCCAAACCCGAGTTGCCGCCAGCCACCGACTGGCGCACCACTGATGATCAGGAGATCGCCAAGCGACGCTTGCGCGCGCGCCAGGAGTCTTTCCAGATCAGGAACGAATCACCCGCCCATCCGATCTTCTCCAACTTTTGCGTCCAATCGGGAAGCGGGTTGGTTTATGCGGTCGAGATCCGGGGGATACGGCCGGGCGAAGCCTCGTGCGATTGTGTGGATTTTCGCACGAACGGGCTCGGGTTCTGCAAACATGTGGCGGCGGTGTTGCAACTTTTGGAGGCGCGGCACAAACGATCTTTCAGGACGGCCGCGGCCACGGGCACCAACCGGATCGAGGTGACGCTTGAGACGGACGGCGGCCTGCTGCTTCAGTGCAATGGGAAAGCGGCGCCGCGCGCGCTCGCACGCTGGTTTGGCCCCGATGGCCGGCTGGCCGCCACCTCGCCCGAGGAGGCGATCCCCCACCTGGCTGAACTGGCCGCCACCCGCTTGCCGCAACTGCGCATCTCGCAGGAAATCGGGCCGTGGCTGGAAAACCAGCGCCGGGTGGCGGAGCGGCACATGCTCCGCCGCGAATATGAGCGAAAGGTGCAGAGCGGCGAGTGGCCAGCGCACGAAACGTCGGTGCCGCTCTTCCCGTATCAACGGGAAGGCATGCTGCATCTGGCCTTTGCTGAACGAGCCCTGCTGGCGGATGAGATGGGGCTGGGCAAGACGATTCAAGCCATCGCCGCCTGCGCGTTGCTGCATCGGCTGGGCAAGGCGCGGCGGGTTTTGGTGGTCACGCCCGCCTCCCTGAAAACCGAGTGGGAGGAACAAATCCGCAAATTCACCCCCCTGGATTACCAAATTGTGTTCGGCTCGAAGATCAAACGTCTCGCCGCCTATTCGGCGGCTCCGCCTTGCCCGAAGGAGCCCGAGAGGAACAGCCAGCCCCGGCCGGCGCGCCCGTTCTTTACCATTGTTAATTACGAGCAGATGGTGGCTGACGCTTTGGATGTGAATGCGCGGCTGGCGCCCGAGGTGGTGGTGTTGGACGAGGCGCAGCGCATCAAAAACTGGAATACCAAGACCGCCCAGGCGATCAAGCGGCTGCGCAGCCGATACGCCTTCGTGCTGACCGGCACACCCATCGAAAATCGCATCGATGAGATCCATTCGCTCATGGGCTTTTTGGACCCCTCGGTGCTCGGGCCTCTGTTTCGGTTTAACCGCGACTTTTACGAACTCGATGAGCGCGGGCGCCCCATCGGCTGCCGGAATCTGGATTTGCTGCACAAGCGCATCAAACCACTGATGCTGCGGCGGCGGAAAGCGGATGTTGAAACCGAACTGCCGGAGCGCAGCGACCGGAATCATTTCGTTCCCCTGCATGATCTTCAACGCCAAAATTACGCCGTTCATGAACAGCAGGTGATGCGGCTGGTAATGGTGGCAAAACGCCGTCCGCTCCTCCAGCGGGAAGCGGAAAGACTGCAACGCGAATTAGCCATGATGCGGATGATTTGTGACACCAATTTCATCCTGGATCCCGAGGACCAGACCTGTCCCAAGCTGGCGGAATTGGAGAAAATTCTCGACGACTGCGACGCCAACGATTCCAAAGTCATCGTATTTTCCGAATGGGAGCGGATGCTGCAGCTCGTCCGTTCGCTCTGCGAAAAGCGTGGCCGCGGCTTTGCCTGGCACACCGGTTCGGTTCCGCAGCAACGGCGGCGCGCCGAAATCAACGCGTTTAAGCATGATCCGAATTGCCGGGTTTTCCTCAGCACGGATTCGGGCGCCACCGGGTTGAATTTGCAAAACGCGAGCGTGGTCATTAATTGCGATCTTCCCTGGAATCCCGCGCGGCTCGAGCAGCGCATCGCCCGGGCCTGGCGCAAGCACCAGACCAAACCCGTGAGCGTGATCAACCTGATTTCCGAGGACACCATCGAGCATCGGATGCTGGACACCTTGGCCATGAAGCAGTCAGTGGCGTTGAGCGTGCTGGATCGTCCCGGTGAAATCAAAGAGATCAAGCTGCGGGGTGGCCGCCAGGCTTTCCTGGAACGATTGCAACAGTTGGTGGCGCCCATGGAGGCTGGCCCGGCAAATGGAAAACCACAATCCGCCGCTCTGGTCCCTCAACGCCCGACCGATCCGGCGATCGGTTTCGCGCAAGCCGCCGCCGAGCAGCTTCAAGGCGCGCTGCTGCACTGCGAAGAGCGCTACCCGCACGAGGGCGCGCATTCCGTGCTGGTCGTCGTGGTCGAGCGCGATCCAGCGCAATACCGCGAAACGCTGGAGCGACTACGCAAGGAATGGCTATCGCCAGGAAACCACCAGATTGCCGAGACTCAGTTGGAGGTGATAGATCGTGCCACTGAAGAGACAATCCAGCGCCTCATTGCGGCCGGCGTGATCAGCCGGAGCACACGCGCCACCCGCCCTCTCCATCCGATCGGGGAGCAGCAGCCGGCGCAGCCGCTTTCAGCCGAGGAAGAAGCCAGGGCCAAAGCGCATCGAGAGCGCGCGACCCGGCACTTGAAGATGGCGCGCGTCTTGGGCGGTGGCGGCTTTGACCAGGAGGCGCGTTCGGCCCTGATCGAGGCTGTCCACGGCTTTACCCGGGCGGTCGCGGTCGAGCAGCGACTTCCGGACCCAGCCGGGGCGGAACAGATTATTCAATCACCGTGGGCGCGCGTTTGGGCTGAGAAATTGCCGACCATCAAAGCTTTCCTGCAAGGCGGCGCCGACGACTGGAAAGCGGCTGCGGAGCGTCTTGCGGCCGGAATTTGAAGTGCGAAGGCGCGTTCAAAAGAGATGAAAATCGCGGTCCAGCATTCAGTCAGCCGGGAAAAGCCGAGTCGCTCCCCTTCCCCATTGGAGACGAGGGGTTTTTTTCTTGGCTTGCCCTTGGGGCTGGCAGCCTTGCTCGCGCTTTTTTTCGTTTTGTTCTATCGGCAACTCGGCGCCCCGACCGCCACCTCAAACTGGTGCGCTGAGCTGATTGCCAAGAAGGAGCGGCGGGCTTCCTCGATGCCGCATCCCAAATTGGTTCTGGCCGGCGGTTCCTCAGTGCTCTTCGGCCTCAAGGCCAGGCAAATCCAGGAAGCGACCGGCTGGCCGACCCTGAACTTCGGACTGCATGGGGCCCTGGGCCCGCAATACATCCTTTCGCGGCTGCGGCAGGTGCTTGAGCCGGGCGATCTGGTGCTGCTCGGTTTTGAATACGAGCTCTATAACTTCGGCAAGAGCCGGGAGTGGCGCGACAGCGTTTTCCTGGACTATGTGACCGCTCGCGACCCGGAATATTTCCGGGCGCTGCCGCTGGTGGAACAGTTCAGGCTGGCCATGTCCATGCCGCTTGAGCGAATTCGCCGGGGGCTGCAGGCCCGGCGCCACCCGCCACCACGAGTGTTTTTCGGGGTGTACGACGTGGATAAGGTGGATGAATTTGGCGATCAAAACGGGAATACAGCCGATTTGAGGCCGCCCGGGTCGCCGCAGTTGGCGGTTGCCAGCAAGGCTCTGCTGCAGGGTCTCACCGCCCACCAGCGGAATTTCGCCGAACTGGAGCGATTTCTCGCTTGGGCGCGGGCGCGCCAGGTGCGGGTGTTGGCAACATTTCCTGGCATTTGCCATCGCCCGGAGTACGACGCTCCGAATGCCCGGGGCGCCATCGAGGCGATTCGCGGTTTTTATTCCGCTCGAAACATTCCGGTGCTGGGTGGAGCGCGGGAAGCCATGCTGCCGTCGGATCTTTTTTTCGACACCAACTATCATCCGACCCAGGCGGGCGCGCGCGAGCGAACCCGCCGCTTGCTAACCCACCTTCCCGCGGCTCTTGAACGCGGGCAAAAGAACCCCGCGCCCACTCTCTGACTTGCGAGCGCAGGAGCGCACGCTATGCTCTCCCGCACAAGATGGATGAGCCAGAAATCAGCGCTTTCGCCGGGCGGGTTCGCCAGCACCTGTTTGGACACCTGCTGCCCTTCTGGACCGGTCCGGCTCTGGATCATGAGCACGGCGGCTGGCTGCCCTGGATGTCGAATGACCTGCGGGTGGACCGCTCTCAGCCCAAAGGATTGATCGTCAACACCCGGCTGCTTTGGACCTTCTCCGCCGTTCATCGCGTGCGGCCTGAGGAACTCTACCGCTCGATGGCGGAACGGGCCTGCCGGTTTGTCCTGGAACGCTTCTGGGACGCGGAGCATGGCGGGGCGTTTTGGCGTCTCGACAGTTCCGGACAAGTTCTCGATAACTCGAAGAAGATTTACGGGCAAGCCTTCTGCATTTACGCCTTGGCCGAGTATTTCCGGGCTTTTGACACGCCGGTGGCGCTGCGCAAAGCGACGGAACTCTTCGAGCTGCTCGAACGCCACGCTCACGATCCTGTGGAGGGCGGCTACTGGGAGGTGCGGCGGAGCGATTGGTCCGAGGCAACCGACACCCGGCTGAGCGAAAAGGACATGAACGAGAAAAAGTCGATGAACAATCATCTGCACCTGCTCGAGGCCTACACCAACCTGTGCCGGATTTGGAGGGATTCCCGACTGATCACTCGGTTGCGCGAGTTGATCCAGCTCTTCGAGCGGCGGATCCTTTCGCCCGCGCGCCATTTGCATCACTTTTTCAACGAACATTGGCAGCCCCGCTCGCGCGCTTACACTTACGGCCACGACATCGAGGGCAGTTGGCTGCTGTGCGAGGCGGCGGAGGTGCTGGGCGACGCCGACCAGTTAGGCCGCGTGCGATCGGTGGCGCTGTTGATGGCCGGCGCTGTTCTGGAGCAGGGCTTCGACGCGGAGGGCGGGCTTTATTATGAGGGCCAGGACGGCCGCGTGATTGATCAGGGGAAGGAGTGGTGGCCGCAGGCTGAGGCGGTGGTGGGATTCCTCAACGCCTTCCAACTTTCAGGCCAGGCCCGTTATTTCAAGGCCGCCCTGCAGATCTGGGATTTCATCGAGGCGCGCCTGGCGGATCGCGAGCATGGCGAGTGGTTCTGGCGCATCAACCCCGATGGCAAACCGGATTCAAACCAGCCCAAGGTGAGCGAATGGAAGGGACCTTACCACGGCGTGCGCGCCTGCCTGGAGACGCTGCGCCGACTTGATCAGATTGGCGGCGCAAGCCGGGCTTCTGGACGAAACTGAACCACAACGAACATGAACAAACGAGCCTTTCAACAAAAGCTGGCGGCACTCA
Source organism: Verrucomicrobiota bacterium (assembly GCA_039806935.1). Classification (GTDB taxonomy): domain Bacteria; phylum Verrucomicrobiota; class Verrucomicrobiia; order Limisphaerales; family UBA8199; genus JBDHQH01. The sequence continues at coordinate 67,381 of JBDHQH010000001.1, forward strand.
AGCGGCAACACGGGCAGCTCATCAAACGCCGCAACGCCAGGCAAAAAACCGGAAATGGAATTTTTGACCGCTACGCGTTCCCGGTACTCACGGCTGAGCACACTCCGTTGTTTTGGCGTTATGATTTCGACCGCCAAGCCAATCCGCGCCTGTTGACCCGGTTGGGCATCAACTCCGTTTTCAATGCGGGCGCAATGGAATGGAACGGGAACATCGTGGTAATGGCGCGAGTCGAAGGCTGGGATCGGAAATCCTTTTTCGCCATCGCGGAAAGCCGGAACGGCATCGACCGCTTTCGGTTTTGGGATTACCCCGTGCGTTTGCCGGAACTCGCACCGGAAGAGACCAACCTCTACGATATGCGCTTGGTACGGCACCAGGACGGCTGGATCTATGGCCTGTTCTGCGCGGAACGGCACGATGATGCCAAACGCGGAGATTTGTCGGCGGCCATCGCCCGCTGCGGAATCGCCCGCACCAAAGATCTGGTGAGCTGGGAGCGGCTGGCGGATCTGAAAACCCGCTCTTTGCATCAACGGAATTGCGTGTTGCACCCCGAGTTTGTGGACGGCCAATACGCCTTCTACACGCGCCCGATGACGGACTTCGCGGCCACCGGCACTGGGGACGGCATCGGCTGGGGGTTATGCAAGGATATTGCCAACGCCCGCATCGGCGCGGAGACGATTCTGGACGGGCGCGTTTATCACACCATCAAGGAGGGGAAAAACGGCCTCGGCCCGGCGCCGATAAAAACCGCGGCCGGGTGGCTGCACCTGGCGCATGGCGTGCGCAACACCGCCGCCGGCATGCGTTACGTGCTCTATCTGTTTCTGTGCGATTTGGAAGACCCCACCCGGGTCACACACGCACCCGGCGGGTATTTTCTGGCGCCTGAGGGGGAGGAGCGGATCGGGGATGTGTCGAACGTCGTCTTTGGCAATGGATGGGTGGCGCGGCCCAATGGAGACGTGTTCCTTTATTACGGTTCCTCGGACACCCGTTTGCACGTAGCCACCAGCCGCCTCGAGACGCTTCTTGACTACGTCATGAATACCCCGCCCGACGCCGGGCGCTCCGCCCAATCCGTGGAGCAACGTTGCCGCCTCATCGAGAAAAACCTGGCTCACCATCCCCGGTCAGGTTGATTCAGAGCCTCCCTTGGGCGCGCTTGCTGGCGTTTACTGCCGGTGAATCTGAAGCCGCAGGTAGCGGGCCGCGCCGCTGCCCAGGGGCTCGACTTCGCGATAGATTTCCCGCCTCAGGTCACCGAGCTCAACGGAACTATCGAGCAACGCGCAGCCAGGACCGGAGAACCAATGGGTGAGGTCGGAGGAGACTTGCGGCGCGCAAAAAATGTCCTCGGCCAATGGATCGCGGACTACGGATACCGAGAGAAAATTCTCCGTTCCGATCTGAACGAGACTGGCCGCGGGCAACCGACTGGCGGGGGCGCTGGCCCGGCCAGGCAGGCCAAGGTAATACTTCCAGAGATTGGCCACCCCGTCGCCGTCGGGTGCGGCGCTTTCGTGGCTCATCCAGTTGGTTTGTCCGGCGCCGAAATAGCGATCGCGCCAGGCGTCGTAACTCGCGGTCCAGCGGGCGACCCGCAACTCGTACCAGAGCGAGCCGGTATTGGTGTCTGCGTTGATCACAGTGCGGGAGTCCGTCCCGGTGATCGGCAGCGCTGATTTTCGCTGCCCGCGCGGATCCAGGCTCCAGACCTGGACGTGGTTCGTGCCCACCGGCAGCGTGATCGCAAAGGGGACCACCTCCGCCAGGACGGGCGGGCTGCCCCATTGCATTCCGACGGAAGTCTTCGTGGAATCCGTCCAGGCTTGTCCCGTGTTCTCCCACCACCCGGTCGCGATAATCAGTGCGGAACAATCGTTCGTCAGGACTTCGCCGCGGGTAACACTGAGCGCCAGCGTCGCATAGCCCAGCTTGGTCGTGCCCGGCTCCAACGTAATGCCGCCCAAATCCACCGCGCGATGATCCGCAAAGCCCACTACCGCCTTGGTCTGCGCGGTGTTGACGGTGACAAGTCCTCGGTTTTCCAAAGAAACGTCCCAGGCGAGTTCTCCGGTGTCGCTGACCAGCACGTTACCCTCAGGCGCGCGAGGTGGCTCGGCGAGACCCACCGGGTGATTCCCATAATCCGTGCTGAGCCGGCTGACGAAAGCGTGTTTGCCGGGGACGCCGAGCTGGCCGCTGCTGAAAATGCTCCAGGGAGCGGCCGATTGCAGCAAATCCAACTCGCGCTCGGGGGTGAGCGGAAGGGTGATCTCCCCGGCGGCCTGGCGGGCATGGCCCCGGCGAAACAAGTTCGCCGCCACCAACAGATTCACCATCTTGGTCGGGTGTTGCCCGATTTCAAAATAGCCGCGGACATATCCCATCGTTGCCGCCGGACTGCCCGGGCCGTAATCGAACATCCAAAAGCCGTCCCAATCCTGCAATGCGGCATAGGCGGCCAACAAAACCGGCCCCTCGCCGCCATAATAGTTCGGCGAGGGATGCTGATATTCCGTCACCATAAACGGCTTGCCCTTGAGCCGCTGGCGCGCGAGCCCGGCGAGGGTGTTATCGAGCGTGTTCACCATCGAAAGGTTGGGCACCCGCCAGTTCCCGGCATCCCATGGTGCGCCCGGAAAGATCGGATGCTGCCAGTACGCGTGTCCGTCGATCACGTCCAGCCGGCTTTGCACTCCAGCCGGGCTGTTGGCCATGATGGTGCCGAACACCAGGCCGGTGTAACCGAGGTCATCTCGCAGGTGCGCCAGCATGGCGTCGTAGTAGCGGTTCTCCAAATCACACAGGAAGCGCAGCCAGTCCCGGCGGGCTTCGGGTGTACCGATGTAGCCGGCGCCGGAGTGGACAAGGTTCGGCACGCTGCCGGCCACCAACGAGGCGCCGGGCGGCAGAACGCCCAACTGGCCGCCGGGTTGCAGCCGCACGTCAGCATACCAAAAAGTGGCCGGCTTGTTACCCATGCCCCCAAAATTCACCCGGGCATTGGTGTCACTGGAGGTTGGCGCGAAGGTGGCTGTGAATGGTTGCCATTCCGGGCCGAGTCTCAAACTCTGGGCGTAGCCGAGCCCCTGCCAATCCGCATGGGCTTGCATCACCGAGCAATCAGCGTTGGTCGCCGGACTGGACTTGGCCCAGAAGCTGAGGGTGTAGATTTGATTGGAGAAGAGCGGAAGGTTTGGGTAATTGAGCTGGATATGCCACGCGGCGTCGCTGGGTTGGATCACTTCAACCCTGGCGCAAGGAGCGCCGTCCGTGAATTCGTTGACCCGAGTGAGCGTGGCGCTGGCTCCCCCGTGCTGTTCGAAGTTCCACTGCGCCAGTCCATTGGTAAAAGCTCCGTTGACCAGAAGATTGGGACCGAGCGGACGATCCACGGCCCGCCACGCCGCCAGCATCGCGCTTTCGCTCGGGTAATGGGCGGACAGCCATTCGTTCCAACGGTCCCGCAGGGATCCGAGATAACGCGGAGGCAGATGATCGAGCGCCCCCTCCACCCACTTTTGGAGAATGCCGTTCTCGTTGATGATTTCCACAAACGCCACCGCCGGATCTCGCCCCAGCGGCAAACCGGTGAAGCGATTGGTCGGCGCGAGCAGTTTAGAGGCATAATCCTTGTGCAACTCCAGCGCTGGCGGGTAGAACATGCCCAGAATATGGGCGTCCTTCCAATCCATGCCGCCCGCTTCCGGCCCCAGCCCATCGTTGGGCAAATAACTGCGCCCGACCAAGAGGTTGATATCGGAATAAATGCCATGAGCTTTGAGCCGGGAGATCAGATAGTGAAGCGTTTCGAGTTGGGCCGGTCGAAAGTTGGTGCTGGTGCCGGTGCCGTGGTTGTAGTTCAACAAACCGCCGTTATACGCCCAGGAGGCGTCCAGGTGGTGAAAGCGAACACCGTTGATTCCGAATTTGGCCAGACGCGCCGCGACCGCGTCGGCATGGTTGGTGGGCATGAAGGGCGAGTCGCCCGCGAAATTCACCCCCAGGAACCGAACGCGTTCGCCACCAGCGACGAAGTGGCCGCGAGTATCCACCGATACACGCTCCGTTCCGATGGGGTGGTTGAGGTTCGAGAAGTCCGTGGCTCCCGGCAGCGCATCGTTCCACGGCATGATCCAAGGCACTTGCGCTCCCGCCGAAGCCACCGCCAGCAGGATCCCTACGCAAATTGTGGGTAATCCGATGGTGCGAAGACCACCGGTGGAGCAACAATCCCGGGAATGCATACCCGAGATTAAGCGGATGGAGGAGGCTTGTCGAGACGGCGTTGGGCGACTTTTCTCATGGGGCAACGCGCCGCCAGGCGGCGGCTGTCTCCGGGGCCATAACCCCTGGATGTAGTCTTCCTGCCGTCTAACTCCGCAAGCCAAAGTGTCCGCCCTACCGGGCTTGTAACGGCCTCCCCGAAGCGGTTCAGGCGGTCTTCGGCTGCGGACGCTTCCAGACGTAACGGAACATGATTACCCGCAGCGCCGCTGTAAGGGGAATCGCCAGAATGCCCCCGAGCAATCCACCCAGCAGCGTCGTGCCGGCCATCACCGCAATGATAATGGTTACGGGGTGCAATCCGACGCGGCCACCCAGGATTTTTGGGGACAAGACAAGGCCCTCAATGGTTTGCACCGAGCCAAACACAGCCAAGACCAACAACGGATGCAACCAGTCCCCGAAAGTCACGATGGAAATGATCAAGGCGGCAACGCAGGTCACAATCGCGCCCAGAAATGGGATCATTGTCAGAATAACCGCGGCGGCGCCGAGGAGCACCGCATACGGCAACCCGATCAGCAAAAAACCGGCGGCATAAAGAAACCCGTCGCAAACCGCCACTAATACCTGTCCGCGGAAAAAGGAGATCAGATACCCATTGATGGAGCGCAGCACGAAAACCAACTCCTGCTTAAAGGCGGAATCCGCGACCGGCAGATAATCAGTCCAGCTTGAGGATATCCCCTGCTTTTCCATCAAAAAATAGAACGTGTACACCGGAATCAAAGCCAAGGCGACCAGCACGCCGAACCAGGAAGCGACGCGTCCGACCTGTCCGAAAAGCCACGAGCCGATGGCGGGCAGCGTCTGAGCTATCCAAACCGTGGCCTTTTGCACCGTTTCGGGGTTGAGACTCTGGTCGAACCGTGAGGTGCTGTTCGTGGCCGGCGCGGACCCGGTGGGGTAAGATTCAGCGGGCGAGTCGGAAGCCGCGGGATCCGGCACGGCCAGTCCCGAGGCTTTGTCCTCGCGCTGCAAAAGCCGTTGCACAAGTTGCGGAGGATTCGCCAGAAACGACTGCGCTTTCAGCTCCAATCTGGCGGCATAAGCGGGCACCCGCCGGACAAACTCGCGGGTTTCGACCACCACTTGCGGAGCCACGCTGGCGAAGAGGCCGCCGATGACCAGCAACGCTGCCGCAAATACCATCAAAATAGCGCGGGTCCGGCGCACCCCGCGGTTCTCCAGCAAATCCACCAGGGGATCCAGCAGGTAAGCCAGCACGCCCGCCGCCGCGATGGGCCAGAGCACCGGCGCCAGAAGTTGGAGCGCTTTGCCCAAGCCCCAAATCAGCAGCGCGATCAATCCCAGCAACACGCCGATGGCCAGGCCCGTGAGCGAAAACCAAATGATCCCCGCTTGCCGCGGGCTGGGAGGAGCCAGGCCCATAAGTTAAGACTGGCCGAGTTGCCGGGATTTCTCAGCGGCCGCGCGCACCGCCCCAATCAAAGCCGCGCGCACCCCGCCTTTCTCAAGCACCTGCAAGCCTTCAATAGTGGTTCCGCCTGGGCTGGTCACCATGTCTTTCAGCACGCCCGGGTGAAGACCGGTTTCCAACGCCAGTTTGGCACTGCCGAGTACGGTTTGAATCGCCAGCCGAGTAGCCGCTTCCCGCGGCAGTCCCGCCGCCACCCCGCCATCGCTGAGGGCCTCGATCATCATGAATACGTAAGCCGGGCCACTGCCACTCAATCCGGTTACCGCATCCAACAGTGATTCCTTGACCTCCAGCGCGAGACCCACAGCGGAGAGCAGGCTCAGCGCAAGCCTGGCATCAGCCTCAGTGGCGCCTTCGCCCACCGCGAAGGCGCTGGCGGAAGCGCCCGCAAGCGCCGGCGCATTGGGCATCACCCGGATTACCCGCCCCTTGCCTCCGAGCAATCGTTGCAACTTCACCAGCGGCACTCCCGCCGCGATCGAAATCAGCAATTGACCCCCGGTAAAAACCTCGCGTTCCTCACTGAGGACCGCCTGGACCTGGTCCGGTTTCACCGCCAGCACCACAACATCGCCAAATCGGACCACTTCCCGGTTGGAGGTGGTGGTGCGAGCGGCTGTGGCCTGGGCAAAATGCCCTAGCGCGGCGCTGCTCGGATCGCTGGCCAGAATCTCGCTGGCAGAAACGCGTCCGGCCCGGATAAATCCCTGCGCCAGAGCGGCGGCCATTTTTCCGGCCCCGAGAAAGCCGACTTTCATTTGTGCTGCCATGCGCGCTTTGTATCAGGGTGAGGCCAAAAATAAAAGAGAAAGGATGCGCCCCGGAAAGAAGGCGGTTGCCTGGCGTTTCGCTCTTAAGGATGATGTCAGCACAATGGCAAAGAGAAGGTTGTGGGCCGCTGCCATCATCGCGGGCACGGCGTTGGCAGGGGCGGCGCGGACGTCGGCGCAGCCGGCATCCCCATCCAGCGGACTGAGCTACACGACGAACTCGCTCACCTGGGCCACAAACGGCGATGGCGTTTACGCTGTTTCGGGAATCACGATTTCAAACACGTTGATCAATCCCCGCTGGCTGGAACTTAAACGCCCCCTGCCGGCGCATCTCCAACCCCGCGTGGAAACCAACTCCGTCTTCGATCATTTTGTCCCCGGCTCCTTCAGCGAGCGGATCTGGACCAATGTGATCGCCCGGACCAATGGTCGTTCCATGGTTATTTGGGAGGAACGGCGTCACCCGGAAGGCTGGCCGGAGAAACCGCCAGTCGTGAAATGGAACACGCGCAGTCTCTTGTGGGGCATGCGAGGTCTAACGGCCCTCAGCCCGTGCTGGGCGGGCGAAGGGAGTTCCGGCCAGGTGCCGGTCACCGCCCTGACGCGCCGCCATGGCTACACCCGAGGGCACGGCATGGGGCCGGAAGGCTTTGTCGATGCCCGGAAAGGCCAACCGGTCTGGTTTTTCACCCGTGAAAACAAACGCATCCGGATGAAAATTATCGGCGAGGTCGTGCGGCTATCCAAAGGTGATTACACCTTGTTCCTGTTCGATCGCGATTTGCCCGCTGGCGTAACGCCGCTCCGCGCCATCAGTTACACCGAATACAGCCGGATCTATCCTTACACTCCCGGAGCGCCGCATCCGCTGTTCGGCACCGAGCAAGGGGGGCAGGTGAGCGCCGGTTTTCCGGGTTTTTCGGTGAACATTCTCAAAGGGGGCGACAGCGGCTCCCCCAATCTGCTCCCGCTGGACGACGAACTCGTGTTCGTCAGCGGCCGGACGACCTCGCCGGCCACCCCAGAAATGCAAGCCGATATGGACGAACTTTGCCGGCGGCATCATTTGAATCCGGAGAAATATCGGATTGGCTGGGTTCATCCGTAGCGAGGACTTGCGCAATGTCGGCGAGCACATCAAATCCCCTTATGGCAAGCAGTGATTTTCCGAAAAACTCGCGTCTCGGACGCTTTTCCCCTTTACCGCCGGGCAAACCCGGTTAAGCTCTTGATGGTGCCGCCCAGCGCGGCGGGACCGCGAATGCATTACTGTGGACGCGAAGCACTCGGTCAAGCGCGGGCCAGCTCGAATGGCAGCACCGCCCAATTCCCCACCGACCGATTGCTGAGCGTTTCCGGGTTCTTCGACGCCCGTGGCCTCGAGTTCGTCTTCCGCGGTTCTTCACACCACAACCATCAATCGACAGCACGCAAAGGAGATCATTTGTCCCATGGACTTGCATCATCCCATCCATAGAGAGTTCCCGGAATATCGCGAAGTCATTCGACGCCTCAAAGGGTCCAACGATCATTTCCGGAATATGTTCGACGAGTACCACCGGCTCGACGACGAGGTTTATCGCATTGAGGAGGAGATTGATTTCGCGACCGATCAGGAGATTGAGGAGCTGAAAATGCGTCGCGCCAAGCTGAAAGATTACATTTACCACGCGCTCCGGAACGCCCCCGCCGCGGCCCCGGCGCTCGAGGGAACGGAAATGGCGCATTAATCAGTTTGGGCACGGACCCGCCTCGCGGCCGCTGCTGCCGGCCGCGAGGTTTTCGGAGAAATCAGCCGCCTGATTTCCTGGCAGTTTCGTAGCTGGCAGCGGATGCTCTCTTCCCCATTTTTCGGCTCGCTCCCCGTTACGGCACCCAGACCAAATCCGGATTATTCGTCCGCCCGCGGCTCGCTTTGGCATCCCAGTACTCCACGCTCTTGAACCGACGGGCGTGGCCATCCAGAAAGGTGAAGTTAGCTCCCTGGCTATGCAGATTCGTGTGGACAAAGTTGGGCGTCCCGACCGCTGGCAGGTTTTTCGAGTCAAACAGCCAGACGATCGCCGCGGGCCGCGTAAAGGAGGATAGCCGCGCCGGTTTGTCGTTCGCTCCCGTTCCGTCGTGGTTTTCGTTCAAGCAATAATGGAACAAGTTGTTGCCGTTGCTGCGGCGAAGATTGGATGGGCACAACCAAAGAGTTCGCCCCGGGCTGATTTCCGCGTTGGTGCGCCAGCTCATTTCAAGGTAGGGTGGAACGCGAATGGTTTGCGGCAGATGAAAATACCAGCCTTTCATTAACTGCGAGATTCCCGTGGGATTGGGAAAACCTTCGGGAGGCAGAAAGTCGTCGTTTTCGCCCACGTAGAGCTGTGTGGCCAATCCCCACTGTTTCAGGTTGCCCAGGCAAACGGCGGTGCTTGCTTCGTTTTTGGCGCGATGAACCGCGGGCAGGAGCAGACCGGCCAGCATCGCGATGATGGCGATGACCACCAGAAGCTCAATCAGAGAGAAAGCTCGAACGGTTCTTGATTTTCGCGAGCGGCCTTTGGTTTTAATCACAGCTTCTCACCTTCCAACAAACACAGGTCGGGCTCGGAAGAATCGCGCGGGTTCGTTCGCGTCCAATCTCAAACTGACCGGCCACCACGGATAATTGTCCGTCATCCACTCGCTCCAATCCCGCAGGTCGGACGAAACTTCCAAAACGTAGGGAGACTCAACTTCGGGCGGCAGAGATAATCGCAACGGATGCCCCCGGCTTAACTCCAGCAGCAGTTTCCCGCGCAATGTGCCATTCGGGTTTACGCGGGCCAAGCGCCGGCGCGGTTCGCCATTCACGCGGTCAAACGCTCCGGCCAGCACGAGCATTCCGTCCGACTGGGCTGCCAGCGCGGCGGTGGGAACGATCGGTTCCGCCCCCAAAGTCCTCACATAGTCTGTGTTGTTGAACCAGTAAGGGCCGGCTTCCCGCAAAAGCGGGAGCTCGCAATCGAGCAAGCCGAAACTGGCATCCCACATGCCATCAGGCAGCAAGCGACCGATTAGCGTGTGTTCTATTTGTGCTCCCGCCTTGCCGGGATCGCCGGGGCCAGCACCGAAAAGGGTGGCGGAAAACAGGATTTTGCCATCCGCCTGGAGGATTAGTTGTTGAACCCTGGAGGTGCTGAAAGCAACGGGCGGCGCGCCCAGGATGCGAAACGTGCGGTCGGAGGTTCCGTTCGGTTCAAGGCGCCAAATGGCAATCCAGTGGGAACGACACTCGCCGCCGACGAGAAGCTTACCCTCGGAGGTCCGCGCCAACGAGTAGGCGGCGGTGCTCGAACTCAGGTTGTTCGTGAAGGTAAGATCCAATGCGCCTTGCGGGTGCATCCTGACCACCGAGGCCGTGGTGTAATTGATACTCGGCCAGGTCGGCGGCAGGTTAAAACTTCCCGCGGCTACCACACCGCCATCCGGTTGCTCGACCAGCAAATACACCGCCGAAGACGCGCCAGCCGGTGGGCGAGGCCACGGGCTGATATTCGGACCGCGGAAGGGAGAAATAAAATTGGTGTCCCTCCGTCCATCCGGCAGAAGCTTGATCAAGTGCGGAGAATAGAATTCATCATAGTGAGTGAAGGCGCCAGCAACCCAGATGCCCTCACCTCTCGCAGGCAACAAGACGCGGGCGAATGCCGGGCCATTGGTGCTTTGAATCCCTGCGCCTGGCGCGAACGAAGCGTCGAGTGAACCGTCCGCATTCATACGCGCCAGACCGGCGCGGGGGGTTCCCGCCACGCTGGCGAAGCTGCCTGCAATCAGCACTCGACCATCCCGCTGCACCGCCAAAGCCGTCACCTTGGCATCCGGCCCCTGGCCGGGATCGAAGTTGAGGTCCACCAACCCGTCCGGCAAGAGCCGCGCCACCCGCGGGCGCCGCACCCCATGCACGCTGGAAAACTCTCCCGCCAGATAGACCCCGCCTGAGGGCGCGCTGGCTAACGCTTCCACCACCCCCGCGATCCCCCGCGCCGGTGTGGTGGAAAAGTCGCGATCGTCCAACACCAGCAGCGCATTGGAGCGTGGGCCGGCAATCAATCCCTCGCCGCCGCTGAGCTCAAGCCGGAAATGCCGCCGGGGCTGATGGATCTCGTCGTCCGCCACCGGGACATAGAAGGTGTTGGTTCCCACGCGCGTGCCGCTTCCGTACTGAACGGCGAGATGGGCAACCCCCAGGACGCCCTCGCTGCCATCCAAAGGAAAAATCCGGATTTGTGCTCGCAGGCGGCTGGACACAGCGCCGCTCCAGCGCGCGGATAAGAGCGCGAAGCCGTCCTCCTCGACCGCGAGGAACTGATTCTGGGAAAACTCGATTCCGGCATCGTTGTCCTGGATGGTGATCGTGATTGAGGAAGGATTGCCCAGGCTGAAGCCGCTCGTTGGGTTCGTCAGGCAGAGCCGGAACTGCTCGGTGCCTTCAACGATTTCATCATCCAAAACCACGACCGAAACAGTCTTGCTCCACTCCCCCGCTGCGAAGAGCAGGTTGGTGTGGAGCGGAAGGTAGTCGGCCCCGGCCAGAGCGGTGCCATCTTGCGTCAAGACCGTTACGCCAGCCGGTGTGGAGGCGTCCCCGTGGCGCCGGATTTCAAACACCAACGTGTCGCTGGACTCCACCAGGCTGACATTCGTGGAATCAAGGGTGAAACTGCGTGGGATGAGCGAGCTTTCCGGCAGCACCTTCACCAAATAACGCTGGTTGAAGCCGTTGTACCCGCCAAAATCTCCGCCCGCGAGCCAGCCTCCATCGGGCAGAGCGGCTAAAGTGTACACCGCCGGTAATCCACCCGGGGCCACCGCGGTGATGCCGCTCCCCGGATCAAAGCTCCAATCGATAGAGCCATCCGGCAATAAACGCCGCAGGTTCCTCCTCGAGTTGTCGCCGTTGGAAAAATATCCAGCCACCAACACCCGCCCATCGGCAGCGGCGCTGATCGCATCGGCCGACTGCAAAATGCCAAACGCGGAAGCGGTGTTGGTGAAATGAAAACTTGCGTCCAACGATCCGTCCGGATTGAGACGCCACAACGGGCCGACGCTGATCAACCCATCAAACGCGTTCGCCAGCGCGGACATCATCACCCTTCCGTCCGGCAGCAGATTGAAGTCTCCGGAATAGAACGTGGACTGCCGGTCGGCCGGCGGCTGGAAACTCCAATCCAGCTCGGCGTTGGCGCGCAACCGCGCCAAGGTGCTGCCCAGGCCGCGACCGAGCAGAAAGAAACCCCCGCCGGGGGCGGCCTGAAGTTTCCTCGCCCGCACCTCGCCAAAGCCAACGTTGGTAAAGATCGTTTGGACCCTTCCTTCGCGCGAGAGCCTGAGCAATTGGGTGGAAGTGTCGCAGCCGGGTCCTGGAAGCGTTGCGGAGCATACAATCTGGCCGTCCGGCAACACCGTCACCGCCTGCACTTGCACCCCGCCGCAGTCATTGGTTGGCCAAAGGGCAAACGGCTGAAAGGAGTCATCCAAGTTGCCCTGGTAGTCGAATCGCGCCAGGCCCGGACGCCATGCGCCATCCAGGCGCTGAAAAGATCCCGACACCAGCAAGCCTTCTCCGGCATCCACCGCCAGGGCCGTGACCGGCTCAGCCAGCGGCCGCGAATGCAGCAGGCTTCGTTCGAGATGTCCGCCCGCATCCATAATCGCCAGGCTCGGCGAGAACTGGCCGTTGATATTGGTGAAGCTGCCGGCGATCAAGGCGCGCCCCTGTGTCAAACCGACGGCCAATCGCACGGGGCCATCCAATTTCACAACAAAATTCGTGTCCGGCGCGCCGGCGGCGCCCGGCCGCGCATCGGTGAGAACGATCTGTGTGTTGGTCGTGTTCCCCAGCACCGCGCCGCCTCCGGTTTTCGTCAACAGCACTTCGAAAGTCTTCCCCCCTTCCACCGCGGTAGCGTTGCGAACCACTATCTCAATGGGCCGGCTGCGTTCGCCGCGGGCAAACCGCACCGTCCCGGTGGTGGGTTCATAGTCCCGCCCGGCTTGCGCCGTGCCATCGCGCGTTGTGAATTCGACACTCTGCTCCAGATCCGTCGCGCCGCGACGCGCCACCGGAATGATCACTCGCAGCGCATCTTCCCGAGCCTGCACCACGGGTACCGCCATCTCGATCACCCCCGGATCGCAGTGCGGCGGCGGGAGCAACCGCAACAGGTGCGGATGAGCTTGCCCTTGCAGTCCGCCAAAACTGCCGCCCACGTACACGCTGCCATCCAATCCGGACGCCACCGCTAAAGGCGTCCATTCGCCCCCGAACGGCACCTCGAAGCAAAAGTCCACTGTGCCATCCGTTCTCAACCGGGCAATTTTCCCGCGCGCGACGCCATTCACGCGCAAAAACGTCCCGCTGAGGAGCAAGTTGCCATCCGGTTGGAGTGCCAGACTGTGAATCGCACCGTTATACGGAAATCCGGGTGACTCGAAAACCACCTTGAACTCCGGATCCAGCGCCCCGTCAGGACCAAACCGCGCCAGCCGGGGTGGCGTTGTGGCCAGCCCAAAATCGGCTACGACCGCGACTACCCCGACCAGACTCCCATCCGGCATCAGAATTCCGCGCATGACTCGTTCGCCCGGCGCCAGCGCAGGTCGAAACGTGTGATCCACCGAACCGTCGAGGTTCAACCGGGCCAAATTCGTAATTAACACCCCGGCGAGGTTCGAGAAGGCGCCGGCTACCAACGGCTTGCCATCGGGTTGTATTGCCACTATGGCAACCGTGTCCCCGGGGCCAAAGGGCGAGCGGCACGCGGAATCGACCGCTCCGTCCGATAATAGACGCCCAATTCGATTGGAAGGAAGTCCGCCCACACTCGCGAACATCCCCGTCACCCAGACCGTCTGATCGGCGGCGGCCCAACCGGTGGCCGCGCCGCCCGTGCTCAAGCCGCTTGGGGGAACGAAAGCTGAATCCAATGCGCCGTCGGCCTCCAACCGGGCCAAGCCAGGCCGCGCAACTCCGTTGACCATACTGAACGAACCAGAGATCAGGATGCGCCCGTCCGCCAACGGTTGAATCCGGCTTGCCTCGGCATTGAGCTGGGGAGCAAAATTCTGATCGACGAGGCCGCTGATTCCGATTCGTGCGATGTACAATCGAGGCGAATCGTTGAGGTTGGTGAAGTAGCCCCCGACGAGCACCTGGCCGTCCGGCTGAATTGCCACTGAGCGAACCACGGCGTTCGGGCCAGCGCCAGCCGGAAAATCGGGATCCACCGGCACTATTTGACCCGGTGCATTCGCCGCCCAAAGCAGCGAAAGCGTCAGGAACGCCCGCCCTAACCAGACTGGTGCGCCCCGTCCCCGGCTACGGGCAAGCTCTGCCGGTTTCGTGGCTCCCGGATCCAAGCTCGGCGTACGGTCCATGTCTCGTCCTTATTGAGCCTGAGACAAGCAAAAGGAGAGCCGTTTGTCAATACAAAATCAACCTCCAATGAATCGGCGGAGTCGGCGCCGCAATTGACGACTACCGACCTTGGGCTATAGTATGGCCGCGTGAGCAGGCTCACTCGGGCAATTGCGATGGTGATGCTGGTCTTTTGGGGACTGGCGATATGGCATTGTGAACTGGAGGAACTCCCAGGGTTGGCCTTTCTTTCTTGCTGTCAGCACCCGGATAGCGCCCCACATCAGGACAATGATTGCCGTCAGGACGCCTGCTCCACCGTCGAATCCGGTTTCTATAAGATCAGCCATCACCGCGCCGCCGCGCCGCCTCCCCTGCTCTGGCTGAGCTACCTCCTCCCTGACGCAACGCCCTCGGCCGCCACGACGGCGGCGGCGTTCATCGCCGCCGGCGCGCCGCCGGAAGTTCCGCGTCTTTGGCGCTTTCATTTCCGCGCGGCCCTTCCACCGCGCGCGCCTTCCCAAGCTTCCTGATCAGCCTCGAAACGGGGCTGAGGTTCTTTCGGCGACCTTTCGCCGCCGAGGTGTTTTCTTGTTTGCCTGGACAAAGAAGTGATGTCGTTTGCTTATGAAGAGTTTGTGGATGGTGAAAATGATGGTTCTCGGAAGCGGCTGTTTGATGCTGCCGCCGGGCGGGTTCGCCGCGCCGCCTGGGACCGAGGTCCGGCGCGAAGCCGAACCGGCGGGACGGGAAGGATTGACGCTCGCAAGAGCCCTCGAGGTGGCGCTCACGAATAATCCGAGGCTGGCGGCAGCGGAGGCGGGCATTGCCGCGGCGGGCGGGCGGGCCTGGCAGACGAAGCGTTGGAGCAATCCGCAATTGCGACTCAACGCGGACGAATGGCCGGTGAGCGGCGGTCGGGGCTTCTCCGATGCCATCCAGACTATTGGGGTCGCCCAGTTGCTCCCGTATCCCGGGAAAAAAAATCTGGAGCGGCGGATCGGGGGAGCCGGTGTGAGGATTGCCGAAGCGGAACTGGCGCTGCGCCGCACCGAGGTGGCGCGGGATGTGAAAGCCGCGTTCGCTCAGGTGTTGGCGGCCGAACGATTGATCGAGGTGTCCACGCAATTGCTGGAGGTGGCGCGAGCTTCGGCGGCCACGGCGCGCAAGCGGGTTGAGGCTGGCGATGCGGCTTATCAGGAGCAGTTGCGAGCCGAAGTCCAGGCCGTCCAGGCGCAGTCCGAGCTGAAGAGCTTTGAGCGGGAGTGGATGGCGGCCCGGCAGACGCTGGCGGCCATACTTGGACTCTCCGCGCAACGTGACCTCAGAGTTTCCGGTGCGCTGGCCGAAAGTCCGAGGGAGGAACTGCTGGGCAGACCGGTGGAAGAGCTGCTCCTCCGGCACCCAAGCGCTCGGGCGGCGCAAGCCGAGGTGGCTCGCGCCGAGTTGGAGGAGCGCAGGACTCGATTGGATCCTTACCCGGACGTGACCGTCGAAGTCTCGGGCGGGAAAATTGGCGAGACGGATCAGTCCATCATCCAGCTTGGGCTGGCGGTTCCGCTGCCGATTCTCGACACCGGCAAAGGCCGGCGGCGGGAAGCTCAAGCCAACTTGCGCGCCGCCGAGGCGGAGCAGCAAGCGGTTTTGCGGGAGTTAATCAAGGCCTGGGCGACCGCGCAGCAACGCTATCGCACGGCCGCCGAACAGGCCGCCGACTATCGGGATAGGGCGCTGCCCAAAGTGGATGAGGCGCTGCGCCTGGTGCGCACCGGCTTCGAACAGGGAAAGTTCAATTTTATCGATTTGGCCGACACCCAAAGGACGGCCGCCGAAGTCCGGCGGGCCTATCAACAAACGCTGCTCGAACTGAACGTAGCGCAAGCCGAAGTAGAGGCGTTGGCGGAACCGGTTCCATCCGCCAGCGTGATAGAATCCAAATGACTGTGAGTAATTGTATGCAGGACTTTATGTTTATGAGAAAGAACGTGGTCAAAATAATCCAGCCGGCCTGGCTGGCCCTGCCGTTGATGGCGGTGCTGTTGGCCGCCTGCTCAAAACCCGGCGCCGCAGCGGATGATCACGCGGGGCACAATCATGACCAGGCCGCGCGAGCCGACGCTTCCGGGGCCGATCTCTGCCATGAACATAACGTGCCCGAGGCGGAATGCGGCATCTGCCGCCCGCAATTAGCCGCGACGCTTGCGGTCGGCGCCTCCGCCAAAGTGCGGCTGCCTTCCGCGGACTCGGCCGCGCTGGCCGGGGTGCAAATTGCGCCTGCCGAAACGGGCAGCATTACCGACCGCCTGGATTGCTACGCGGAGCTGGCTTTTAATCAAAACAAATTGGCCCAGATTGCCGCACCGGTGGGGGGCATTATTCATGAAGTCGCCGCTGACCTGGGCAGCCGGGTGGAGGAGAATCAAGTCGTCGCCAAAATCTGGTCAGCCCAAATCGCCGAAGGGGTTGCCCGAGCCGTCTTGACGCACCAAACCCTGGAACGGGAGCGCAAACTGCGCGCCGAACGGGTGACCTCGGAGAAAGATCTGCAACAGGCCGAGGCCGAGCACCGCGCGGCGTGCCAGCAGGCGCGCACCCTCGGTTTTTCCGAGGCAGACATCGACCGGTTGATGGATCATCCGAACGATCCCGTGTATCTCGAGGTCCGAGCCCCCTTCGCGGGTGAGATCACCGAGCGAACGGCGGTTCGCGGCGCGCTGGTCGAACCCGGCAAACCGTTGTTCACGGTGGCGGATCGATCAGTGATGTGGGCGATGCTGAACATCCCGGAAGCCGCACTGGGCCGCGTGCAAGAAGGGCAACCGGTGGAATTACGATTCGAGTCGCTGCCCGGCCGGATGTTCCCCGCGAAATTGACCTGGGTAGGGGCGGAGATTGACGAAAGAACCCGCATGGCCCGGGCGCGCGCCGAGGCGCCCAACCCGGGAGGAGTGCTAAAAGCCAGGATGTTCGCCCAGGCGCGGATTTTCACGCGCGAGGCCAAGCAGGCGGTGCTGCTGCCACGCGAGGCCGTGCAACGAATCGAGGGCAAAGATTTCGTGTTCGTTAAGGCGGCGGAGGATCTCTTCGACGCGCGCGTCGTGCGGGTGGGGGCCCGTATGGATGACCGGGTGGAAATTGTGGAAGGCTTGCGGCCGGAGGAGGAAGTCGCGGTGCGGCGCGTTTTCCCGCTTAAGTCGGCCTTTCTCATCTCTCGCCTGGGAGCCGGATGCGCCGATGATTAAAAGGCGTTACCGCGGTCCGCAATTCAACTCCGCCGCTTGCTTATGCTGAACTGGCTCATCAGAACCTCCCTCAAAAACCGCCTGCTCGTGGCGATTCTGTCGGTGGCACTTGTCTTTGTCGGCGGCCGCTCTCTGCGCCGCCTGCCCATCGACGCCTTTCCGGACACCACTCCGGTGCAGGTACAAATCAACACCACCGCGCCTTCGCTCAACGCCGAGGAGGCCGAGGCGCAAATCACCATTCCCGTGGAACTGGCCCTGGGGGGATTGCCCGGTTTGGACAACATCCGCTCGATCTCCAAGTTCGGCCTCTCCCAGGTGGTCGCGACGTTCGCTGACCAAACCAGCATTTACCGGGCGCGCCAGGTGATCACCGAGCGCCTTCAGACCGTGGAACTCCCGCCAGGCATCAGCCGGCCCCAACTGGGGCCGATCTCGACGGGCCTGGGCGAAGTGTTCCACTACGTCGTGCGCTCGGATGACCCGCACCGCACTCTGACCGAGCTGCGTGAGATCCAGGACTGGCAAATCAAACCGGAACTGCGAAAGGTCCCCGGAGTGGCCGAAGTCAACACCTGGGGCGGCTTTGAAAAGCAGTACCACGTCATCACCGAACCGCGGCGGCTCGTCAAATACGGCCTCACCCTCGAGCACTTGCTCGAGGCGTTGCGGGCCAACAACCAAAACGTGGGCGGCGGCCAGGTCGTCCGCGGCGGCGAATCCCTGCTGGTGCATGGCCTGGGTCTCACCACCAACGTCCAGGAAATCGCCAATATCGTCATCAGCTCGCAAGGCGGCGTGCCGGTGCGCGTGCGCGACGTGGCCGAGGTGAAAGTGGATCACGAAATCCGGCGCGGCGCGGTCACCGCCGGCGGCCAGGGTGAAATCGTGCTGGGCCTGGGATTCATGTTGATGGGCGAAAACAGCGCCGAGGTGACCCATGGGTTGAAAGCCAGGCTGGCTGAGGTGCAAAAGACTCTGCCCAAGGACGTGAAGGCTGAAGTGTTATACGACCGCACTGAACTCGTGGACAACGTGATTCGCACCGTGAAGCACAATCTGTTGGCGGGCGCCCTGCTGGTCATCGCCGTGCTGTTCGCCTTCCTCGGCAATTTGCGCGCGGGTCTGGTGGTGGCGGCCGCCATCCCGCTCTCGATGCTGTTCGCCGGCGATCTGATGTTGCAGGCGGGAATCTCCGCCAGCCTGCTGAGCCTCGGAGCGGTGGATTTCGGCCTTATTGTCGATGGCTCGGTCGTCATGGTGGAAAATGCCATGCGCCGGCTGGCGTTGCGGCAGCGGGAATTGGGCCGCGCGCTCACCCGATCGGAGCGGGATGAGGCGTTGACGGATGCGCCGTTGGAGGTGGCGCGGCCGGTGGCGTTCGGCGTCGGCATCATCCTGATCGTCTTTCTGCCGATCCTGGCGCTCGAGGGAATCGAGGGGAAAATGTTCAAGCCCATGGCGCTGACCATGATTTTCGCCCTGGCCGGGTCGTTGATTCTGGCCCTGACCCTGACACCTGTGCTCGCGAGCCTGTTTCTCCCCAAACAAGTGACGGAAAAGGAACCCTGGCTGGTTCGCGTGGCGCATCGCATCTATGAGCCGCTGCTTGGTTGGGCGCTGCGCTTTCGGCACTTGACGTTGCTGGGCGCCCTCGCTCTGGTCGCGGGGGTGGCGGTCCTCGGCACTCGCCTGGGCGGGGAATTTTTGCCGAAGTTGGGGGAAGGAGCAATCGTGGGCACCACCGTGCGGCTGGCCGGCATCTCCCTCGAGGAGGCGGTGGATTACAACAATCGGATCGAGCAATTGCTGCTCGCCGAGTTCCCCGACGAAATCGCCAACGTTTGGACGCGCCTGGGCAGCGCGGAGATCGCCACCGACCCGATGGGCATCGAGCTATCGGACGTTTTTCTGGCCCTGCACCCGCGGTCGCGGTGGAAGAAAGCGCGGACGCAGTCCGAACTGGTGGAGCAGATGCGTCAGTGGTTTGCCAGGTTGCCGGGCATGACCGCCGCCTTCAGCCAGCCCATCGAAATGCGCTTGAACGAAATGATCGCTGGCGCCCGGGGCGACGTGGCAATCAAGATTTACGGGGACGATCTGGATCAGTTGCGCCGTCTGTCCGATGAGGCGCAGGCGGTGTTGCGGAATATTCCGGGAGTGGGCGAACTCACCGGCGAACAACTCGTCGGCCAGCTAATCCTGCAAGTGCGCGTGGATCCCGAAGCTATCGCCCGCTACGGGGTGCCCACCAGGAACGTGCTCAACGTGGTCGAGTCTGTCGGTTCGCTCAAGGTGGGCGAGGTGCGCGAAGGGCAGCGGCGCTTTCCCCTGGTGGTGCGCCTGCCCGACCGGCAGCGCACCGATCCGGAGGCTCTGGCGGCGACGCTCATCCCCACCGGCACGGGTTCGGTGCTGCCTTTGAATCAGGTGGCGCGGGTGGTCGAGACCGAAGGCCCCGCCACCATCAACCGCGAATGGGGCAAACGCCGGGTCACCGTGCAATGCAATGTTGCCGGTCGGGACGTCGCCAGTTTCGTGGCTGAGGCCCAACAAAAGATCGAAGCCAAAATAAAACTGCCGGAAGGCTATTCTATTGATTGGGGCGGTCAGTTTGAAAATATGCGGCGCGCCAATGCCAGGCTCGCGTTTGTCGTCCCGCTTGCGCTGGGTTTGATCCTGGCCCTGCTCTACTTCAGCCTCAAATCCTTGCGCGATGTCTTCATTGTCGCGACCGGCATCCCCCTCGGCGCGGTGGGGGGCGTGCTTGCACTATGGATGCGCGGCATGCCTTTCACGGTCAGTTCGGCCATTGGGTTCATCGCCCTGAGCGGGGTGGCGATTCTCAACGGCCTGGTGCTGGTCACTTTCATCAAGCAGAGGATCGAGGCGGGCGAGCCGCTGGAACAAGCCATCCGTGAGGGTTGCCTGGTCCGCCTCCGACCCGTGCTCATGACCGCTCTGGTCGCGGCCGTCGGATTCATTCCCATGGCGGTCAATGTCGGCATCGGCGGCGAGGTGCAGAGACCGCTGGCCACGGTCGTGATTGGCGGCATTTTTACCAACACCTTGCTGACCTTGCTGGTGTTGCCCACCCTCCACGCCACCGTCCACAGGTGGCGGCGGCCCGGCCCGGCGCCCACCGGCCAGACCGCCTGACACGCCGGCCTCCGTAGCCGCGGCTAAGGCGCATAGGCCTTCGCGTCGTGGGGGACGCCGTGACAACTCAGGGTGCAGTTGCCGCTATAAAGGCCGGTGCTGTTGAACCGCAAATTGCCGTTCAGCGGCGTGACGTAGTCGCGGTTGAAATTGATGAGTTTGGCGTTCTGCTCGACTCCGTGAGCGTCGTGGCAGGTGCTGCAGGCCGCCTGGTGGTCCACCACATGGAGCCGGTGGTATTTGAAGCTGTCGTTGCTCAGGATGCTGTCACGGCTGTGGCACTTGTAGCAAAGCGCGTACGCGCCTGGATCCTCCGGGTTGGGATCGGTCAGAATCAGTTGCCGTTCCAAAATTGGCGAGAAGCGCGAGCCATGCGGGCCATTGGGGCCGGCGCCGCCGGCGTTCGGGCCCTGGTCGTTGTTATGGCAATCCGTGCAATACACATAACTGGAGGTGGTCCAGGGCGCGACGAGGCTGGGGACGTTCGCGTTTCTCCCCTGCCCTTCGACCGGATGATAGGAAAGATTCCCCGGCTTGAATTCAAAACGAGTGTTGGTTTGGACGAACTGGCGGTTCACGCGCGCGGGGCCGCGGGAGACGCTGTCCGCATGGCAGCGGTAGCAGAGCTCGTATTCAAATTGGACGCTATTCATGAGCGCGCCGCTGGAGGCGACACCTTGAACGCCAGCCAGCTTGCCGGACGCGGCGGGCGCCACGGCGGGAGTTGGCCGCGAGGCGTGGGGGTTGTGGCAATCAACACAAGCGGAGTGGCGGGGACCGTTGACAGGATTCTCCGCCGGAGAATGGACGCCGCGCGTGGCCAGCATCGGGTGGGCGCTGAATTTATTGAATTCGGGGCGCAGATCCTGGGCGGCTACCGTGCCGCCGTGACAGGAATAGCAGTTCTTCTCCTCCTCCGTGAAGTTCAGCAGCCGTTCCTTGGTTCCCGCGCCGTGGGTGGCATGGCAGTTGGCGCAGGCGTTGTCGGCGACGGTGGTGAATGAGCCGTGCGGCCAGGGGTTCTCGCCGGCGCCGTTCCAGGTTTTAGGTGAGAGGCGGTGCGAGGTGTCCTGCCAGTAATTCAGGTTGTGGCAGTTCAGGCAAAGCGCCGAGGCGCGATTCTCCTGGACCATGAATTTGCCGTATTTATTGTCATGCGGATCATGGCAGGCGGTGCATTGGACCTGCCCCTCATGATCCAGCCGGACTTTATGGGTGAGCGTCAGTGGATCCTTAAGCTGCCCGTTGGCGGCCGCCAGCGCCTGGTTGTAGGTAAACGAAATCGGGTGGTCATCGCTTAGATCCGTGCCGAGATTGGACCGGCCGGAAGGCATCGTGCTGATTCCGCCGCGCATTTCGATCGCCTCGGAGCGGCTGGCCACCATGCCCAGGGCGACCGTCCCGTCGTGACAGCTCAGGCAGAGCTTGGAGGCGCCGGTCGGCTGGCCCACAACGGCTTTGAGCGTCGAGCTTTGATACGGCGTGTAAGCAGCCTGCGACAAGGCGTGATTCCACAACGGCAGCTCTCCGGTGCCGCGGTGCGGAGTATGGCAAAAAAGGCAAACCTCCGACTCGGACGCCGCCTTAATGGGGCCGGGCCCGGCGATCGAAAGATCATGCTTGGACCCTAGAATACCCTCGGCCTGGCAGACCCACACCAGACCGAGCGCGCCCAGCCCTGCGCCCAAATTAAAAATGCGCTTCATGAGGATCCCAAGTACTTGAAAATCTGGATCCGGTGATTATACGAATCCGTGACATAGATTTCATTGTCCCGGCTGATGGCTATGCCGTTGGGCAGCCAGAATTCCCCGGCTTTGGATCCCGAGGCGCCAAGGGGCAGGAGCAATCTGCCGTCGAGGTTAAAGATTTGCAGATTATCAAACATCGCGTCGATGGCGTAGAGGTGACCGAACCGGTCCATGGCTGCGCCTTTGGGGCGGCTGAACTGGCCCGGACCATCACCAATCTGTCCGATTTCGACCTGGAATCGCCCCTGAGAATCCAGCACCTGAACACGGTTGTTCAGCGAGTCGGTCACCAGCACTTCCCCTCTCGGACCGGCCGCGGTGTGTGTAGGGAAATTGAATTCGCCGGGGCCGCTGCCGCGCCGCCCGATTTCCCGCAGCCGGTTGCCCCGGAAATCGAACACCACCAGACAATGACGTTGCGCATCCGCGACGTACAGCCCCTCCGCCAGCACGGCCACGCCGGAGGGCCGGCCCAGGCCGTCATTGGTGGCAAAGCGGAGCTGGCCGGAGGTGTCGAAGGCGATCAGTTTGCCCAACGCGGAATCCGCCACATAGATCACCTCGCCGGACTTGGCCACCGCCACCGGGGCGGCGAAACGTAAAGCGCCGACCTGGGTCCAGCGCGACCATTTCTTTGTCACGCGTTCATAAAAGCAGACCGCGTTGGCGCCGGTATCGGTAAGGCAAAGATTATCCTTTTCGTCCAGCGCGATGCCGAACGGCTTGATCAGCCGCTCGTTGCCCTTCTCGGAACCGGTGATCCAGCGGCCAAAACGCACCAACCCGGGCGCGCGCGCCCCGAGGTCGCGGGGCCGGTACACACTCTGGACAAAAGCCACGCGCGCCGGTTCCGGCGGAGCGGGCCAGACCAGAGCAGCCTGGGGAGCGGCCGGTTCGGCGGGGCGGGAACCCGAACAGGCGGACAGCAGGAGCGCCAACAGAACGGCGCCCGCAACGCGCGAGGAACGGCAGTTGAAGCCCAGTGGCATCATGGCATCAGAATACGCGGCGGACACGGACAAAAAAGAGGTTTCGGAACCGTTCCTCCTGATTGAGAAACAGGTTGTACTCGAGGTTGTAACCGGCATCCACAAACATTTGACCGACGGAATACCGCAGCGCTGGGCGAAACACCGCCAGCACTTCATCCACCCCCCGGCCGGCTCGGTAAGCAACCCCGGCTTCGGAATCGATCCCGAGATGATGAGTCAAGGCGCGATGATATCGTGTGATCGCGCGGTAATCCTGCTCCCGCCGCTGGAGCTGCACGTAATCCACCCAGCTTTCGTTGAAGTCGAAGCTGAGGCTCGAAAACTCATCCGTGCGCAGGGCGAGTGATTGAAACAGCCGGACGGTGCGATAGTCGGATTCGCTGGAATTGTAGATCTCGTATTCGGCGCCAGCCCGGAATCGGCGCCAGGTAACATCCGCTCCGAGGGTATAGGACTGGTAATCCAGCACGCGCAGTTCGCGCGGCGCGTTATTCAACGAAAGATTGATCCGGCCAAAAATCCCGACGAGGTTTTTCCAGAGATCAAAGCGAATCTGAAAGCCTTCCGTCAGGGTCTGGTAGCTGCCCGCCGGGGTGGGCTGGGTTTGATAATCCACACGAACGCTGGGCGGCATGGCCGTCCCCGGCAAACGTTCGAGGACTGTCCGTGAGCCGAGTTGAAAGACGCGATAATCGAAACCTCGCAGGAACACGTAAGTGTTCGCGACATCGGAGACCACGATGGTGGACTCGATGACCTGGGGTTGATTGAGGAACACGCTGTTGGGTGGAGCCCCCGCTTCCCCGGCGATCGAAAACGTGTGCAGTTCGTTGCGCACCATCCCGGTCGCCTGCTGGTCCGTATGATCCAGAAAAAGCGATTCCGTAATTCTTACGTAATGCTCCAGACCAATTCGTTTGCGGTAGGCTTCGGAGATACCCCCGCCATAACGACGGCTGTACCCTTCCATCCCTTCCGTGGAGGTCTCGACATCCGAAGCGCGCACGGCGGCGGAAGAGATCAGGCTTTCATAGAACTGATGAGTGATGGAGGCGGACCCGACGTAAGCGTCCGAAAGAAAATCGCCCGAGTCGAACCGGTTGAAATTCACATCGTAATAGCTGCGCAAGTTATCCCGATGCTCGGCGGAAAGCGTGGCGCCGGCGATGAGTTGGTCGCTGTTCTCGAAACTGGTGTCGCGCCGGGTGAAGCTCGTGTTGGCGTTGAGACGAAACTGCTCCCGATCCCCGAAGCGCTCGCCGTCGCCCAGCGAAATCATGTGGTCGGTGCCGTCGCTCAAGCGTCCGAAGTCAGTGCGTTCGTAATGATGCAGATTATAGGATGCCGTGGTGCCGCCGTGATCGCGCTCGTTGCGCGCGGCGAGCGTGACGGTATCTTCAATCGTGCGCATGGTCTGATCCAGCAGCACGGTGTTGGTGCCCAGAATCGCGCCCCCCACCGCCAGGGTTTGAGCGAAGGGATACGGGCTGTCGGAGGTCTCATCCCGATGCACGTAATCCACATTGAAACTCCAATTGCCAGCCGTTCCCGCGGCGCGCGCGCCGTAGAGAAGGTTGTCCACGGTCACCCGCGTGAAGAAATCGTTGTCGCGGTAGGTATGATCATAGGAGGCAAAAAGGCTGCCGTGGTACGGTTTGCCCGGCAAAAACTGGAGATCACTCGCGAACCGGCCCAGGTAATCCCATTGGGTCCGCGAAACCCGCACGCCGCCGGACTCGAAAGTATCGGTGCTGTAACCGAACGCCCCGTCGCTGCTGATATTATAGGCCAGCAGGTTGGGATGATAAATGGAGCCATTGGCGCGGAAGCCCATCGAAGGGCCGGCGAACCAGTGCTCGTGGGTCACCGAAATGTCGGAATGGGGAAAGCTGCTCTCGTCAAACGAGCCTTCGGCATAAACCCCCGCGCTGATCTCGGAGAGGTGAAAGGTAAACCAGCGCGGTTCGGTGTAACGCTGGAGATAGCGCGCCTGCGCCCAGGCCGAACGGCCGAAGGCGAAAAGCGCCAGGGTCGCCAGGCAAAACCGCAGGGGTTGGCAAAAACCAAGCTTCATTTCGCCTCCCGTCCTTTGGGCGTCAGGAAATTCCGGTCCGCTCCGGAATGCGGATCGTGACAGCTCCAGCAGGCTTGATCGCCAGCCTGGGCGTGCGCTTTTACCGCAGCCACATCTTTTTCCTCGTGGCATTCGTAACATAAGGCGGCCCCCGCCTGAGCCAGCAGCCGGGGCTGGGAGGATTCATGCGGCCGATGACAGGAAGCGCACTCCCCGTTCGCAGCCGGATCGTGCTTGAAGGGCGCCTTGGCGATGGCCTTGCCGAGATCATCGTGGCAATCGAAACAGAGTTTCTCACCGGTCTTCGCGAGCAGGTTCTTATTCTGCGATTGGTGCGGATTGTGGCACGCGCCGCAGTCGCCGTTTTCCGCGGGCTGGTGTTTGGATTTGCCCCTGTCAATCCGCTGCTGGACATCCTCATGGCACTCGGCGCACAGTTTGCCGTCCGGCTTCGCCAGCAGCTTTTTGATGCCTGAGAAGTGCGGGCTGTGGCAGGCGAGGCATTCGCCGTTCTCCGCCGGCTGATGCCTCACCTTCGCCTGGGCCAGTTGTCCCTGGACATCCTCGTGGCATTCATAGCAGAGTTTTCCGTCCGGCTTGGCGAGCAGGTGCTTTTGCTCCGAGCTGTGCGGCTTGTGGCAGGCGACGCATTCGTCGTTTTCAAATGGCTGGTGTTGCACCTTTGCCGCCTTGACTTGCCGCGAAAGATCTTCATGGCACTCGTAACAGAGTTTCCCATCGGCCTTGGTCAGCAAGCCGCGAAAGGAGGAAGCATGAGGGTTGTGACAGGTGAGGCATTCGCCGTTTTCGGCAGGCTGATGCACGCTCCCGGCGTTTTTTGCCACCACCGGATCGTGACAGGTCGCGCAGAGCGCCGGGCCGGTTTGCGTCAGCAGATCTTTGTTCGAGGCGCCGTGCGGGTCATGACAGGCGGAACACTCGCTGTTTTCCGCCGGCTGATGCCGCACTTTGGCCGCGGTCAAAAAGTCCTTATGACAAGCAAAGCAGACTTGCCGTTGATTGCCTTTCATGCCCACCGAATACCGCGAGGCATGACAGGCGGTGCAGTTCTGATCCTCGTAAGGGGGATGGCCGAAGAACTTGGGGGCGGGGAGGGTCGCGCCCGGCGTTGGCAGCGGCGCCTCGGCGCTGCGCGCCAGGGGTTGCCCGTTTTCATCCAATACCACCACCGGCGCTGAATTGGTCGGCGCCGGACCCGTGACGCCGTCAAAGAAGGTGGCCAGCCACTTTTGCTTTGTCTCGGTGCTGCAAGCGGCCAACAACACGCAGGCGCACACGGTCCCGACCGCGAGTCGCGCGGCCAACGCGATCCGGTTGCGGCGCGCCGGTTCGGTTCCGGTGGGATGGTGGTTCACACGGGTGGTGGTCAGTCAGGCAAGCGTCCGTTATTTCTTTAAAAAACCATAGGCGCTCACTTTGTTGGGTCCGGCCTGGTTCACGACCAGGATGACGTATTCCAGTTTGTGGCCGGGCGCCACGTAGGACTGAAAATAACTCAGGTTATCGTAATCCACGGCAATGCCCGCCGGAAGGTATAGACCGGCCGAACCGCTCTTGCCCGGATCGCCGAAAAACATGAGCAGCTTGCCGTCGGGTTGAAATAGCTGCACCACGGCCGCGGCCGCATCGACAACGTAAATGCGCCGCTCACGATCCACAGCGATCCCTTTGGGCAACGTAAACTGGCCAGGGGTCACGCCGAGATCGCCAAAGCTCTCGAGATATTTGCCTTCCTCGCTAAAAATTTTCACTGCGAATCCGCCGGTATCCGAGACACAGACCCGATTCTGGTCATCGATGGCCAGGTTGGTGGGTTGAAATAACCGGCCGTCGGCCTCTCCGTCCGTCGGGAACGTAAATAGCAACTGGCGGGTGGCCTTGCTCAACACCCGCACGCAGTGGTTCTTCAAATCCGTAAGGTAAATGCGATCTTTGTGCAACACCAGTCCGCAAGGCTTCATCTCGCCCTGCTTTCCGACGGCTTCGAGCAGATTCCCTTGCTGATCGTAGATCAAAAGCTGCAGCCGCCCGGTGTCGGTGACGTAAATCCTGCCGTCCGCGTCAACCGCCACGTTAATGGGAGTTTTCATCGCCGCCTGGCCCTCCGGCCGGATGTATCGGATTCGGCGCTTCCCGAGATCCGCGACGGTGATGTTGCCCGCCTGGGTGTCCGCCGCGTAAATCTGTCCGTTCCGGATGGCGACGCCGTACGGCTTCCACATCGGCCGGTAAATTCTTTGTTCGCCGGTGAGAAACTCGTTAAACTTGCCGTGCCCGCCTAAATCCGTTTCGTTGCCGAAACTCATCAAGTACTGGATGCGCGGTTCGTCCGGCGCGGGAGGGAAAAAGATCGCGTTTTGAACCGGTCTGGTGGTCGCGCACCCCACCAGCAAGCCAGCCAGCCCAAGGGTCGCCAGGATTTTGGAGCATCGCAGTTGCTTTTCATTCATAACGTTTTTGGGTGCGCGCCGCGGGTAACGTCCGCCTCGCGTTCACTGTGGAAAATTTCCGAAACCCGGACGAAAAGCACTGTACGTTTTTTGTGTTTGTATTCGCATTTTTTGAGTGGTTTGCTTTCGTTCGGCGCTGAACGCGGAAAAGGCCCTGGTCGGGCCAGGGCCTTTTTGCGGAATCACATGAAACGGCGATTACTTGATGTGGCAAGTCCGGCAAAGCAGACTGCCGCGGCCGTTGGCGTCAACGCCGCTGATTTTCACCAGGATGCCACTGGAGGGCGCGGATCCCACCAGCTTGTGCGGATCGTGGCAGGAGGAGCATTGCATCTTGTGGTTGATCAGAAGCGCCTGATCGATCGTCTTGCCAGTCAGGCTGATGCCATCCCAGGCGGGCGGCACGGGAGCGGTGTTCACGGTCAGCATGGTTTTGGCGCTGCCAATCGTGTAGGTAACCGGATTCTCGAGTTGTCCGTCCGCCACCGCCAGGGCGGCGTCGTACGTGAACGAGATCGGATGCGTGGTGTGCAGATCCGGACCAATCTTGGCGCCCGGATCGATGTAGTAGGAGATATTGGTTCCCAAACCTCCGATGGGCGCGTTGATGCCGACCGTCCCGTCGTGACAACTCAGGCAAGCCAGAGAAGTGCCGTCGGGCGCCGCGCCCGGAGTGAAGTCGAGCGTCGGACTCGTGTACATAGTGAACGGGCCGGTGGAGGTTTGATGGTTCCACAACGGGATGATTTGAGCGGGGTCGGTGTTGTGCGCCGAATGGCAGGGAGAGCAGACGCCACGGCGCGTGTTCCAGGTATGCTGGGCGCCGGAGAAGTCATGGGGGGAGCCTTCAATACCCTTATTGACGGCTGCCTGGGCCAGACTGGGCAGGATGAGTGCCGCTCCGATCGCCACCAGGGTCAGTTGTTTCATACTAATTAGCACGTGCTGATTTGCTTGCCGGTTGTTTGGGTGAATGGACGCCGGCAAAGCGTCCGCGCGCCGTTTCGACGGGAAACAGCACGTTCCAAAGCCCGGCCCAAACTGGCGTTCGAGCCGTTCCATTGAAAGTAAGGAAATATTGCATTCACACGGGTTCCGGCGTGGCCGCCGCCGGGGCGAAGCTCCAGTCGCGCGCCAACGCGGAATGCGCCGCGGCGCGGGGGGTGAAGCGAACCATCACCGCGGAGGCACTCTCGTGGATGATTTCCCGGCAGCGCGCCAGTTCCCGCTCGCGCAAGCGGACGTTTTCATTCACGATCTGCTCCAGATGATCCACATTGTATAAGTAAACATTCGGCACCGTCTGAACCTCCGCGGCGACGTCACGAGGCACCGCGATATCAATGATGAAGAGCGGGCGGTTGCGGCGCGCCGGCATGACCGACTCGAGATCGGCCTGCGTCAGGATCGCGCGCGGGCTGCCGGTCGAGGTCACCACAATATCCGCGTCCACGAGCGCGGGTCGCAAACCGTCCAACGCCCCGGCGCGGCCGTGAAACTCGTTTGCCAGCGCCTCGGCTTTTTCGGGCGACCTGTTGAGCACTAAAATTGAACGGGCGCCCTTCTTCGCCAGGTGCCGCACGCAAGCCTCCCCCATTTTTCCCGCGCCCACGATCATGACGGTTTTGTCCGCCAGGTCCCGGTCAAAGATACGTTCCGCCAATTCGACCGCCACGCTCCCGACTGAGGTTGCGCCTCGGCCAATCCCGGTTTCCGTCCGAACCTGTTTGGCGGTCTGAAACGCGGTCTGGAATAAGCGGTTGGTGATGCGGCCAGTGAGCCCGGCCGACTGCGCCGCTTGATAGGCCTGCTTTACCTGCCCGGCAATCTCCGTCTCACCGATCACCATCGAGTCCAACCCGCTTACCACCTCGAACAGGTGCCGGGCGGCCTCCCTGCCTTCCCGGAGATAAAGATACGAATCAAAATCTCCCTCCACCCCAGCCAACTCCTGGAACAAGCGCGCCGCCGAGGGCGCGGGCCGGGCGCTTACACCGTAAATTTCGACCCGATTGCAGGTGGAGACGATCACCAACTCGGCCAGTCCTCCACGCAGCTTGAGGCGGCAGCCATGGCAACGCAGCCGCGAGGGTTCAAAGGCCAGTTGCTCGCGGATTTCAACCGGAGCGGTTTTGTAGCTCAGGCCGGCCACGAAAAGATGGAGCGGATCGGAACCGTTGCTCGTCATAGTCAAACACAAGCGGCGGTCGGCTGACCGGATCTTGACATCCAGTTCGCCATTTCCGATCGCCGCTCTAAATTCATGCCTGCTACGGTAGGGTGTCCCGGGAAATCCGCTCATCTGAGCTTGCTATTCTCTTTACAAATCTTGGCGTCAAGTTACCAAGGAATATGTAGCGTGCTAATGTTGTATCAGGATTTTAAATTGGTTATGCTAATTCTAAAAAATCTACGCCTGGAGCGTTTCGACCAGGATTTTTGATGTCGTCGGTTCAAGGACCGTCTCAAGGCCCGCTGAAGGGGAACCGCCGAAGATGCCGGTCATCTCTTTTCCGCCTTCGCTCGCGGTGGATCGATCAGGCCGGTTAGGTCGGGATCATCCAAATCCAGGCGATACAGGATCTGGTTGTAATCATAACGCGGCGTGGGCTGCCGGGCGTCGCTGAAAGTGGCGGTGTACGTGCCCTCGAACAACAAAAACGGCGACGTCTTGCCCGCAAACTCGGGATGAATCCTTGGGTTATAAAAGGTGTAATGATTGTGGCTGAGAATTTTCACCGCCGGCCCCCAGGGCCCGGTGGGTGCATCCGCCTCGGTGTACCATAGCTCGCCGAGGGCGGAGGGTTTGCCGAAAGCCTCCAAAAAAACGGCCACCCAGCGCTTGCGCCACCGGTTCCATGCAATGGAACCGCTGTGCGGCTTCACTTCGTGGTTTTCACCGGCGGCGGACACCACCGGTTGCGGCAGAAGGCTTTCCCAGCGGCTGGGATCGCTCCAGGCTTCAAACGTCGCTGGAAAGCGGAGTGTGGGGAAAGGGTTTCCCACCAAAATCCATTGTTTGCCGCGCGGATCCGTCCATTGCGCCGGGTGGCCGTCAGGCATGGGCGGCGCGATGGGGCGATCAAGGGAATTGGTCCAAAGCGTTCGAAATCTCTCGAAACGGTTGCCTCGCCAGATCGCCAAACCCCGCTCGTAGGCTTCCATGGGTGGTTTAATTTTCGCGTATGTAGCCACCAGTTGAGCCGCCCCCCGCTGATCCCGCAGACTGATCACGCCGGTCAGCCAGGTCGGCCCCGGGCCGCCAATGGCGGCGATACCGCGCGGTTTGCCGGCCTCATTGACGAAATAATCGAGCGGCAGTTGCAGCGGCGGCTCGAAGCGTCTCAATGGCTGAATGGGCGAGGTGGCGCCGGTGCCGTCAAATATGCCCAGTGGATACTTCGCCAGCGTGGTGTCGCCCCAGATCCAAATCATCTTTCCCTCGTGGATCGCATTTTGAACGCTGTCGCAGCCCAGCACCCCGGACTCGGGCCAATCCAAGCGTTCGCCAAGCTTTTGGCTTTCGGCGAACAGGCCGGCTCCCGTCAACCGGCCTAACCGGCGGGCGAGAGTGGTCCGCCGAACCTCGACGCGCAGGTTTCCGCCAGGCCGAGGGGTGAGCCGCACACCCCGGTATCCGAATCCATCTTTGGGCACTTCGTATCCTTGGCCAATCACCTCGAACCAAGTTTCCCGCCCCATCAATTCCGGCAAGTCAAACGCGATGATCCCCGCATTATCACTGACCAGCCTTTCCTGGTGTGTGGTTCGCAATTCCACCAAAGGAACCGGCCAGCCGTCGCCTTGCTCCACGACTTCGATTCGACAGAGGGCGGGTGCGCCCGCACGGGCGGACTGGCCAGCCGTCAATACCAGAAAGCAGGCGAAACAAATCGTCGGTTTTTTCATGAAGCACCTCAGCCTGTGCCGCCATGTCCGGATGCGCAAGCGCAACCTTGCCGAATTGCGGAAATTCGCCCGGTCCCCCGCAATTCAGCTTCCGCCTCTTCAAAGTCGGGTTTTGACCCATTAACTTGTTCCTATCCTGCATTATAGGAATTGTATGAGCGGCGAGTACGTGATCCAGTGGAGGTCAAAAGTAAATGGCCGAATCGGCAGGGGCAGCAAATCCTTTCCCAAAGCGGAAGCTGAGCGCCTGGCGACAGAACTCAACGAGGAATATCCGGACATCCACCACGAACCACTAGCGCTCGAACAACTCCCCCCTCCCGAGGGCGTCAAAGAAGATCTTGCGGCGTAACAGAAACGAGTGCGCTCCGTTCCTCAGCGCCAACTTTATACTGGACATTTATACAGCTCCTTCCTAAAGTATCGTTGAAGAGGATGAGCGGCCAATCCGCCTCCCTGGATGTGTTATGCAAGAGCTTACCAGCCGGCAGCGGCAAATTTTCGAGTTTATTCAGCAGCGGCGGGAGATGGAGGGATCCCCGCCGAGCTTTCGGGAAATTGCGCGGCAATTTCGTTTCCGCAGTGTCAATGCCGCCCTGGACCACGTTCAAGCATTGATCGCCAAAGGCTGGCTGGAGCATTCTCCCGGCCGTGCCCGGTCGTTGAGAGCGGTACAAATTTCAGGCCGCGACGATATGCGCGGGCGTGTGGCGCGGATCCCGATTCAGGGCGGGATTCCCGCCGGCCACCCGGCGGATGGAGTTCTGGCGGGGGAAGGCTGCGTGTTGGTGGATATCGAGACGCTGGGGATCCAACCCACTGCCCGCACTTTTGCCCTGCGCGTCGAAGGCGATTCGATGATCGGCAAGCACATCGCTGGTGGCGATCTGGTGATCATCGAGCACGGAATGGAACCGCGCCCGGGCGACGTGGTGGCGGCGTTAATCGATGGGCAGGTGACATTGAAAACTTTTGTTGTCCAGCGAGGCCGGCCTTATTTGCGGGCTGAAAATTCGCGATACCCGAACTTGATCCCCCAGCAGGAATTGCAGATTCAAGGCGTGATGGTGGCCTTGGTCCGCAAAACCAGCAGCCGCTGAAAACGCCGTCCGGCGCATGACACATCCCCGCGTGATTGTACATTTGGATGCCGACGCATTTTTCGCTTCGGTGGAGCAAGCGTCTGATCCGCGTTTGCGCGGAAAGCCCATCGCCGTCGGCGGCGAGAAGCGCGGCATCATCGCTTCGGCTTCTTACGAGGCGCGACGCTTGGGCATTTATACCCCGATGCCCACCGCGCAAGCGCGCCGCCTTTATCCAAAGTTGATCGTCCTGCCGGGAGACTTCGATAAATACGAGCTGTTTTCGCGGCTGATGTTTTCCTACGCCTATGATTTCACGCCGGATGTGGAAATTGGCTCCATCGACGAGGGTTACTTCGACCTGACCGGGACGCGCAAACCGGCGCTGCCCATCGCCCGGGCAATTCGCGACGCAATCCGCCAATCGCTCAAACTGCCCGTCAGCCAGGGCATCGGCGGCAGCAAGCTGGTCAGCCAGATTGCCTCCAAGCTTAAAAAGCCCTTTGCCTTCCAGTGGGTGCCCGCCGGACAGGAGCAGCCATTTCTCGCTCCGCTGGAGGCGCGCTGGCTGCCGGGAGTCGGGCCCCAAACCGCGCAGCAATTGCGAAGCGCCGGCCTTCAGTTTATTGGCCAGATCGCCCGGACTCCGGTCGATCTTCTAGGATTAATCACCGGGGGCCTCGCCCCGCAACTCAAGCGATTCTCGCTGGGAATCGACGATCGCCCGGTGATCTCCGCGCGCGTTCCGGCCAAATCCTACGGCGCGCAGGAGACATTCGCCGCCGACACCACGG
This sequence comes from Verrucomicrobiota bacterium, assembly GCA_039806935.1. GTDB lineage: Bacteria > Verrucomicrobiota > Verrucomicrobiia > Limisphaerales > UBA8199 > JBDHQH01. The sequence goes on from JBDHQH010000001.1 coordinate 100,755, forward strand.
ATGAGCCCTTTATTGAAGCGACGCTCCGGCGGATGGCCGACCAGTTGATGGCTAAAGTCCGCGCGGACGCCAAAAGCATTCGGACGTTGACGGTGAAGGCCCGCTACAACGACATGGATGAGGATCAGGCCTCGGAAAGCCTGCCTGAACCCACCGACCTCGAGACGGATGTTTACGGAAAAATTTCCCTGTTGTTGCGCCGGGCTTGGAAGCGGCGGGCAAGCCTGCGTCTGGTCTCGCTGCGGCTATCCAACGTGTACCATGGCCGCTGCTTCAGCGGCCTGAGCCTGGACGCTGACAGTCGGCGGCGGGACGCGAATTTGCGGTTGTCCGGAGCGGTGGATGAGTTGCGGAAAAAATTCGGACGCGACACGCTGTTTCGCGGGCACGATTTCATCCTGCGCCTCAAGGGCGGCCGCGGCGAGGAACCCGGCCCGGCCTCGTCCGCCCGGGTCGCTGAACTGAACGATCCCCCCGAGCCGCGCATGCTGGCGGCGCGACGCCCGCCGCGCAAAGTCTCGCTCCCGGCCGATTCCTCCAACCGCGTGTTGCTGCCGCGTCCGCAACCCCCCGCGCGCCAACCGGGAACGCGAACTGTTTCGCGCGCGCCGCGCTGGCTTCCGTTGAATGTTCATAGCGGCTATTCGTTTTTGGATTCCACCCTCTCGATCCAGGCCATAGTGGAACTGGCGCGCCGCCATGAATTGCCAGCTATCGCCCTGACCGACACCCACAACCTGCATGGCGCGGTTGAATTCGCGCAAGCGGCTCGCGCCGCCGGAATCAAACCCATCATCGGCGCCGAACTTCGCTGCCGAGGGCGGAGCCTTTGCCTGTATGTCGAAAATGATCGGGGCTATCAAAACCTTTGCCGGATACTCACCCGCGATGAAGCGTCCGCCGACCCTGCCGAAATAGAATCGGAAAAGACGCTGGCACAACCGTTAACCGGGTTGGAAGAATTCGGTGAGACCAGGGGCTTGATCGCGGTCAGTTCCGCGCCGGAACTGGCCCGGGCGTTTCCCGGCGCATTTTATCTGGAGACGAGCCATCCCGAGGCGCATGAAAAGCGCCGCGGTTCCCTGCCCTGCCTCGCCGCGCCGCCGATCCATTATGCCGACGCCGCCGATCGTCGGCGGTATGACATCGTCCAAAGCATTCGCACACGAACCTTGCTGCGGCAGGCGCATCCCGGCAAACGGCTGGGAGGCGAATTCCATTTCCGCTCCGGGCCGGAAATGAGCCGTTTATTTACGGGCACATCCGCGCCGCTGGAGCGCGGCTGGGAAATTGCCGAACGCTGCTCGTTTGAATTTCCATTTGGCCGTCCTCAATTCCCCCCTTACGCGCCACCCGACGGCTCGACCCCGGCTGGGTTTCTGCGTCAGTTGGCGCTCGCGGGTTTGCGCCGTCGCTATCCCGAAACGCACGCGCGGTTGCGCCCGCAAATCGAGGAGGAACTGGCCATCATCACCGAGGTCGGCTACGAGGAATATTTTCTGGTGATGTGGGACATCCTCCAGGAATGCCGGCGTCGCGGAATCGAGTGGATCACGCGCGGCAGCGCGGCCGATTCGCTGGTCTGCTACTGTCTGGAAATTAGCGGGGTTTGCCCGATTCGCTTTGACCTGTACTTCCGGCGGTTTCTCAATCGCGACCGTATGGCGTTAAAAAAGCTGCCGGACATTGACGTGGATTTTCCCCACGATCGCAAAGACGACGTCATTGATTTGATCTTCGAGAAATACGGATCGGAGCAGACCGCGGTGGTGGGCGGTTTTTCGACCTTTCAGGCGCGCAGCGCTTTTGCGGAAGTGGCTAAAGTGCTGGGCGCGCCCGAGCACCAGATCCGGCGTTTGACCGAGCGCTTTCCGCACTACACCCGCGTCGGCGACCTGGCTGGAGCGGTGGCGGACGTCCAGGAGTGCCGCGGCCTGCCGCTGGACCAGGAGCCATTTTCCACCGCGCTCCAAATGGCGCGCTTCCTGGACGGTTTTCCCCGCTATCCCAAAATGCACCCTTGCGGCCTGGTGTTATCCCGCCAGCCAATGCGCCAGATCACTCCCTGCTTTCAGTCCGCCAAAGGCTACCCCACTACGCATTTCGACATGGACGCGGTGGAGGCTATGGGCTTGATCAAAATGGATATCCTCGCCCAGGGCGGCCTGGCCGTGATGCGGGACGCGCGGCAGTTGGTGCTTCATCGTGACGCCGAAAAGCGGGCCACCGCGACTCCCGAAACATCAAAATCGAAGGAACCGGCGAACGCCGCCGTGAACCCGCCGATCGAGCTGACCGCGCATCCGGACTGGCTCGAGCCTTGGGACGATCCGGCGGTCTGGGATTTGATCGCCTCCGGGCAGGCGCGCGCGGTGCATCACATCGAGAGCCCCGCCATGATCTCGCTCTGCAAAATGTGCGCTGTCCGGGACATTGACACGCTCATTGCCATCGTTTCGGTGATCCGTCCGGGCGCGGCCAACGAGAGCAAAAAGATGGAGTTCGCGCGGCGTTACCAGGGATTGGCCCCGACACGCTACCCGCATCCCTCGCTGGAAAAGTGCCTGCGCGGCACTTGCGGCCTGGTGGTGTACGAGGAGCATATTTTGCAAATCTGCGAGACGTTTGCCGGCTTGCCGCCCGGGCGGGCGGACCTGCTCCGGCGCGCGCTGGCCAAGGAAAAGATCGATGTAATCGAGCAGATTCGCGCCGAGTTCACATCCGGCGCGCGCCAGGCCGGACGGACCGGGCTGGAAACCAGCCAGGTGTGGGATCTGATCGCCGGATTTCGCGGCTACGCCTTTTGCAAAGCGCACAGCACCGCCTACGGCGTGGAGGCCTACCAGTCCGCCTGGCTGAAACGTTATTATCCGGCTGAATTCATGGCCGCGGTGCTGACGCACGGCAAGGGGTTTTATCATCCGCTGGTTTATGTGCTCGAATGCCACCGCCTGGGCATTCCCCTGCTGCCGCCCACTGTGAACAAGCCCGGCCCGGCCTTCGCCGTCAGCACGCGGTCCGATGGCGTCCGGCAAATCCGCGTGCCTGTGTCGCGCCTGAAAGGGATCACGATCCGGACGGGTGAAACCATCACGCGCGAGCGGGAACGCGAACCGTTCCGCTCGCTGGCGGATTTCATGGCGCGTGTCAAACCGCTGCCGGAGGAGATGGAATCGCTGATCCGCGCGGGTGTTTTTGATGAATTCGGCGAATCGCGCGCGGCGCAGTACTGGCAATGCAAGTCCCTGGCGGCGATTTCGGAAACGCGGCCGTCCGGCGCGCGGAAAAATCCGCCACCCTCCCGCGCCGCCCAACAGTTGTGGCTGCTCGCGCCGGCGGATCTCGATCGTTTGAGTTCCGTGCCATTGACGCAACCCACCCGGTTGGCGCGCTTGCGGGCGGAGGAGGAATTGCTCGGTTACTGCGCCAGCGGCCACCCGCTCGAGCTTTTCCCGGATATCGCCTGGGAGACCTATTGTCCGATCGCGTCGCTTGACCGGCACCTCGGCGAGCGGGTGGTCACCTGCGGGCTGGTCGTCGAACAACGGCTCTTTCACCAGGTCACCGGCGAGCCGATGAAATTTTTGACCATTGCCGATCACACCGGCATGGTCGAAACCGAACTTTTTTCCCGCGCTTATCAGGCTTGCGGGCTGAATACCGTGCGCTACCGGGTGTTGGAGATCACGGCCACCGTCGAACCCTTTGAGAATGGACGCGGCCACACGCTGCGCGTCCACCATGCCGGCAAGCCGCGCACCCGCTCCTCCGGCGGCCGGCCGGCGCCTCCGGAAACCCGCTGATCCGCCGGGTTTCCCCTCGGGAACCGGACAAGCCGCCTCAGGCCCGCGGATGCGCGGCGGCGTAGGCGCGCTTGAGCCGATCCGTCGTCAAATGGGTATAGACTTGCGTCGTGACCAGATGCGCGTGGCCCAAAAGCTCCTGCACGCTGCGCAGGTCCGCGCCCGCGTCCAGCAGGTGCGTGGCGTAGCTGTGCCGCAGTTTATGCGGCGTCAGACTGGGATCCAACCCGGCGAGCGCCAGGTATTTCTTCAATCGCAATTGCAGCACCCGGGCGGAGAGCGGAGTCATTCGTCGCGCGTTGCCCACAAACACCGGGGCAGCCCCCGAGGGCGGTTGCGGAAACGTCCGCCAATACTCTTCAATGGCGCGCAACGCGGCCTGGCCAATCGGAACCACGCGCTCCTTTCTGCCTTTGCCCCGCGCGCGCACGAGCCGTTCGCTCCAATCGAGATCGTCGGCGGTCAATCCACAGAGTTCGCTGACGCGCAGGCCGCAAGAATAAATGGTTTCCAAAACCGCGACATCTCGCGCACAAGCCTGGCGGGCGGCATTCCGCTGCTCCTCCGCGCCTCCGCTCGACAGCAGCTTCCGGGGCGCTTCCAACAACGCCACCATCTGCGCCACGGTCAGAAACTTCGGCAGCCGCCGGGGCAGCTTGGGCAAAGCCAGATTTTTGATCGGCGACACAGCCGCCTGGCCGTGGCGGATCAGGAATTTGTAGAAGCCGCGCAACGCGCAGAAGCGGAGTTGCACTGCGGCCCGGCCCAAACCCCGCCTTCCCAGAAAGCGCAAATAGGCGCGAAAATCATCTCTTTGCAAACCGGCCCAAGCCGGCGCGCATTGCCTCTCCGCCTGGTGCCAGCGCAAAAATTCCAGGAGCGCGTGCCGATAGTTGCGTTGCGTGTGCGGCGATGCGCCGCGGTCGGCGGCCAGGTGCTGAAAAAACTTTTCGGCCCACTCGTCCTGTTTCTCGGGCGTCGGGAGAGAATCGGAGGCAACGGTCACGCCCAAAGTCTAGCGGGTGATTGAGGAAATGACAAAGCCCGTCGCGTTTACCCGCGTTCTCCTTCGCGAGGCGGAAAATCGAAGGTGATCTTACCCTTGTCGTCCATGACCAGATAGGCTGTGAAAGGCCGGCCGGTCTTGGCAGAGACGAAAGCTTCGAGCAGGCCCGAACGCGCGTCCTCGAGGAGCTTGGCGGCCTGAGCGCGATCGATCGGTTGCCGCAGGATCACTTTGCTGATCTTGAACTTGCAAGGTGCGGTCTCCGCCTGTGATTTCCCGCACCTGTAGGCTTCCTTCCCCTCGAAGACGGGAGAACCGCAAACCGGGCATTTCCCGAGGGGTTGCTGGCCGGTGAAATCCTCCTGGACGGGAGGCGCCTTGGAGGAGGATCGCGCCCCCTTCGGTTTGGCCGCTCGTGGCTCGAATTCGAAACCGACCCTGCCCTCTTTGATCACCAGAAAGGATTTGAACGGCCGCCCCTTTTTGGAGATGAATTTATCGAGCAAATCGGTTTTGCCTTCCGCGAGCAATTTCCGCATCTGGTCGCGCTCGATCGGTCGCTGCAAGATGATTTTCCCCGAGCGGAAGTTGCAGGTCCGGTTCGGTCCCACCGCCTTCTCGCAGGCATAATGCATCGAAGTCTCAAAAACTCGGTGCTGGCACTGGGGGCAGCGGCCGACCGGCTCCTGGCCGGTAAAGTCCGGCGCGGCTGCCCCGTCCACTGATTGCTGGTCCTGGCCGAAATCAAACTCCAGCGCCTGGTCCGAGTTCAATTTTAACACGGCCGCGAAAGGCCGCCCCATTTTGCTGCGAAAGCCTTGCAAGGGGCCGACCTGTTTGTCCCGGATTAACACCTCGACTTCCGCGGGATCAAGGATGCGGCCGGAAAGCGCTTTGCGGATCGAAAAATTGCAGCTTTCGCTGACGCACTGGAACTGCCGATATCGTTCATGCACCTCGCCGCCGCATTTGGGGCAGCGCACCGCCAGAACTCCAAAATCCCCCGGGATGGTGTCGTGCTCGTATCGTTTCGCGCGCTCCACGATGTGGCGGGTGATCTCCTCGATGCCCTGCATGAAATCCCCCCGGCTTTTTTGCTTGCGCTGGACCTGCCGCAGTTGAAATTCCCAATCCCCGGTCAGCTCCGGCTTCGTCAACTCCGCCACGCCCAGTCCATTCAGCAGCTCCATCAACGAAAAGGCCTTGGCCGTGGCCGTCAGATCTTTCCCCTGGCGCAGAATGTATTCCTCCGAAACCAACCCCTCGATGATCGCCGCGCGGGTGGCTGGCGTGCCGAGCCCTTTCTCGCTCATCGCCTCCCGCAACTCCTCATCATCCACCAGTTTGCCCGCCCCCTCCATGGCGCTGAGCAGCGTGGCTTCGGTGAAGCGCGGCGGCGGTTTCGTCTCGCTCCGCTTCACCTCGATCTCCGTCGTCCGCACCGTCTCCCCCGGTTTTACGGGGGTTAGCGTCGGGTGATCGTCCGCTTGCGCCTCCTTCCCATAAACCGCCAGCCATCCGGGTTTCATCAGCACCTTGCCGGCGCTCCTGAACGGCTCACCCTCGACCCGCGTGATCCGCGTGGTCTCCAAAAACTCCGCCGCCGGATAAAAAACCGCCAGGAAGCGTTTGGTCACCAGATCATAGAGCTTCTGCTCCGCCTCGCCTAAATTCCTGGGAGGTTCGGGTGTCGGAATGATCGCAAAGTGGTCGGAAATCTTGGCGTTATTGAAAATTCGCTTGTTGGGCTTCACCCACCCCGCTTCCTGGATTGCTTTGGCAAACCGCCCATAGACGGTGCCCTCCAGCATGCCCAGTATGCTGCGCGCGGCCCCCAGGTAATCTTCGGGCAACGCGCGGGCGTCGGTGCGCGGGTACGTCAAGACTTTGTGCCGCTCATACAAGGCTTGCGCAATCTTTAACGTGTTGGACGCGCTGAATCCAAACCGGCTGTTCGCCTCGCGTTGCAGACTGGTTAAATCATAGAGCAACGGCGAGGCCTGGGTGCTCGGCTTGCTCTCCTCGGTCACCACTCCCGGCCGGTGCAGGCATTTGGCCCGCAATGCTTCGGCCTTTTCCAGGTCCCAGATCCGTTCGGGCTTGAGTTCGGCATCCCCGTCCTTTTCCGGACGAGCAAATTTTTCGTCGAACCACCGCCCCGTGTAGCTTCCTTCCTCCGCCTGGAAGGCGCCGATCACCTCCCAGTACTGGCGCGGCTTGTGACTGCGGATGCGCTGCTCGCGTTCGACCAAAATCGCCAGCGTCGGAGTCTGCACCCGGCCCACGGTGGTTTTGAAAAAGCCCCCGGATTTGGAGTTGAAGGCGGTCATGGCGCGTGTGCCGTTGATCCCCACCAGCCAATCGGCTTCCGCGCGGCTCATCGCCGCTTCCGCCAACGGCAGCATTTCGGGATCTCCCCGCAATTTCTTAAAACCCTCCCGGATAGCCGTTGGGGTCATCGACTGGAGCCAGAGTCGTTTAATGGGTTGCTTCGCCCCGGTGTAGCGGACGATGTTGCGGAAAATCAGTTCTCCTTCGCGTCCGGCGTCGCAAGCGTTGATGAGCGTATCCACGTCTTTGCGCTTGATCAATTTGCTCAGCACTTTCAAACGCGATTGCGTCTTTTCCAAAGGTTGCAGGTCAAAATGCGGCGGGATTACCGGCAAATTCGTAAAACTCCATTTCCCGCGCGCTGGCTCCACCCCGGCAGGCACGGCCAACTCCAGCAAATGCCCGACCGCCGAGGAAAGGACGTAGTCGTCGCTCTCGTAATATTCGTCGTGCTTCCGAAACCCGCCCAACGCTTTGGCGATGTCCCCGGCGACCGATGGTTTTTCCGCGATGATTAAAGTTTTGCCCATGCTCGTGGTTCCGCTGACGGCCCACGCCGTTGAGCGATTCAGGCCGCAAGTTGACGGAAATTGGCCCAAACTCCCCGGAGTGTCAAAGGCGAACCAAAAGACTGCCTACTCCTGGCAGGGCTAGAAATCGGGGTTATTCTTGCTCAATCGTGGAGATTTCGGCCGCCCACGATCGCCGCGCCGGGCTATTTCCCGATGCAGAACCGTTTGAAAACCACATCGAGGAGGTCTTCGGTGACGGTCTTCCCGACGATTTCCCCGACCGAATCCACTGCGGTTCGCAGGTCGATGGCCGCCAATTCCAGTGTGAGCTCGCTCCGCAAAGCCTCGAGCGACCGGAACACGGCCTCGTGGCCGCGGCGCAACGCCTCCTCGTGCCGGGAATTCAGCATGACCTCGAACATTCCCGCGCGGATTTCCCCGGACCAGGCCAACTCGCGGATTGTGTCCTTCAGCGCTTCCATGCCGTGGCCATTCAGGCAACTCACTTCCACCGCGTGGCGGGCGCCGGGTGGATCCGGCTGCAATCGCCGGGGCAGGTCGGATTTATTGCGGATCACGATTTGTTTCCGCCCCGCAATTTCTCGCGTGAACGCCTCATCCTCCGGGTTTAGCGGTTCTGAGGCATCCACCACATGGAGAATCAATTCCGCCGCCTCGAGACTGCGGCGACTCCGGCGAATGCCTTCCGCCTCGAGCTCATCCCGAGCTTCGCGAAGCCCCGCGGTATCGATGAACACCATCGGCAGACCCCGGATATTCGCCGTTTCCTCGATGGTATCGCGCGTGGTTCCCGGGACGCTGGAGACGATCGCGCGATCCCGCCCCAACAGTTGATTCAAGAGGCTGGATTTGCCCGCGTTGGGGCGGCCAACAATTACCACCCGGATCCCCCGGCGCAGCACCTGGCCCTCCCGGGCCGAGCGCAGCAACTGAATCATGCCGGCCGCCGCCTGTTCCAGGCGCTGGATCAACGATTCGCGGGTGTCCGGCTCGAGATCCTCCTCAGGAAAATCGAGCTGGGCTTCCACATGGGCCAGGGTTTCGAGTAATCCATCCCGCAACTGGTTGACCTTTCCGGATAGTTTTCCCGCCAACTGTTCATGGGCGGCGTGAACCGCCAATTCGGTCTGTGAGGAAATCAGGTCGGCCACCGCCTCGGCCTGCGCCAGATCGATGCGGCCATTCAAAAACGCGCGCCGGGTGAATTCGCCGGGTTGCGCCAGCCGCGCTCCGCTTCGCAGCACCGTATCCAGCACCATTTTGGCGACCAACACTCCGCCGTGACACGAGATCTCGATCACATCCTCGCGGGTAAACGTGCGCGGCGCCCGCAGCACCGCGAGCATCACCTCGTCCACCGTTTCCCCTGCCGGCGTCCGCACCCGCCCGTAGTGCAAAGTATGAGATGAAGCGACTGAGGGCATCCGGGGCGATGGCCCGAGGGGAACGAAGCAGGCATCCGCGATGGCCAGGGCTTGCGGACCGGAAAGCCGCACCACCGCCAACCCGCCCTCGCCCAACGGGGTGGAGATGGCGCTGATCGTGTCGTTAAACTCGGCCGCGCCTGAATTCACACCGGCCCTCGATTGACTTCTTCCAAAGCATGATCCCGGGTTTTCCAATGCCCGATCAAAATGGCAGGCAAGCGCTCAAATGAGAGAGCATCGCCTCCAGCCGGGGAAACCGGCCTTGCAGGTAAAACGCGGTGATGAACGCCAGCAATCCCGTTGCCATCACGGTTAGCAACGACGTCAAAATAAACAGCCCGAACGCCTGCGGCGGGTCCGGGTCGAGCGCTTTGGGCACTCCGTAGTATAATGCTCCCCAAGTCAAAAAAAGCCCGATGCCCCACGCCACCCAGGGAGAAATGAAACTGAACGCGTTCAGCAACCGCAACAAAAACAGCGGCCCCAGGCCGTAGGCCACCACGGTAAAACTTTGCGCGAAGGTATGCCGCTTGTGAAAAGTCGCCCCAAAGGAGCGCAGCAGAAATGCAGTCACAAAAACCAAGCCGATCGTCAACAACGTCAGCCCCAGCTCGAGGAGAACGATCTCTCCCGCCGCATATTTGTGCAAGTGCTGAATCGCGCCGATCCATTTGCCCCAGAAGATCAGCCCGGCGGCTTCGCCCGCCGCGATCAGCGCCAGCAACGGAGCCAGATAGGCGAACAGAATAAATGCCACACCGCGCCGGGCCAGAACGATGCCTTCCCAGGTCGTGGAGGGGCGGAAGATCAGTGAAAACGCCTTTATCATTTAATAAACGGAAAAAATAACCGGACGTCATGATGGAAACAATGAAATACCGAGAAAGGGCCGACGACCTCGCACTGGCAAGCAAACTCCAGCCAGCCGGAGCCGAGTTCAATGGCCATCGCGCCGCCGCTTCCGGGC